>JAVJRE010000002.1:0-300000 GCA_040218575.1 Alphaproteobacteria bacterium | reverse complement strand
GCCGACCGTCAGCACGAGGATGGCTGCCCGTTCCTGGCCCGACAGGCCGCGATAGTCATCACGAACGCGCATCGTCGGCTAACCCTGGCTTTCCTGGTACATCCAGTTACGCATAACCGACACGGTTTCCTCCGGATGGCGGTCGACAATGGTCGCCATCTTCTTGATGGATGAGGCGCGGACCCGGCCTTCGACCTGGCTAAGGTCGATAAGCGATTCCTCCTCTGTCGGTGCGGCGCTCTCCGGCGGCGCAAGCGCTGCCTGCTCGCGGGTCTGGTTTTCCAGCATGGCCGCGCGCTCTTCCGGTGTTTTCGGCTTGGGCAGGGCTTCAAGTGTGCGCGTAATCAGCGGGCGCAACACCAACAGGATGACCAGAACACCGACGATGGCCAGCACAAGAATCTCGGCGATGCGGAAATAATCCTCCTTGCCAAGACCGAAGAACAGCGGCGGCAGGGGGACCGTCGTGTCTTCCGTCACTTGCGCAAAGGGCAGGTTGATGACCTCAACCGTATCGCCCCGGCTTTCATCAAAACCGATCGCGGTCTTCACCAGAGCTTCAATCTGTTGCAGCTCCTGCTCACTGCGCGGCGTATAGGTTGATGTGCCATCTTCAGCGATGGTCGAAACGCCGTTGATCAACAGGGCGACCGACAGTCGACGGACCTGACCGCTTTGCCGTTCTTCCGTCGTGACGATGCGCGATATCTCGTAGTTGACGGTCTCCTCGATGCGCGAGGACTGGCTGGCGCTGCTGGCCGTGGCGTCCGTCTGCTCGTTGCCGCCAGGCAGATTGCTGAGAACCGTGACCGCTTCCTGGCCTTCATTGTCGGAGGAGTTGGCTTGCTCCTCCACGGTTTGGGTCGACCGCACCACCTGGCTGTCAGGATCGTAGGTCTCGGCATTGCGGGTGATACGGTCGAAATCCATCTCGGCGGAGACGCGCGCCTGGGCGTTGCCCAGCCCGACGGTCCGGTCGATCAGGGCTTCAAGATCACGGGCCATGCGCTGCTCGAAGCCGGCCCGCATTTCCTGTGCCGTCACGCCGCCAAAGGCGGTTGTCGCGCCATCCTGTCCGGCCCGCGCCAGCAGGTTTCCGTTGGTGTCGATCACCGACACGTCGTCCGGCGACAGGCTCGGCACGGCTGCCGCGACAAGATATTGAATCGCCTGAATCTGGTTGCCGCCAAATCGGCCGCCGCCGCCAAGGTCCAGTACGACGGAGGCGGTAGGTGCCTCGCTGTCACGGCTGAACAATTGCCGTTGCGGCATGACCAGGTGAACGCGAACGCCCTTGACGCGGTCAATGGTGCGGATGGTGCGTGCCAGCTCCCCCTCCAGCGCTCGCACCAGGTTGATGTTCTGAACGAAGTTGGTGGCCGTCAGGCCGTCGCTGCCGTCAAAGACCTCATAGCCGACGGACCCGCCGGTCAGCAGGCCTTCGCCGGCCAGGGTGACACGCAGGTTGAGCGCCTGGTCGCCGGGTACGAAGACCTGGGTGCCGCCGGCGCGCAGTTCATAGGGGACATTCATCTGCTCCAGCCGGGTGACGATGGACGATGAGTCCGACGCCTCAAGATCGCCGAACAACAGACTCATGTCGGGCGTCGTCAGGCGCGATGTCAGAAAGAAAAAGAACCCGACCAGCGCGGCGACCACCAGACCCATGGTGATCAGCCGGATGGGGCCGAGACTGCGAAGCAAGTCAAATGGAGAATTCACTCCGTCCACCCCCTGGCTTCATGCAACCGATTGCGCGAAGTCGTGCCAAATTGTCGAAGCCGGGCGGGCACGGCCGCCCGTCAGGGGCAAACTAGGCGGGTGAGGGTGAATAGAGTGTTAAACGGCGGCAAGTATTGCCGGGGCGTGTGGGAACTTTCTGCCGGGTATACAGACAATGGTTAGCGGAGGTGGCGTCCGGCACCACTGTCGGTTGTTCCGGCGCGGTAGTCCTGCACTCTGGTCGCGCGCAGCCCGCGAACGCCATGTCGCTCAATCAGCGCTTGCCACGTCCGGAATTCTTCGATGCTTAGTGTATAGCGGGCGCACGCGTCTTCCAGGCTGATGACGCCATTGCGAACGCCGGCGACCACTTGCGCCTTGCGTCGGATCACCCACCGCTTAGTGTCCGGCGGCGGCAGGTCACTGAATGCCTGGGTCCGCGCGACGCTGTCGCGATCGTATCCGGAACTGTTGTGTCTGGCTTCGTGCATGGCCTTCGCTTGAGACATGGTCGATGACACGCGAGGGCCTATTTGTAGGCCGCGCCGTCTTACCAAATGCCTAAGGGAAGCCACTCGTCTGGCAACCCTTAAGCAATGGAAATATTTAACTAAATTGGAATCCAGCCAGGGCTGCCGCTGGGCCCTTAGCGTTTGACCCGAACCAGTTCATCAAGCATTTCGTCGGCGGTGGTGATGACCTTGGTTCCAGCGGAATAGGCACGCTGCACGATAATCATGTTGGTGAACTCTTCGGCCAGGTCGACACCCGACTGCTCCAGGGCGCCGGCGGCGATGGCGCCGGCGGAGCCACTGCCGGCGTCATTGAGGAAAAAGTCACCAGCACGATCAGTTGCGGAGAAGGCGTTGCCCGACACCAGGTTCAGGCCGTTGGGGTTGGGGAAGGTGCCGATGGGCAGACGGTAGATGGGTGTGGTTTCACCATTATCGAAGACTGCTGTGACGATGCCATCCTCGCCGATCAGGGCTCCCTGGAAATTGCCGAAGCGAGAGCCGTTCTGCGTTATGGAGCCAACGGTGAAGCTGGAGGCGAACTGGGTCAGGCCGCTGGGGCCACCGGTGTTGCCAAGGTCAATGGCGATGGCGCTGTTGCTGGCGCCGCTGGAATAGCCCCCGATGGACATGTTCGCCACATTGAAGGAGGTCGGCACACCGTTGCCGTCAAACACCACAGCCGGCGCAATGGTGCCCGCCATCAAACCCGAAACGGTAATGCCGGCGGTCTGCTCGATCTTGGCGGCCAGGCCGCCGGTAAAGGCGTCGATGGTCATGGCGGTGGTGCCGCTCTGGATAATGTTCAGCGTGGAGACGCCGTCGCTGGTGATGCGCGCATCAACAGCGGCGATGTTGGTCAGGGTCGCTGCCAGGTTGGCGCCGACCTGGATCTGGTTGCCGACCGGGGCGCCTGCAACAAAACTGTAGGTCGTCCCATCGATGTCTATGGTTTCACCGGGCGCTGCATTGGCCGTGAAGTCCAGCCGGCCACTGGCGTGATAGACCGCGCCGGCAGAGTTGGTCAGGCTTAGCGTGCCGGCGTTGGCGGGCGGCGGCGCGGTGATGTTCCACTCATTCGTCGCTGACTTGGTGAATGTCAGATTGACGTTGTTGCCATTGCCCAGGCTGTCGAAGACCTGCACGGTCACCACATGCTGATCGCCGACGGCTGCGGTTGATGGCAGGTTGGCGTCAATGCCGGCCGATGATGTGGCCGCGGCGGAGCCAATCAGGCTGGTGACCTTGACCGGCCGCAGCTCCGTCTCCACCAGCGCGCCGCGCTGAACAGTGTCGGAGGAGTTGGACAATCCGTCGCCGTTGAGGTCAATGGCGCCATTGTTGTTTGTTGGCCAGCCCATCAGATAGAAGCCGCCGGTGTTGCGCAGATAGCCGTTCGAATCGGGCGAAAAAGAGCCGGCACGGGTAAACATAAACGATCCCGTAGCCTGATCGGCCGTCGCGTCAACACTGTCATTGACGATGAAGAAGCCGCGTCCGGATATGGCGATGTCCGTGCCAGAGGCGGAGGCCTGCAACAGGCCTTGCTGGTCGACCAGCGACTGTGGTTTGGAAGACACGCCGCCGGGTGAGTAGCTGTTGGGATTGGCCTGTGACGTGACCAGCGTGGCAAACCGGCTGCGCGTTGCCTTATAGCCGATTGTATTCACGTTTGAGATGTTGTCAGAGATCATCCCCAGTGCCTGGCTGTTGGCGAACAAAGCTGACACGCCTGAGAACATCGCGCCGTAAATGCTCATGTCCTATTCCTTCTGATTGGCCTGCGCCCTGTGGCGCTGGCTAGATGGCTGGGGTCTTGGTGACAGAGATAATGGTGTCGAGCGGCTGGCTGATGCCGTTGATGTCAAGTACCAGAGTACCGCTTTCGGTGTGGACGCCCGTGACGACGGCGGCATAGCTCACGTCGCCGGACAGGGGTTCACCATCCTCGTCGGTACCCAGGACCTGAACGTTGTAGGTTCCGGGGTCCACCGGATTGCCCAGTGTGTCCTTGCCGTCCCAGACATATCCATGACGGCCCTTGCCGTTTTCGCCGGCCGTCTGAAAGACCACCTGACCGGTCGCGTCGAAGACCGTCAGCAGTGTCTCTTCCGCCTCGACCGGCAGTGTGTAGTAGAGCTGCAGCGGTTCGCCGTTGTAAGGCACGTCATTGCCTGTCGCCTCTACGGTCATGCCGATATAGCCAAGCGCGGCGGTGTTGAAACTGCCCTGGCTGAGGGCGATGACCTGCTCCAGGTTCTTATTGGCGGTGATCGACTGCTCCACCTGAGAGAAAGACACGAGCTGGGAGGTGAACTCGGTCGTATCCATGGGCGACAGCGGGTCCTGATTCTGTAGCTGGGTAATCAGCAGGCTGAGAAACGTGTCGAGGTCGGAGCCAAGGGATACGCCGGCGTCGTCGGCCAGATTGACCGGATCGATCAGGCTCGCCGCGCTGCTGATTGAGGTGATGTCCATGGTGGGCTGCTTTCGCTGGGCTGACGGTTGCGCGGCTAGACGTGCAGGTCGTAGGCGCCGTCATGATGGGCGGCGGTGCGGCCGAAGGTTTGGGCGATGCCGCTGTCACCAGTCGCGTCACCGGCGGCGGCGGAAGATAGTGGTCGGCCGTGTTCCTGGGACTGGGCATGGTCGCCCTGGCCGCGCTGGTTGAATGTCAGGCTTCCGGTGTCGGCCTTGAGTCCGGCTTCCTGCAGGGCACGCTCAAGGCTGCGCGCATCCCGTTGCAGAAGGTCCAGGGTCTCGCTGCGTTCGGCAGAGATGACCGCTATCACCCGTCCGTCCCGGCCGACTTCCATCTGGACATCGACCCGGCCCAGTTCAGCCGGTCGCAACTGAACCGAGATGCGGTCCAGGCCTTCGCTGGCGGCCTTGGTGATGCGCACCGCGATCTGCTCGACGGCCGGTCCCGCCGAAGCGGCGGTCCGAGTGGCGGTCGGTGTCGCGGCGCCCGCATTGGTGCCGTGGGCTGACGTTGGTCCACTGATCCCACTGATTGCTGCGGCCCCTCCTGGCGCCAGACGCGGACCGGCTGTCTGGGCAAGAGTGCTGTCGGCCAGCAAGGCGGTGCCGGCCAGCACGGCGGTCTTTGGTGCACCCGCCATATCCAGGCCCTGCGGCTGGACCTGGGGCTGGGCGATAAGAGCCTGGCTGGGGCGTGAGTGCAGGGCTTCCGCATCGATGGTGATGGCCATGGACCGGCCCGTTTGGGCTGTGCCGGTCAGCAACCCGTCGCTTGTGGCGCCGGGTCCGTTTACCACACCCTCACCGGACCGGAGCCCGGCCTGCGCTGTGCGACCGGCGAGGCCGGCTGCAAACGGGGTTTGCACTGTCTCCGCCTGACGCGCTGTGCTGCCGGCCATGCTGGCTTCACCGGCGGCCGCGCTAGCGGCCGGTACGGCGGCCGTAGCGCCACGCTGTCGCATGGTGTGCAGTCCGGCCTCATCCCCGGCATTGGCCGGCAAGACCTGGCCGGTCATAACCGTGCCGGCCAGGGCGGCTGCGATGCCTTGAGTCGTCGCCGCTTCACCCGGTTCTGCGACGCTGCTGTAGTCCTCAGGTGCCGGGGCCGCCGTATCCACCACCGTGACATCATCGGCGGGGCCGTCGTCATGGGCTGGCCTAATTGCCGTCTCATCGGTCGGGTCGCGTGGTCGTTCGGCCGCGGGCTGCCGCTCCGGCACCGGATCCGGTCGCCGCTCACGCTGACGGGTTTCGATCGGCGCCGTCGGCGTATCCGTGGCCTGACGGTTGCCAAGCAGGTTGTTGCTGTCCGGCATGCCAAGGAAGAACATTTTGGCGAAAGCGCTCTGTCCACCGGATGCCAGACCGCCTGGCAGGGACGGGCCCGGCCTGACGCCGGACTTGTGGTCATCGGTTGTCAGGAAGGAACTGGCGATAGCGCTGGTCGTCATGCTGATGCCTGTGGTCGCTGTGCGGGGCGAAAGATCTACTTGCTACCGGCCACGGCCAGTTGCATCCGGCTGGCTGTGTGTGCCGCCTCTACAAGCGGGGCATCACTGTGTTCGCCCGCCTGGCTGGCGATGGTGTACCAGGCCTGGCCCAGTGGCTTCAGGATGGTCACCAGGCTGCCCGCCAGTGCGCTGTTGTTCTCGATATTGATGAACGCCATGCGGCTCATGGTGAAGGCATAGATCTGCGCCAGGCTGTCGGCGAGCTGTCCGCCGTTCTCCCGATCCAGCATCATGTACAGCGTGGACACTGCGTCCATCGCCCCCTCGACGGCGGCACAGCGGGCGGCCACATCGCCGTCGGCAATCGCCTTGGCGGATGCGTCCAGACACTCGATGGCCGTCAGGTGGTGCTGCACCGTCATGATCAGGGCAGCCAGCTCGCGATCACGGGCAAGCTCTTCATCGTATTCGCACGCCGGATCATCGCCGTGCAGGTCGAGATAGGTCATAGCGGGTCTCCTTTGCGCTGACGGATCGTCAGGGCTACTGGAACAGTCGCAGCAGGTTCTGCGGCATCTGGTTGGCCTGGGCGAGCATGGAAACGCCCGCCTGCATCAGGATCTGCTTCGATGTGAAGGCGGTCATTTCTGCCGCCACATCCAGGTCAAGCAGATCGCTTCGCGCCGCATCGGAGTTCTCGATGGTCACCGCCAGATTGGCCGCGGCGAACTCCAGTCGGTTCTGATTGGCGCCGATGTTGGCGCGCGATACGTTGATCAGGTCAAGCGCCGCGGTAACCCGGGTGGATGCGGTTTCCGCCGTGGTGATGGTGGTGATGTCCGTCCCTGTCATATTGAGGGCGGAGTTGCTGACCGCACCGATGGCGAAGGACACCGTGTCAACGCCGGCGACATTGCCGGTGCCGAGCTTGAACGAGAAGGTGGCGTTATTGCTTGTGGCCTGAACGCCGGACACCATGTGGTTCAGGGCGTCGATGGTCAGGGTGCCGCCGGCGCCGTCGCTGTTGAACGCGGTGTTAAGGTCAAAGTTCACCACCATGGTGTCCGTGCCGTTGGCGACGGTCAGGTTGACCGCGCCGGTGGCCGAAGCGGCGAAGGTGCCGGTGGCGCTGGCTGTTCCCATGTCAAAGGTCACCAGCACGGCGTCCGTTGTCGCCCCGCTGGACAGGGTGCCGGCGTTGTCGCTCACCGAAAGCAGGGCCGTGCCGCCGGCCAGTGTGATATTGCCGATGGCGCCGCCGCCGCCGCCGATGGCGACCGTGTTGGCGATGGCGACACTGCTCGTCTTGTCAAATGCGGAGTTCAGGACAATGGTCGTGCCCACATTGTTGAACTGAATGTTTTGTGTGTTGTTGCCGGTGATGGCCGTAGCACCGATATTGATGCCTTCAGACTCGCCGGTTGACAGATTGGATACCGTCATCACGTTGGTGGTCGAGTCATAGGCGATGGTAAAGAACACATCGCCGCCGGCGGCCACCGTGTCGTCGAAGTTGATTGAAGCAAAACCGTCGGCGGCCTCGATGGATGATGCGGTCAGGGTATTGCGCGTGGCGGTGGTGGCGGACGACCCGTTGACCATGGCGTTGCCGTTGAACTCGGTGTCCTGGGCAATTCGGTCCACTTCCAGCAGCAGCGCCTGGTATTCCGCGTCCAGCATGGAGCGCTCGGTGTTGGAGAACTGGCCAGAGCCGGCTTGAACCGACAGCACCTTCATCCGCACCAGAATGTCGTTTACCTGGCTCATGGCGCCGTCGGCGATCTGCAGCATGCTGATCGCCTGCGTGGCGTTGACGGTCACCTGGCGCAGGGCCGCGACTTCCGCGTTCAGGCGCGAGCCGATGGCCAGTGATGCGGCATCATCTTTGGCCGAGATCACACGCTGGCCCGACGACAGCTTGGCCAGCGAGCGGCTCGCCTCCATGTCGGTTTGCGCCAGATTACGGTGGGCGACGCTCGCAGCCAGATTGGAGATTACGTTGAGGGCCATGGGTCCGGGCTCCTTGCATTGATCCTTGCTGCACCGGCCTCCCGGCACGACCGTCTGGGGCGTGGGTAGAGGGAGGCGGGCAGCGCGTGCCCTCTGTCTGCAAGCGCCGGGCCAGTCGCCTGTGGCGTCTTAAAAGCCTGTATATAAAGAGAAATACCCGGACCGATGGGGTTAGCCGGGCATCGCGGGCCGGGCGGTCTGTCACACATTGCCGGGCAGCGGGGCAGGATTTTCCGCGCCCGGCCAGTCTTGCCGAGGTGCCTGCCCGGGGCGTTTTGCGAGAGGGGTGGTGCGGATACGAAAAGAGCGCCTGCAAGGCGCTCTGTCCGTTCGGCTTCTGCCCGGCTGGTCAGGCGCGGATGGCCATGCGCGGCATGGCCTCAATCATCTTCAGAGAGTCTGACCGGTCCGGCGTTCTGGCCTGTGTCGACGTGCCGGTACTGCTCCGACCGTTGAGGGCGGCTTCCGCCTCCGCGTCGCTCGCCGCCGTATGGCCGTCCGCAAGCAATGTCCAGGACCGGTGCAATGGCTCCAGGAGGGCAATGACTTCCTTTGCCGGGGTGGCGTTATTGCCACTGTCCACCTGGCCCAGCCGGACAATCATGAACTTGTAAAGCTGGCCCAGATTGGCGGCGATTTCACCGCCCTTGTCCTGGTCCAGGGCGCCCCACATGTAGCTCAGGATATCGATGGCCCGCTTGTTGGCGCGCCAGCGCATCTCCACATTGCCATCGTCAATGGCCCGGATCACTTCGCGCAGGGAGGTAATCGCGCGGTCCAGCAGCATGGCGACGACGCGGGACGGTGAGGCGGTCATGGCCTGCTGGCTCTTGTATGTCTGGGCGGCGCGATGATCCATCATTGTCTCCGATTTTGCGAAAATTTTATGTTTCGCTCGCTGTCCTGGCGGACCGCGGTACCTAGCTGTTCTGGGTCAGAGAATTGGTCATGGAGGTTAATTGTTCGAGAAGATTGGTGGCCGAGGAGATAGCCTGTTCCATGGCCAGAAACTTGTTGGTCAGGACCTGGCGCTGCTGTTCGATGCGAATAAGCATCTCATCGATCCGTGTCTGGGCGTTGGTGTTTTCGTCCTGCAGACCGTCCACCGCCGTATCGAGAATGCCGGTGGCTTCGTCGAGCATCGAATTCACCTCATCATATGACAGGGTGCCGATACCGGTAGAGAAGTTGAGGGCGACGCCGGACAGGTCGCTGACCCCCTGGAAGAAGACTTTCAGGCCCTCGCCGCCGGAGCTGGAGGTGATGGTCAGGGTCTGGCCGCTGATCGTTACCGTGCCGTTGTCGCTGCCGTCGGCAGCGCCACCGATATTGGCCTGGCTCGGGATGTAGCGGCTGGCGGCGAACGGCATGCTGGCCAGCAGATCGCCGGTGTCGCCATCGACGGTGACCGGGACGCTACCCAGAACGCGCAGTTGAAAGTCGCCATTGGAGTCCGCGACAACCGATGCCGTGACACCGCTGATCGCCGCATCGTTGATGGCCTGGGCCAGAGTCGTCAGCGTATCTGTCGTCACGTCATAGGCGATAGCGTTGCCGTTGACCGAAAAGCTGCCGGACGTTGTGGCGCCGGCACCGTTGACGGAGTCGTTGAGTAGCGCGGTGCTGTTCTCAACCGCGGCGCCGGTGTGCTGAGACGGACCGACTCCACCAAGATTGAGCACATAGCCGCCACTTTGCGGTGTGGTGGCGCTGGTCCAGCTAAGCAGGGAAATGCGCGGATCGGAGCTGGAGAAATCAAAGGCGAACAGGCGCCGAACCCCGTCGGGATCGGCCAGCAGCTTTTCGTCCAGAGTCGCTTCGTTGAGTTCCAGAGTATCGACCTGCAGCGGATCGGCGACATCGTCATTGTCGACAAATGTCAGGCCGATCTGCGCCAGGACGCTAAGAGCGCCCGAGCCGGTCAGGCCCACGGCGCCACCGCCGAATACTGCCGCCAGGCGCCGCTCGATGTCGGCCGCCGTCCGGTTGCCCACCAGTTGCGCAGATTCGTCCACGTCGGTGGTATCGGGGTTGTCGGCGACAGCGGCGCCGGTGGCCGGGTCGAAGGCGGTCTGCTGATTGAGGAAGACTTTCACGTCATTGTAGGCGCTGGCGAAACCGGTAATGGCCTCTTTGACTGCAGTCAGGTTGCGTTCGATGTCCATGGTAATGGTGGTTCCCACCTCTGCCTGAAACAGGCTGAGGGTCACACCCTGCAGGACATCGGTGATGGTGTTGGAGCTGCGGCTGACCCCGGTGAAACCGTCAACATTGATCAGGGCGTTCTGGGCGGCTTGCATCTGGGTGGTAAAGGCGGCGTCACCGCTGCTGCCCACCAGATTGTCCAGTTCGTTCAACGTAATGGACGCCGCGCTTTCCGTGCCGTCAAACACGGTGGCGACGGTAAAGCTCACTTCCAGGGCGTTGCCGCTGCCGTCGCTCAACGTCACGGTCTTGGCGCCGGTGCTGGTGCCATCGAATGTGCCGCTGAAGCCGCCGACCGTGACGGTGATGGCGGCGGGCGTCCCAAGATCGGAGAATGTCAGGGTTTTTGACGAAATGGCCGACATGTCATTGGTCACACCGGATATCACGATGGTGCTGTCGGTAATCGCACCGGTGCCGCCGGTGACTGACGAACTGTCTGCGTCCAGGGTCAGATCAGAGCCCTTGTCGAAGCTGTCGTCGATGGTGATCGACATGCCGAAGGTGGAGAACGCGACCGTTTCCGTGGCGCCCGGCGACAGGACATTGCTGCTGAGGATCGCCGTATCGGTGGCGCCGTCACCGCGACGGAGCGTGATAGTGCGTGTGGCATTGTCATAGCTGATGGCGAAGGCAGCATCGCCCTGGGTGCCGTCGGAGGCGATTCGCAAAAAGCCATCGGCCATGGCTACCTTGCTGGTGGCGGATCCGGTGCGGTAGGTCGACGTGCCGTGATTGGTCGACAGGCCGAGCCCGGCCAGTACCGTGCCTTCCTCGCTCAGCAGAAGATCTTCGCCGGTATCGTCCTTGGTCAGCACCAGATAGTGCTCGCTGGACGACACTGACAGGATAGAGGCCGTGACGCCGGTGGCGTCGGTGCCACTATTGGCGTTATTGATGCGTGAGCGGACGTCGGCCAGAGTATCGCCGGCCGTCACTGTGATGGCCTTGCTGTCACCGTCCGCGTTCACAATCGAGAAGCTGCCGGCAAGGCCGAGGCCGGTCGCCAGAGAGCTGAAGGACTGGCTGCGCACCTTATGCGCCTTGGCGAGCTGCGTGATCTCCACGGTATGTGAGCCGGTGGAGGCGGTGTTGGCGACCGTGATACCCATCATGGACGCTGCCGCGGTCGGCGTCTGGCTGTCAGTCCGGCTCGAGGAGGCGAAGGCGCTCTTGGCCTTGAAGATGTCGCTGGAGCTGTCGAATGAGATGGCGCCGCGCAGGTTTTTCAGGGATTCCCTGTAGGACTGCATCAGGCTCTGCAACTGATTCATCGCCGCGATCTTCGCCGTGTTGCTCACGATGTTGGCTTCCAGCCGATCCACCGGGATGCGCTTGGCGGAGATGATCGAATTGACTACACCCTCCACGTCGATTCCGCTCGACAGGCCGCTGAAGCGGACCCGCCCGTTGGCGTCGACGCTGAGATTGCTCAGATTGTTGATGATGCTGACGTCTGACATGGGATGTTCGTCGTTCTTGTCCCGGGGACCTGTCTCGACAAAGTCCGTTGCAAGAACCGTTCCAGGACGGGGCAGGGCCGGGTGTTTTTGTCTAACCCGTTGGAACTATGGAAAGATTTAGCTCTCTTACACGGCCGGAAACGGAAAGTGGGGACGGGCGAACCCGTCCCCACCTGGCCGTTGCGGGCCTGTCGTCGGACCTACTGGAGAAGGGCCAGCAGGTTCTGCGGCATCCGGTTGGCCTGGCCAAGCATGGCCACACCAGCCTGCAGAAGGATCTGCTTCGATGTGAAGCGCGACATCTCCGAAGCGATGTCCAGATCCAGAAGGCCGCTACGTGAGGCCTCCATATTCTCGATGGCAACCGAGATGTTCGCCGAGGCGAATTCCATCCGGTTCTGAGCCGCACCGACCTGGGACCGGCGCGTGTTCAGGGTATCGATCGCCGTGGTGATCAGGCCGGACGCGGAGTCCGCGTTGGCCGCATCAGTCACGTCGGTACCGGTAAGACCCAGCGAGGAAACGCTGATGGCACCCACGGAAACCGAAATGTCATCCTGGGCGGAGGTGCCCGAGCCGACCTTGAACGAGAAGGTGGTCGTGTTGCTCGTGGAAACCGCACCCTGAACCGCGTGGTTCAGAGCATCCAGGGTGATGGTGCCGCCGGCGCCGTCCGATGTGAACGCGGTCTCCAGAGTCAGGGAAACCGTCACATTGTTGGTACCATTGGCAATAGTCATGGTCTGCGCGCCAGTGGTATTGGCGAACGAACCAGTGGCAGAATCGGTACCCACATCAAAGGTGATGAGAACCGCACCGGTCGTCGCACCGCTGGTCAGCGTACCGGCCGCGTCGGTGATGAACAGGAGGTCGGAACCACCCGTCACCGTGACGCTGTCGATATCACCACCGTTCGACAGGGCCGAAACGGTATTGGCGATCGTCAGATCAGCGGTCTTGTCGAAGGCCGAGTTCAGGACAACGGTGGCCCCCAGATTGGAGAAATTGACCGTCTGGGTGTTGTTGCCGGTGATCGCGGTCGCGCCGATGTCCACACCCTCGCTCTGACCGGAAGTCAGATTGTTGATGGTCAGAACATTGGTGGTGGCGTTGAACGAGACCGTGAATTCGGCATTGCCGACGCTGTCGTTGAAGGCAATGCTGGCGAAGCCGTCAGCCGCCTCAACGACGGAGCCGGACAGGCTCGAACGAGCGGTGGACGTGGTCGAGGACCCGTTCACCAGAGCCGTGCCGTTGAACTCCGTGTCCTGAGCGATACGGTCGACTTCGAGCAGCAGAGCCTGATACTCGTTGTCAATCAGTGACCGTTCGGTCGAAGACAGGTTACCGGAACCGGCCTGAACCGACAGGCTCTTCATACGAACCAGAATGTCGTCGGTCTTGGCCATGGCGCCATCGGCAATCTGCAACATGCTGACCGCCTGGCTGGCGTTCACGCTGGCCTGCTTCATGGCCTGAACTTCCGCGTTCAAGCGTGAACCAATGGCCAGAGAAGCCGCATCGTCCTTGGCCGACAGCACTCGCGTGCCGCTGGACAGTTTCGACAGAGAGCCCGTCACTTCCATATCTGTCTTGGTCAGATTTCGATGGGCGACGCTCGCGGCGAAGTTAGAGATGATATTAAGTGCCATTAGGGTGTCTCCTACTTGGATACAGGTTTCCGGCGTCCTGCCGGAACGGCGGGGCCGGTTGCCCGGACGCACCTCCGCATGGCCTGTGATGCACAACCCGTGCCAATTTCGGCAAATTGTGCCGACAGGCCGGAAATCGCTGCCGGGTTGCCGCCGGGCCGTCGCCCGACCGCCCGTGACGGGCCGCCGCGGCGGCGGTTGGCCCGCCCCTGTGATCGGCAAGGATTGCCGGGTGGCCGGTCAGACTTGCCGCATCGCGGCAGAAATTGCCCGGTCGGCGGCAGGACTTGCCGGGCGCAACGGCCACTCGTCCATGCATCCGGCCCGGTGGCGGCCGGCCCGGTGCCGGCTTTAAGTATTTCTCAACCCTGAACCACCACTGTCGGCGGGAGATTTATCGCACATGACGGGGCAGGGGGCGCTTCGGCCGCCATGGCAGGACGCAGGAAAATACTGGCCGGTGCACCGCCACCGGGAAAGGATGGTGTGACCACCGTCTATTCCCTGCTGGAACTGGCGTCCGGCTGGCATGCCCAGGGCGACCTGAAGCGGGCCGAGGCCGGCTATCGTCATGTTCTGGATGCCGCCCCCGACACGGCGGACGCCCTGCAGTTGCTCGGCCTGCTGCGTCACCAGCAAGGGGATACCGCCACCGGCCTGACGTTGATGGAGCAGGCGCTTGATCTGGACCCGACCAATACGGCGGCCCGCGGCAATCTCGGCGCGGTGCTGCTGGAGGCCGGCCGCTATGCGGACGCTGAGGTGGCGTTCCGCCGGGTTTTGGAGCAGGCGCCGGACAGTTTTGACAACTGGCGCAACCTCGCACTGGCCAGTGAAAAAGCGGGGCACGAGGCTGCTGCACTGGCGGCCTATGGCGATCTGGTGCGCCGTTTCCCGGCGATGGCCGTGGCCCATCAGGCTCTCGGCACTTTTCTCCTGTCCATCAACAAGCTGCCCGAGGCGGCAGCCGCCTTTACCGAGGCCTGGCGTCTGGCGCCGCACATGGCCGCCTACGCCAATGATGCGGGAATCAGTCTGGAACGGCAGACACACTACCTGGAAGCGGCGGAATGGTATCGCAAGGCCATTCAGCTTGATCCGGAAAATAGCAATTATCACAATAACCTGGGCCAGGTTCTTGGGCTCACCCGTGACTTCCGGGCAGCGGAGGCCCATATCCGTCGGGCCTATGAGCTGGATCCGGAGAACCCGCTGTTCGCCGGCAATCTGGCGACCTTCCGGACCGGCGCCGGCGACCATGCGGCGGCGATTGCCCTGCACGAGGAAAATCTCGCCCGCGATCCGGACAATGTCCAGGTGCTGCGCGACTACGGCTACAGCCTGATTCAGCTAGGCCGGCCGGCCCGCGCGGTCGAGGTTCTCTCGCACGCCGCGGCCCTGACGCCGGACAATGCGCTGATCCACAACCTGCTGGGCAATGCGTATAACGCACAGGGCCGGACGGAAGACGCCGTGACCAGTTACCGGGCGGCATTGCTGCAGAACCCGGAGTTTCTGCCGCCCATGCTCAACATGTGCCTGGCCCTGTCGAAGTTGAAGCGCATCGACGAGGCCAATCTGTATGTCCATGCGGCCATTTCACGGGGCGCCCAGAACTCGGACATGGCCACCATCATGTTCCAGATTCTGAAGACCAGCTGCGACTTCGACACGCTGGATAGATTCGGCGAGATCTGGGCGTTCTCCGAGCGCGTGGCCCCCAGTATGCTGCCGGCTCTGTTCCTCAATCTCCTGGTGTCCGCCGCCGACAATGAGGACAGCGCCAGGCTGGCCGAGCTTCATCGCACATGGGCCGCCTACGCCCGCGCCATTGCCGGCGGACCCTATCCCCGCCCGCCGGCGCCAGATCGCGGTGACGGCAAGATCCGCATCGGCCTGCTGTCGTCGGATCTGCGCTCCCATTCCGTCGCCAAGTTCCTGCTGCCGCTGCTGCGCAACTATGACCGTGACCGGTTCGAGATATTCGCCTACACGCCCTTGTTTTCGCCGCAGGATAGGGTGCAGACCGCCATACGCTTCCTGGTCAGTTGGTTCGTCCTGATCGACGAAATGAGCGATGAGGAAGTGGCGGACCGCATCCGCTCCGACCAGGTGGATATCCTGATTGACCTGAACGGCATTACCGCGTCCACCGAGGTTCAGGTGATGGTGCGCCGGCCGGCGCCGGTCCAGGTGACATGGCTCGGCTATCCGTTCACCACTGGTCTGTCAGAGATCGACCATGTGATCCTTGATCGCTATGTGGCGCCGCAGCATGAAGGGCTGTTCGAGGAAAAGCCGCTGATCATGCCCAACGGGTGGCTTGCCTTTGCCGCGCGGGAGGCCTTTGCCAGCATTCACGAGCCGGGGCCTCTGCCGGCTGAGGCCGATGGCGTCGTCACCTTTGGCACCCTCAACGCCACATACAAATACACCACCGACCAGATTGCCTGCTGGGCGGAAATCCTGCGGCGCGTGCCGAATTCGCGCTTCCTCATTGTCCGGCCGGAAGCCAATTCCGCCGCGGTCATCCGCAACGTCACCGCCGCCTTCGAGGCGCATGGTATTGAAACGGCGCGGGTTCAGTTTCTCGATAACCAGAAGGCCAACCTGCCGCACATGCAGGCCTATCAGTTGCTTGATATCTCGCTGGATACCTTTCCCCTGACCGGTGGCACGACCACTGTTGAGTCATTGTGGATGGGCGTGCCGGTAATCAGCCTGGTCGGCGACTCCATGCACCAGCGAATCAGCTACAGTGCGCTCGCCCACTGTGGGGTGGAGGACCTGTGCGCCTGGAGCCGCGACGAGTATGTGGCCAAAGCCGTGGCGCTGGCGCAGGATCTGCCGCGACTGGCCGCCTTGCGGGCCGGTTTGCGCGACCGTATGCGGGCCTCTCCATTGTGTGATGAGGAGGGCTTTGCCCGCGATTTCGAGGCGGCAATGGAGCGTATCGCGCCGCGACCGGCTGTCCATGCCGCAACGGTGGCGGAGCCCGCCGCATGACTCCCGACAGTCCGACCATCCGCCCGCCAGCCGCGACCCCGGCTTCCGCCCCGGCCGCGACTGGCGGCGCATCGGAACCCGGTCATTTCCGCCTGGCCGTGCTGGCCGACGGTGCGGTCGGCGCGGCGGCTCTGTCGCACGTTCTCACCCACTACCCGGACGATCTGGTGTTCGTCGGCTGCGGCCCGCGCGCCGCGCCCGTTATTGACACACTCGCCGCCGCCGGTTGGAACGGCGTTCGTCGCAATGCCGCCGATCTGCCGCCAGCGGCGCCGCCGGCCGCCCTGGCCGAAGCGTCACCGGACGTTCTGCTGTTGGCATGGTGGCCTGACATTCTGCGCCGTCCCTGGTTGGCGGTGCCGGCCCGTGCCGTCATTAACTTCCACCCCAGCCTGCTGCCCTGGTGTCGTGGCAAGAACTACAACTTCTGGGCGTTAGTGGAGCAGGCGCCGTTCGGCGTCACCCTCCACCTGGTGGATGACAGTGTGGATGGCGGCGCGGTTCTGTTTCAGCAGCCGCTCGCCACCGACTGGAGCGATACCGGCGCCACCCTCTATCACCGCGCCCAGACGGCGATGGTTGAACTGTTCAAGACCGCCTATCCGCGGATTCGGCGTGGCGACTGGCGTCCGGTGCCACAGTCGCCATCCGATGGCAGCTTCCATCGCGCGGCGGAACTGGACGCCGCCAGCACCATTGATCTCGACCGGTCCTATCGGGCCCGCGATCTTCTCAATCTCCTGCGGGCGCGCACCTTCGCTCCTCATCCGGCCTGTCGCTTCACGGATGGCGGCCGAACCTGGGAAGCCCGCATCCACATCACGCCTGTCGATTCCCACACAGGCATCACGCCGTCGGAGACACTGTCCCATGAATGACGCCACCGTGAAGACGCCTGCTCCGTCAGGAGACGATTCTGCCGCCTTCGCCGCTGCAAACCGTCGCGACATCGCTGCCATGGGAGCCGATCCCGCGGTCACCGGTCTGACTCGCCAGTGGTTTGATGCGGTGTCCCGGCACAAATACTCCTATCACTTCACCTGGCTCGGCCTGCCGGTCATTCAGTTTCCGCAGGACATTGTCGCCATGCAGGAAATCCTCTGGCAAACCCGCCCCGATCTGGTGATCGAAACCGGTATCGCCCGTGGTGGCTCGCTCGTCCTGCACGCCTCGATTCTGGAGCTCATCGGCGGTCCTGGCCGGGTGCTCGGCATCGATGTGGATATCCGGCCGCACAATCGCCAGGCCATCGAAAGCCACCCGCTGGCTCGTCGTATTGATCTGCTGGAAGGGTCATCGGTGGACGACCGCATCATGCAGCAGGTTCGCGCCGCGGCGGCCAAAGCCGAACGGGTTCTGGTCATTCTGGATTCCCTGCATACCCACGACCATGTACGGCGGGAGCTGGACCTCTATGCCCCGCTGGTGACCCGGGACAGCTATCTGATCGTCATGGATACCTGTGTCGAGGACATGCCCGCCGACTTCTTCCCCGATCGACCGTGGGGACTGGGCGATAACCCCAAGACCGCTCTGCGTGACTTCCTGAAGACCACCGATCGCTTTGAGACCGACCGGGAAGTCCATGACAAGCTGCAGATCACCGTGGCCCATGAGGGCTATCTGCGCTGCGTCAGAGCCTGACCTCGCCGCCCATGTCCTCGCCGCCCCTATGTATGCCGCCGTCCGGCCGCCGTATCCCGGTGGCCGGCCCGTCGGTCAGCGAACGCGAAATCGCCTATGTCAGCGATGCCGCCCGCACCGCCTGGTACGACCGGGCGGGGGACTATGTCAGGCGGTTCGAACAGGCTTTTGCCGACTGCATCGGCGTCTCGCGCGCCATGGCCCTGCCGTCGGCGACTTCGGGACTGCATCTGGCCTTGGCGGCATTGCAGATTGGCGCCGGCGACGAAGTCATTCTGCCTGATGCCACCTGGATCGCCTCGGCGGCGCCGGTCACCTATGTGGGCGCGCGGCCGGTCTTCGTCGATGTGGATCCGCTGACCTGGTGTCTTGATCCGGCGGCTGTGCAGGCGGCCATCACGCCGCGTACAAAAGCGGTCATTGCCGTCGATCTCTATGGCTCAATGCCGGACATGGATGCCCTGGTCGCTGTCACGGCGCGGCACGGCATTGCTCTCATAGAGGATGCGGCGGAAGCCTTTGGCAGTACTTATCGCGGGCGTTCCGCCGGCCGTCTGGGACGGGTCGGCGTGTTCAGTTTTCATGGGTCCAAGACCATGACAACCGGGGAAGGCGGCATGGTCGTCAGCGATGACGGGTCGCTGATGGACCGCATGGCGGTGCTGCGCGATCATGGCCGACCGCCGGGCGACCGCTTCTTCTACAATGGGGAAGTGGCGTTCAAGTACAAGATGAGCGCGTTCCAGGCCGCGTTCGGCCTCGGCCAGGTGGAGCGGGCCGGCGAGCTGGTAGCCGCCAAACGCGCCATTTTCCGGAGCTATGCGGAGCGACTGTCCGGCGTATCCGGGCTCACTCTTAATGCAGAGCCGGCCGGCACCACCAATAGCTACTGGATGGTGACCGCGGTGCTTGACCCGGCGCTGGGCCTGGACAGCCGGGCGCTGATGGCGGCGCTCGACGCCGATGGCATAGACAGCCGGCCGTTCTTTCATCCATTGAGCAGCCTGCCGGCCTTCGCTCATCTGCCGGATGCCGCCAGCGGGCCGGGCCGCAATCCGGTCAGCTATCGTCTCGGCGCCCATGGTATCAATCTGCCAAGCGCGCTGTGCCTTAACGATGACGATATCGACTATGTGACGGCCCGACTGCGTGCCTCGATTGCCGGCAAGGTCGTGCGGGCGGCCTGAACGGCTTCAGCCGGTAACCGGTTCCTTGCTGCGCCGGGTGGGGTGCAGCACGGCGCGCGGCGTCTGTCCTTCCGCGAAGCCTGGCAGGGCGCGGTCCTTCTCCGAAATAATGCGGTCTCCGCCACCTGGCGGCGTCGGCCAGTCAATGGCCAGAAGCCCGTCGTCCCAACGAATGCCGCGCGAAGCCTCCGGTTCGTGGAATTCACTGATCTGGTAGAAGACTTCGCTGTCATCTGCCAGGGTCTGAAAGCCATGGGCGAATCCCGGCGGGATATAGGTCATGCGGCGGTTGTCGGCTGACAGCTCCGCGGCCGTCCAGTGCCCGTAGGTCGGGCTGCTCCATCTAAGGTCCACGACCACGTCCCAGATGGCGCCCCGCGTGCAGCGCACAAGCTTGGTCTCGGCAAAGGGCTCGGCCTGGAAATGCAGACCGCGCAGGGTGCCGGCCCGCCGGTTGAACGAAATACTGCACTGCGCCAGCCCGGCCTCCAGGCCGTGCTCGGCGAACTCACGCTTGCACCAGCTGCGGGCGAAGAATCCTCGTTCGTCCTCGATGCGGGCGGGTTCGACCACATAGACGCCGTCCAGTGGGGTGCGCAGGAAGTTCATGGCCAGATCTTGAGGTCCGGTATGGCGGTGACGAAGCGTCCTCCCCATGAGCGGATATCGGTCATCTGTTCCATGATTTCGCCACGCAAATTCCACGGCAGAATGAGCACATAGTCCGGCTTGTGCTCGGCAATGGCCTCAGGTCCATAGATCGGTATGTGGCTGCCGGGCATGAAGTGCTGCTGCTTGGCGATGGAGCGGTCAACGGTGAATGGCAGCAGATCCGGCGTGATGCCGCAGTGGTTCAGCAAGGTGTTCCCCTTGGCTGGTGCACCATAGGCCGCGACGCTGACCCCGGCCGCCTGCTGCTCGATGAGAAAGGTCAGAAGATCGCGCTTGATACGGGCGACGCGCGGGCCGAAAGCACGATACGTGTCCAGCGTGTCGATGCCGGCGGCGGATTCCTCCACATTGAGGCGCGCCACATTGACCGACGTGACGTGCGGGCCGTCCGCATGCTGGATATAAAGCCGCAGCGAGCCGCCGTGGGTCGGCAGTTGCTCCACATCGAAGACGGTCAGTCCGTGACGGGCCATCAACGGCGCCACGCTGGCCAGCGACAGGTATGAGAAATGCTCGTGATAGATGGTGTCGAACTGGGTCTCTTCCAGCAGATTGACCAGATGCGGGAACTCGATGGTCCATACACCGGCCTGTTTGAGGATGCGCTTGGCGCCGGCAACGAAATCGTTGATGTCCGGAACGTGGGCCAGCACGTTATTGGCCACCAGCAGGTCTGCTTTCAGGCCTTCGTCGGTCAGTGCCGCCGCGGTGGCCTCGCCGAAGAACATCGACCGCGTGGGGATTCCTTTGACCTCCGCAACCCGCGCCACATTACGTGCCGGTTCAATACCCAGAACCGGAACATTGCGTGCCTGAAAGTATTGCAGCAGATAGCCGTCATTGCTGGCGATCTCCACAACGCGTGTACGTGCGTCCAGCTCAAACCGGCGGCTCACGGTTTCAGCAAAGGCGCGCGCGTGGCGCAGCCAACTGTCGGAATAGGATGAGAAGTAGGCGTAGTCGCTGAAGATGGCTTCCGGTGTGGAGAAGTCCTCGAGTTGGACCATGAGGCAGGCGTCACACACCCACGACCGCAGCGGCAGATACATCTCCGCCCGGTTCAGGTCGTCAATTGTGCGATAGGCGTTCGATGGCGGCATGAAGCCAAGGTCGATGAATGACGTCTTCAGCCGCGCACCGCACGAGCGACACAGCGGCGCCTGCCGGTGTTCAGGCGATGTGCCGGATCCTGCTGTCGGTTTCGTCGCTGCTGCGGTTGCGCCCATGGCTTTCATCTTCATAGGTCTCCATCTGCTGCAAGGTCATGGTGCGCATGGCCGCGCCAGCCTCATGCTGGCGGTACCATTCGGCGGTTTTGTTGATGGTGGTGGCCAGGCTCCACGCCGGACGCCAGCCCAGGTCGGTTCTGGCCAGGCTGGAGTCCAGGGCCAGAAGGTTGGACTCCCGTGCCGGATGGCCGCTTGGCTGATGTGCCCAGCGGGCGTTGCCGCCCCAGGCGGCGGCCAGGTGGTCGGCCAGGTCGCGTACCGCAACCACCGCGTCGGACGGGGGCCCGAAGTTATAGGCCGGGGCGGCGGTGGCGCCGTGGCGGACCAGGTGTTCGGCCAGCCGGATCAGCCCGCCCACCGGCTCCATCACATGCTGCCAGGGGCGCACCGCCTCCGGATTACGCAGGATCAGGGGCTCACCGGCGGCAAAGGCGCGAATGGCGTCGGGCACCACACGGTCGCTGCTCCAGTCGCCGCCGCCGATCACATTGCCGGCCCGCACGGTCACAACTGCCGGGCCTCCGTTGGCGAAATAGGCGCCGTTCCACGCGGCGACGGCCATTTCCGCTGCCGCCTTGCTGGCGCCATAGGGCTCGTGACCGCCCAGAGCATCCGCTTCACGGTAGGGCCAGGCCCATTCGTGGTTGGCGTAGACCTTGTCGGTGGTCATCACCACCGCTGCCTGCACGTCGCGAACACTGCGCACAGCGTCCAGCAGGTTGGCGGTCCCCATGACGTTGGTCTGGAAAGTGGTGAGGGGGTGGGAATGGGCCTCGCGCACCAGCGGTTGCGCGGCCAGATGAAAAACCACGCTGGGGCTGCATTCTTCCAGGCTGCGCCTGAGCGCGGCTGCATCGCGAACGTCAGCGAACTCCGTCTCCACCAGGTCGCGCAGGCCAATGGCTTCGAACAGCGATGGCCGTGTCATCGGCGGCAGGGCATAGCCGACCACATGGGCGCCACGCGTCCATAGGGCCAGGGCAAGCCAGCCACCGATGAAGCCGGTATGACCGGTCATGAAGACCCGGCGGCCGCGCCAGAACTCGGCGCTGGTCATGGGCGCAATCAGGCGGACAGGCGACATGGCTTCCACGTGTGCCATGGCGCGCGATCTTCCCGCCATAGATCTTCCAGCAGCTGCATTTCGCGCACCGTGTCCATGCACTGCCAGAAGCCGTGATGGCGGTAGACCGCCAGCTCGCCGGCTTTCGCCAGGCGTTCCAATACGCCCTGTTCCAGGCTCATATTGGCTTCGGTCCGGACTATGTCGAAAGCGTCGCGCTCGAAAACGAAGAACCCGCCATTGATCCAGCCGTCAGCCGTCTGTGGCTTTTCGGCAAAGCTGTGCACAACGTCGCCGTGCAGCTCCAGCTCGCCAAAGCGCGACGACGGATGAACCGCCGTGACCGTAGCCAGCTTGCCTGTTTTCTTGTGGTGGGCCAGCAGGGCTTCCAGATCCACATCCGACACGCCGTCGCCATAGGTGGCCAGAAAGCGATCACCCTCCACATAGCGCATGGCCCGCCGGATGCGGGTCGCTGTCAGGCTGTCGGCGCCTGTCTCGGCCAGTACGACGCGCCAGTCCTCCAGCGACCGGTCGGACAGGACCGATACCGTCTCCTGGTTGAAATCCACGGCAAAGTCACAGTTGTTCAGGCGGTAGTTGAGGAAATAGTCGCGGATGACATCGCCGCGATAGCCCAGGCACAGCACGAAATTGCGCACCATGAACTGGTGATAATGCTTCATGATGTGCCACAGGATCGGTCGGCCGCCGATAGTCACCATGGGCTTCGGCTTGAACTCGGTTTCCTCCCGCAGGCGCGTACCAAGGCCGCCACACAGGATGACGACCTCAAGACCTTCCAGCTCACTGCTCACGCCTGGTCTCCTGTCATTTGGCGGAACGGCGGCCGCGCGGCCGGTCGCCCCACGGCTATTGCCCCGACAGTCTCGCGGCGCATGGTTAACCGTCGCTTAAGCCGTCGGGCCCGATCCACCCTCAGGCCTTGTTCTGTTCGGCGCCGGTGGCCTGGCCGGTGGGGAAGTCCGGCTGGGCGACCCGGTGGCGCACGGCATAGGCGTTGTTCGGCAGGACGTACTGCCGGCCGAGCTGGCGGCGGGTATCAATCAGAATGGGTGCCCGCAGATTGATGGACATTTCCACCTGATCGCCGGTTCGCCGCACGGCCACCGCATACAAGGTTGCGCGGTCGGCCTTGGCGACCCCCAACGCATCGAACGCCGCCTCCAGATCGCCGGGCGATACCCGCGCGCCATCCGGGCTTTGATGGACCACGATGAAAGACAGGCTGGGCTCGCTCAGGCATTGCAGGAGCTTGAATGCGGCCAGGCGCGGGTCCGGAAGATTGGCCAGGCCATATTCCTGGAACTCGGCGAAGCCCATCATGCCGTGCGGCAGGGTAAGGGTTGTCGCGCGATCAAAGTCGATGGCGCCAAATCGTGTCTCGATTGTAACGGTCTCGCCAGCAGCGGCAGAGGCGCTCGCAGGCGCCGTGGTCTGGCTGGAAGTCGCGGCAGCAGTGGTCAACACAGGACTTACTCCTTCCTGGGGTCGTGCCTTCCTGGCGATCAGATGAACTCAAGCATGGTCAGTCGGGACAGCGCCGACAGCGAGTAGTAGCTGGCCTGCAGGATCGCCTGATCGTTGCTCAGGCGTGTGACGGCTTCGGCCACGTCCACATTCTCGATGTCGCTGATGGTCTGTTCGCTGTACAGCAGATAGTCATTCAGACGGGCGGTCGCTTCGCCGATGCGGTTGCGGGCATTGCCGATGCTGGACCGGATGTCGGGAATGTCTTCGATCGACTGTTTGACCACCCGCAAGGCTTCCTCGAGTCTGGCCGTCTCCGTGTTGGGGTCCGTCACGGTGGCGACCAGGTGCAGAGCCCGCGTCAGGCGTTCGAATCCGCGCTCGCTGGCCGCAACGCCATAGCTGACCGTCACATCGTCGTCGGCGCGCAAGCGCACACGTTCCGTATCACCCTGGTAGTAGCCGAGTGAATCGCCGTCACTGGTGGGAATGGAATACTGGGTCGCCGTAACGGTCTGATCGGGCAGTTGGGTAATATCCACCGGCGGCGTGTCGGTGCGGCTTCCGGAGAACAGATAGCGCCCTTCGCGGCTGACGTTTAGAAGCCCCTGCAGCTCCTGCAGCATGGCGTCGGCCTGCCCGGCAATATTGAGGGCGTCGGCATTGCCTTCATTCAGTCCGTTGACCAGCAACACCTGCAGGTTGGAGGCGATCTCGAACAGCGAGGCGGTACTGGTTTCCATGACCTGCAGCCGTGTGTCCACCAGGGTATTGTTGGCGATGTAGCGGTCGGCGCGCGTGGCCAGGTTGCGCAGCGTGACGAGCTGGCGTGATTCGTCGGCGATGCCGGAGAATGTCTGCGACTTCTTGCCGGTGGCTATCTGTTGTTGGGTGCCGTAGATGCGCGACTGGGTTTCCTGGGTGATGCCAAGAACGAGGCGGTGCTGGGCGTAGGTTCCGACGTTGGTCATGGTCCCTGTCCTCCGGCCTATGCGGCCAGTTCAGCCAACATGCGCAGCATGTCGGACGCGGTGTTGAGGACCCGGGCGGCGGCCGAGTAGGCGTTCTGCAGCATCATCATCTCGGCCAGCTCCTGATCCACATTGACGCCGCTGACCGACGATGCCTTGTACTCCGTATTGTCGAACAACAGGTCGCGGAACGCATGGTCGTCGATGGCGTTGGCCGCGTTGGCCGCGTTCAGGGCAACAATCGCGCTGCCATAGCCGGCCAGTGTGGTCTGCATCGGGGCCAGACCGCCGGCGCCCGCGAAAGTCTGATTGCCGGTAAAGGCCTGCGACAGGCTGATGACGTTTCGGGCATCACCGGCGGAAACGCCGGCGCTGTTTTGTGGCAGACCGAACGCGGCGACAAAGGATTGGCCGGCGCCGTCCATATCAACGCCCAGCTCCTCCACAGCTACGTGCAGTGTGCTGTCATTGCTGGTCAGAACCAGTGTGCCGGTGCCGCTGACCGTGGCGGTGATGGCTACGCCCTGTATGCCGGCCGCGGTGTTGATGTCATTGACATAGCTCGCCAGGGTCGCCGGATAGGTGATATCATTGACCAGGTCCAGGCTCAGGGTGTTGCCCTGGACGGTGCCGTCCGCATTGGTCACCGTTAGCTCCAGGGTGCCGGCGGTTGGCGCCGCGATGGCGCCTGGCACCACGCTGCCGGCCAGCGCCGGTCCGGTGCTGCGGGCGGTCGCCGTGTCCAGCAGGCCGCGGCTGAAGAATGCCGGGTTGGTCTCGATATCGCTGCGCAGCGCGATGTTCGCGGCCTCGGACCCGCGCAGCGTTGGGGTCAGGCCGAAATAGGCGGCCAGCGTTGTGCTCGCGCCGTCTATGGTTACGGACTCGCTGCCCAGCGTGATGGCGTGGGTGGAATCATTGGCCTGCAGGACCAGGCTGGTGCCGCTGGCGGCGGCCGTGATCGGCAGCCCCTGACCGTTGGCGATGGACGTAATGGCTGCGGCGAAACTGGCCAGGGTCGCGGGATAGGTGAATGCCGCATCGGCCAGATCAAGCGACAGGGTGCCGACGGTCGCCCCGTCGTCATCCTGAACCGTGATGGTGGTCGTGCCGGTGGGGTCGGCCGGTGCGCCCGGTGCCACCACCGCTCGTGCCACGGTTCCCGTCATGATGTGAATATCGGTCGAAGTCGTGAACAGATCGTTGAGGCCCATATACTCGGAGAATCCACGGCCTGTCCCGGCCATGGCGCTGTTGCCCTGGTTTATGGCGACGCCGTGACCGGTGGTGTCCGCTGTTAGGACCAGCCGGTTGTTGACGACGCTGGCGGTCACCGGCGTGGCGGTGCCGGCTGCTGTGTTAATGGCGTTGGCGATGTCGGCCAGCGTCGCCGGCCAGGTCAGGCCCGACAGGTCCAGGTGCAGCGCATCCCCCTGCAGGGTGCCGGTGCCGTCTACGGCGGCGATCCTGATTGTTCCGGTGGAGCTGGCAATGCCTGACGCCCAGGTGTGGCTGCCGGTCAGCGTTGCCGGCGCCGGCAGCCCGGACCCGCCATTGTGCACCACGTTCAGGGCATCACGGATCTCGCGGGCCAGGGCGTCGATTTCTTCGTTCAGGTTGGGCAGCGACTGATCGCGCAGGTCCAGCAATCCACGGATGCGACCGGAGGAGATCAACGGCGTGGCGTCCAGGATCTCGCCGGCGCTGTCCAATAGGATGCCGGCAATGCCGCCTGACGGATAGTTGGTGGCGTTCAGCGCCACATAGTCAGGATCGCCCGGCGCCACATAATGCAGCGCCGGGTCCATGCCGACGGCCCCGGCATAGCTCAGTGTCGCCGCGCCGCCGTTGCTCAAGGGCCGGCCATTGCCAAGCAGGACGATGACTTCCCCGGTTTCGCGGGTATAGGAGGTGATGTCGATGTTTTCAGACAGGGTGGCCAGCGCGCGGTCCCGTTCGTCCTCCAGATCGCCCACCGGACGGCCCAGCGACAGGTTGGTCGATATCTTGCCATTCATCTCTTCGATGATCGAAAGCTGCGTGTTGACCGTATTGACTGCCGTGGCGATCTCCTGGTCGGCCTGCAGGCGAAGCTGCTGCAGGCTGCTCGACAGATTGTTGAGCTGGTTCACCAGCTTGATCGAGGCCTGGATCGTGTCCAGACGCAGGCCTGCGGACTCCGGTGAGATCGACAGCGCATCGATGGCCGTGGACAGCGAGTTGATGGTAGCGCTCACATTGGCGTCGCTGCCCGGGGGGCCGAACATCTCCTGCATCAGGCTGAAATAGTTGTTGCCGACGCTGGCCTGGCCCAGCCCGGATGCCTGGATGCGCAGGTCGTTCAGCAGGAAGCGGTCAACCTGGCGCGTAATGGAGCCGATATCGACGCCCTGACCGAGGCCCGCGACGACCACATGTTCGCGGTTGACCACCTTGCGGGAATAGCCCGGCGAGTTGGCGTTCGCGATGTTGTTCGACGTGACCTGCAGCCCGGTCTGGCTGACACGCAGCGCGCTGAGGGCGGTCGAAATGGCGATGGAGAGCGACATGGCTTCGGTTGGTGGCTTTGTTCGGTGGCTGTGGTTGGCTGGCGTGGGGCTCTAGTAACGTCCGTTGATGGCCATGGCCGGTCGGCTGGCACCCTTCGGCGCGGGTCGGCTGGCGATGCCGGCGGCGTCATAGGTGTCGGCGCCGGGCTGCTGCCGTACGACACTGTCGGCAATGGCCCGCAGCAGGCGGTCGTTGCATTCACGGGCGGCCCGCAGGGCGCGCTCGTTGGCCGCCGCTACGTGGGCAAAATGGGTGATCGCGCTTTCCATCTCCGCGCGCAGGGCGGGCGCCACCACCTGCAACAGTGTGGGATTGCCTTCCAACGCCCGGTACTGCTTTTCGAAGGACTGAATCAGCGCGCTCTTATCCTCCTGCAGCGCTACGATGTCTCTCGGGCCGATCTGACGAAGGCGACCGCATTCGTCTTCCAGCAGGGCGACCAGCCGGCTCGCCGTAGCGATCAGCGACTCTACTTGTTGGGTTGGGGTATGGCCGTAGGGGGTAGTGGTCATGTGACCTCCTGCTGGTCCAGAAACATGCGAACGATGGAATCGGCGATGCCGACGCCGCCTTGCTGGGCAATCGTTTCGCCATAGCGCTGCAACAGCAGCGAGCGGTAAATGCCTTCGCCGAAGCCGCCGCCAAAGGCGCCGTCGGTCTTGATTCCGGCGAACATGCTTTCCATGACATGTGACAGGAAGAACGCCTCGAATTCTTCCGCGGCGTTCTGCAATGTGTCTGGCGTGGCAGAGCCGTCACGTACCAGATGGGACAGGCGTCGCGCCGCCGCATCCGGGGCGGGCGCCAGGTCCGGTGTCTGGGTCAGGGCAGCCAGTCCGCTCAGGTCGCTCATTACAGCAGCTCGATTTCCGCCTGCAGGGCGCCGGCCGCCTTGATGGTCTGCAGGATGGTGATCAGGTCGCGCGGCCCGATCCCCAGCGCATTGAGGCCGGCGACCAGATCACTCAGGCTGATTCCGGGCTCCAGAACCGCCATGCGCGCGTCCTGGTCTTCGTCAACCTCAACGGTTGTGCGCGGCACGGTTACCGTGGTGCCGCCGGTTGAGAAGGCGTTGGGCTGTGATACCTGCGGGTTTTCGCTGATGCGGATGGTCAGGTTGCCCTGGGCGATGGCGACCCGATTGACCCGGACATTTTCGCCCATGACGATCACGCCGGACTGTTCGTCAATGACCACCCTGGCCAGTTGATCGGACTCGACCCGCAATTGTTCGATGTCGGTCAGCAGGGCAACCGTGTCGCCCTCATAGCGTGCCGGCACCTGCAGGGCGACGGTCGCCGGGTCCAGCGGACGGGCTGCCGGCAGACCGAGAAATCCGTTGATCGCCTGGGCCATGCGCCGTGCTGTGCTGAGGTCGGCGTTGCGCAGGCTGATATTGACGCTGGTCATTCCGGCCAGCGAGAACCCGACCTCCCGTTCGATGATCGCCCCGTTTGCCATGCGGCCGGTGGTGGGTACGCCTTTGGTCACTGAAGAGCCTGAATCACCGCCGGCGGCAAAGCCTGAGACGGTAACCGGCCCCTGGGAGATGGCGTAGACCTCACCATCGGCGCCAAGCAGCGGCGTCACCAGCAGGGTGCCACCCAGCAAGCTCTTGGCATCGCCAAGGGTGCTGACGGTCACATCAATGCGTGTTCCCTGGCGCTGGAAGGGCGGCAGAGTAGCGGTGACGATCACGGCCGCCACATTGTCCGTATCGAGATCCGCTGCAGCATCGCGGGTGTTGACGCCCAGGCGCTCCAGCATGCCAATCAGGCTTTGCTGGGTGAAGGGTGAGGAGCCCAGGGAGTCGCCGCTGCCGTTAAGGCCGACCACCAGGCCATAGCCCACCAGCAAATTGTCGCGCACCCCTTCGAAGGTGGCGATGTCCTTGATGCGGGACTGCGCCGCTACTGGCTGAGGCGCCAGGATGATCGCCATGATCGCCGCCACGCAGGCGGTGGTCAGGCGGCGGATCAAGCGGCTGGAAAACTGGCGTGGGGGCATCGGGCTGTCGGTCCTCGGGCAGGGGTCTGCGCTTCGTGATGCGAAAACCGTGCCACGGGGGACCTGGCTGCGTTTGTCGGCGCAACATGCTGATGCAAAAAGGAAAACCACCTGGCGCACCGGCAAGAGCGGGCGCCGGCGTGGCCAGGCGCGCCGTCCTGCCCGGCAAGCCCTGCCGGGCAGAGGCTGCATCTTTACCGGCCGTTAAGCGTATGGACCGCAGTGTCGCCGTCATGACGGGCGATACGCATTGCACTGCCGGTGCCGGCCGCACCGATGCGCCGGCGAGAGATGTCAGACGCGCTGTGATGCTCCATGAAGCATGTGATCCACCATGAAGATTGACGGCGCTGCTCCTGCCCGTGCGCCTGCGCCGCGACGGGCTGACCGCGCTCGTGCCGGCGCCGGCGGGGCCTTCGCCAGCCATTTGCAGGAAACTGCCGGCCCGGCGGTCACCGACGCGCCTCGCCCGGTACACGCCACCGCACCTCTGTTCAGCCTGCAGGAGGTTCCTGACGCCGCCAGTGAAGCACGGCGCCGGGCGGTCGGCCGGGCGGACGTGCTGCTTGACCGCCTGGACGACATTCGCCATGCCCTGCTGCTTGGCCGCCTCAGCCAGAGACAGATGGAAGACCTGTCACGACAGATTCGATCCGCCCGTGGTCGGGTGGCCGATCCGGCTCTGGAGGCTCTGCTGGACGACATTGATCTCCGCGCCCGCGTCGAACTGGCCAAACTCGCCACCACCGCCTGACAGCGTCCCGCCGCCCCGCCCGAAAAGACCCCCCACGGATCGGCCCCCGCGGAACAGGCCACACAGACCGGGCCGCCGCCGCTCGCTTGTGATTGGCGGCATTTTGCCTATACTCCGCGCCCAAAACCGGGGTGTGGTCACGGGACAGTTGGCGGGAATACCCCTGAAACCTTGGTGTTTCGAAGGGGCTCCTGCGCTTCCCGGGGGCTGCCGGCCGGTGTGATCCGCAGGCGTGACGGCTTGCCGTTGCCGCCAGGGAGGGGAAGACGTGGTTGAAACAGGGACAAAAACGCGAAACGGCCGGCGCAGCGCTGCCAGGACCCCGGTCCGGGCGGCGGCGCCCAAACGGCGCAAACGGGCGCCCGCCCGCTTGACGGCAAACTACCGGCCGTCGCCTGAAGAACCGTTCATGAACCCGGTGATGAAGGACTATTTCCGGCTGAAGCTGCTGCGCTGGCGCGAAGAACTGCTGGCGGAGACCACGGAAACGTTGGAAAGCCTGCAGCGGGATGCCCTGTCGGCGGCCGATCTGGCGGATCGCGCCACCATGGAGGCGGAGCGGGCGCTGGAGCTGCGCACCCGTGATCGGGAGCGCAAGCTGGTGCAGAAAATCGACGAAGCCCTCAAGCGCATTGCGACGGACTCCTTCGGATACTGCGAAATGACCGGTGAGCCAATCAGCCTCAAGCGCCTGGAGGCGCGGCCGATCGCCACTCTGTCTATCGAGGCGCAGGAAATGCACGAGCGTATGGAGAAGACGTTCCGCGACGACTGAGGCTCGCCTGCCTGTCTTCAACGGGAGGAAGGGCGCTGCGCCGTCGGCCTCGGACAATGGCTGTAAAATGACTTGCGGGTGCGACCCGGTCCCGACCTCCGGATCGCACCCGCTGTCGTCCGCCGCGGACGGACGGTCCCCTGGGCCGCTTGCGCGATCCCCCGGCCTAGAACGGCCAGATAATGTCGTAAATCTGCTGGCCGTAGCGTGGTTGCTGGACGTCGGTCAGGTGTCCGCGGCCGCCATAGCTGATGCGCGCTTCGGCGATCTTTTCATAGCTGATCTGGTTGGTGGACTCGATGTCCTGCGGCCGGATCACGCCGGTGATCTGCAGCTCCCGCACTTCGAAATTGACCCGTACTTCCTGGCGGCCGGCGATCACCAGATTGCCGTTTGGCAGAATCTGAATCACCGTCGCGGCCACCTGCACGGTCAGGGATTCGCTGCGTGTGATGGATCCGGTCCCGGTCGTGCTGCCATTACTGTCCAGGTCCACCAGATTGGACGGGTCCAGAGATTCCGGCAGGATCTGACCCAGGCTCGCTTCATAGCCGAGTAGCGTAGCCGAGGCGTTTTCGGCCGCAACACGGCTGCGATTGGTGGAGTTGGACAGGGTGGCATTGTCCGAAATGTCGATGGTCACCGTCAGGATGTCACCTACGGTGGAGGCGCGCTGGTCCTTAAAGAAGGCGCGTGTGCCCTGTCGCCACAGAGAGTTGGAAGCGGGCAATTCCATCACCTGTGTCGGCATCGGCAGGCTCACGGGCTGGTAGCCGGTCACCGCCACGGGATTCTGGATTGATGTGAGGGGCGGTTCGCTCCCCACCTGGGCCAGCTTCTCCACGGTGCCGGCGCAGCCGGCCAGCACCATAAAGGCGCTGGCCACCAGGCTGACCGTAAGGGGTCGCGACGAATTGCGGGGCTTGGTGGTCATGATGATAGGCTTTCTGAAGAGCGCTGGCCGGGGATCACTGGCGCAGCCGCGCCAGGTTCGGCGCACCGGATTGGGACTGGGTCGGGATGACGGCAACGGTATCTCCGTCGACGACGACGGCATCAACGATACGGTTGGACTGGGCGTTCATCACGGCAATGGACTCGCCGCTGGCGCCGTTGACCATGGCCCGGCCCTGGGCGGTCAGGGTCAGGACGTTCGTGCGGTAGATGATGGTCACCAGGCTGCCCTTGCTGACGACGACCGGGGTGCGCAGGTCGCTTGGCCGCAACGGTTCGCCGGCGGCGATGGTGCGGCGTACGGCGCTGCCTACCAGCCGGTCTGTGTCCAGAACCAGGTTGCCCCGCAGCTCGGATTCGCGCAGGCGCACCGTGACAATATGGTCATCCGTCACCACCTCGCCGGCGGCCAGGTCATAGGCCAGGACCGGTACCATCACCGTCGTATGGACGCGGCCGCTCAGGGCGAATCGGTGTTGCGCGGTGCCGCTGGCCGGCGCCGCAAGTATGGCTGTGAACCGGCCGCTCGCCGTGTCGAAGGCCAGATCGCGCACGGCGATATCGGCGCCGCCCGTGTCGGTGGTCGGAACGTGGAACTCGATCGGACGACGGCCAAGATCAATCTCCATTTCCTTGCCAAGCCCCTGGACTTCCAGGGCCTGGGCCACCGCCGCTTCGATGCTTTGGCGATCAATCAGCGTGCTGGCCCGGCTCAGGCGAATACGGTCGAAGCGGCTGGCCGGTTGCCAGTCCAGACGGTACTGACGAGCCATTTCGGCCAGCCATGCCGCGTCCAGAATCACGCTGCGGCCGGGTTCGGGCGCGAAGGCGACGGGAATGTCGGCCATCTCCGCGGCATTGTCGAACAGATCGCCGATGCGCACCACGTCGCCGGTGACCACCGTATCGCTGCGTAGCGTCAGCGGACTCGCCGCCAACGCCGCGCCGGCAAAGATCATGACACTGAATAGAGCGAGGCTGAAGAGTCGCATGGCGCTAGATCGACTGCGCTACGGTGGTCATCATCTGATCTGACGTCTCGATGACCTTGGCGTTCATTTCATAGGCGCGCTGGGCGGTAATCAGGTTGGTGATTTCCGACACCGTGTTGACGTTGGATGTCTCCACATAGCCCTGGATGATCGTACCGAATCCAGAAGTGCCGGGTGTGCCGGTAACCGCGCCGCCGGAGGCTATGGTCTCTTTGAACAGGTTGTCGCCGGCTGCCTGCAACCCCGCTTCATTGAGGAAGGTGGCCAGCAGCAACTGGCCCTGGGTCACCGGGGCGACGGCGTCGGCGGTCTTGACGATGACTTCGCCGCTGCCGTTGATCGTAATCTCGGTGGCGTTGGCCGGAATGGAGATGTTCGGTACCATTTCATAGCCATCGGCGGTCACCAGAACGCCGGTCGGGCTTAACTGCAGTGCGCCGGCGCGGGTGTAGGCCGTCTCGCCGTTGGGCAGTTCTACCTGCAGGTAGCCGCGGCCCTGCAGCGCAACATCAAGCGCATTGCCGGTGGCCAGAAGGTCACCCTGGTCCGTAATGCGGTAGACCGCCGCCGCCTTGACGCCGGTGCCCAGTTGAATGCCCGATGGCACAACCGTGCCGGTATCGGATGAATCCGTGCCGGCCAGATTGATCGTCTGGTAGAGCAAATCCTCAAAATCCGCCCGCTGGCGCTTATACGCCGTGGTGTTCATGTTGGCGATATTGTTGGATATCACCTCGACGTTGAGCTGCTGAGCCAGCATGCCGGTTGCGGCGATGGAAAGAGCGCGTTCACTCATGACGTGTGTCCTTTGTCGGGCGGATGTCGGTCGGGATGAAAATCACTGTGCTGGCCCTATGCCTGGCGCACCAGGGAACGGATGGCGCGCAACTGGCGGTCGTTCTCCTGGTCGATCATGCGGCTGGTTGAGACGAAGGCCCGCTGCAGCGAGACCAGCTCGGTGATCTGGCTGATCGGTTGCACATTGGCGTCTTCCTGGGCGCCCTGGCGAATGGTCGCCTCCTCGGCGGCAATCGGCGGTGTGCGGCTGCTGAACAGACCGCCTGCGGCCTTCTCCAGGGCGTAGGGGGAGTCGAAGGCAACGAGCTGCAACTGTCCGATCTGACCGTTCTCGGTAGAGATTGTGCCGTCGGCGGCGATCTCGATGTGGCCGTCATCCTGGGCAAAGACGATGGGCTGCCCGCCCTGGCCCAGGATCGGGTTGCCGTTGCTGGTCACCAGTTGGCCGGTGTCATCCAGCTTCAAACGACCGTCGCGGGTATAGCGTTCGCCGGCATCCGTCTCGACCACCAGCCAGCCTTCGCCTTCGATGGCGAGGTCGAGCGGGTTTCCCGTGCTGGTGATCGCACCGGGTGTCAGGTCCAGCACTGTCGCGCGGTGCTCGACAAAGGAAATCCGGTCACGGGTCGCGCCGACCGGCGCTTGCGGTCTGGCCAGATGCTCGGCGAACAACATGCGATCGGCGCGGAACGCCGTCGTGTTCATGTTCGCCACATTGTTCGCCACGACCTGCAGGGCCTGATTGATGACCGTCAGTCGCGACAGGGCAACATAACTCGGGTTCTTCATGGGCTTGGCGCCTCCGGGTCGGGTCCGGTTGGCGGCGGGGTCGGGTGCCGCGACCCTTTATGTGCAGATGCCGTGCCAGCCGGGAAAATACGCGGAAAACCGCCATGGACGCGTACAGCGGGCGAGCCCGGCCCGGCCCGGGAGGGCTGCATACGTCGTTATGCCCGGCAAGTTCTGCCGCGGCCCGGCAAAGACCAGCCGTCGGGCCGTCGCCGCAAGACATTGTTAACCACCAAAGGCCAACAATCGCCGTGCCAAAGGGCGATCACGCGGGCCAGACCATGGGCCGACCGGATTGTCCATGCCGCGCCAGGCCGGAGAGCAGATCATGAGCAGCACCGAACTGACCAGTGATGAGGCCGAGGGTGAGGGTGTTGACGGCGAGGGCGAGGCCCCCGCCCGCAAGAAGCGCGCCGGCAAGAAGCTGATTCTGTTTATCGCGGCGCCGGTGGTCTTGCTGCTGGCTGCGGCTGGCGGTCTGTTTGCGACGGGCATGATTGGCGGCGGCGGTGGCGAGGACGACCATGCCGAAGCGACCGAGGTGCTGCCTCCTGTGTTCTTCGAAATGCCCGAGATGCTGGTCAATCTGGCCAGCGACGGACGGCGCAGCAACTTCCTCAAGGTCCAGGTGAGCCTGGAGGTTGGCGGCGAGCACGACATTCCGCGCATCAAGGCGGCGATGCCGCGCATCGTTGACAGCTTTAATGCCTATCTGCGGGACCTGAGGTTGGAGGATCTGCAGGGAAGTGCCGGCATCTATCGCCTGCGTGAAGAGTTGCTTCTGCGTGTGACGCAGGTCGCGGCGCCGGCGGAGGTGCGCGATGTGCTGTTCACCGAGATGCTTGTCCAGTAGCGCTTGAGCGCCCTGTCAGCCCGTTAGCTCGCCGAGAGGTTCATGTCAGATACCACCGATATTGCAGCACCCGAAGAGCAGGCCGCCGCACCCGCCGGTGACGATGACGCCGCTGCGGCCTGGGAAGCCATGCTCGAAGAGGGCGAAGGCGGCGACGCTGGCGATGACGATGGCGAGAACGCCGACCGCATCCTTGAGCAGGCGGAAATTGACAGCCTTCTCGGCTTTGGCGGCGACGGCAATGGCGAGGCCACGTCCGGCGTTCAGGCCATCATCAACAGTGCGCTGGTCTCCTATGAGCGGCTGCCGCTGCTGGAAGTGGTCTTCGACCGCATGGTGCGCCTGCTGACCACCAGCCTGCGCAACTTCACATCCGACAATGTGGAAGTGTCCCTGGATTCCGTCACATCGGTGCGCTTTGGCGACTATCTGAACTCTATCCCCCTGCCGGCCATGCTCAGCGTGTTCCGCGCCGAAGAGTGGGATAATCAGGGCCTTTTGGTCATCGACAGCGCGCTGATCTATTCCGTCGTTGACGTTCTTCTGGGCGGTCGTCGCGGTACCGCCGCGCGCATCGAGGGCCGGCCATACACGACGATCGAGCGCAATCTGGTGGAGCGCATGATCCATGTGGTCCTGGCGGATTTTTCCGCTGCTTTCGATCCCTTGTCCGCGGTCACCTTCCGCTTTGACAGGCTGGAAACCAACCCCCGCTTCGCCTCCATCGCGCGCCCGGCCAATGCCGCTGTTGTGGCTCGTCTGCGCATCGACATGGAAGACCGCGGTGGTCGCATAGAGGTCATCATTCCCTACGCCACCCTGGAGCCGATCCGCGAGCTTCTGCTGCAAATGTTCATGGGCGAGAAGTTTGGCCGTGACTCCATTTGGGAAACCCATCTGGCCACACAGTTGTGGAACACCGATGTGGAGATCGAGGCGGTCCTCGATCAGCAGCAGGTTTCACTGCCCACGGTTTTGAACCTCAAGGTGGGCGACCGCTTCGTTTTGGATTGCACAGCCAATAGCCCTGTGGCCTTGCGCTGCGGTGACGTGGTCCTGTTCGAAGGCAGCATGGGCCGGCAGAAAGACCGCATGGCGGTCAAGGTCTCAGACGTCCTCTACAAAAAGCGCTGACGGTCATGCTCTCTCTCGATATCGCCATTATCCTGCTGCTTGCTGTGGGCATTGGTTATGCGTTCGTGCTGGACCGCCGACTGGCCCGGTTGCGCAATGACCGCGATCTTCTGCAGCGGCTGCTCGGCGACTTTCAGCGGACCACCCAGACCGCCGAGCGCGCTATCGCCGGCCTCAAGACGGCATCCACCGCCGATCAGCGGTCTTGGGAAGAGGAGACCGCGCGGATTCGCGCCATGCGCGAAGATCTGGATGTGATGATCCAGCGCGGTGAAAGCGTCGCGCACCGCCTGGAATCCACGGGCCGTACGCCCTCGTTGATGCCGGGGGCGCCAGTGGCGCCAGTGTCAGAGGCATCCGCGCGGCGCCCGGCGGCGGCCGCCGCCGGCTCGCCGACTACCGGTATTTCACCGGCGATCGCTCAGCGCTACACAGCGGCGCCGCGGCCGACCAGTGACCGCCGGCCGGCCGGGCGGGCGGTTGGCGCGCGTGCACGGGCGGTGACCTGACGATGGCGCATCGAGCCTTTGCCTTGCGGCCTTTGTCGCTTTTTGTCATCGCCGCGGCTTTGTTCCTGGTTGTCCGCACCGGTCTGGTTCTGTTCGACGGTGGACCCTCTGCCCGTGCCTCTGAGCAGACCGGGGAAGCGCCGGCCACGGCGGTGGAAGTGGCGGCGGCGGATACCGCGGACGGCGACGGGAGTGAAGCCGCGACGGAGGAGTCCGGCGTCCTGCCGGCGGCCGCGCTGACCACTGGCCTGTCTGATGCTGAACAGGCGGTTCTGGATGAAATTGCCGAGCGTCGTCGTGAAGTGGCGGCGCGTTTGCAGGAGCTGGACCAGCGTGAAGCTTTGCTGATTGCCGCCGAACAGCGCATTGAGGCCAAGGTTGGCGAACTGACCGCCCTGCGGACGCAGATCCAGGCCCTGGTCAAACAGGTCAACGAGCAGGAAGAGGCGGAGTTGAGGAGCCTGGTGCGCATTTATGAAAGCATGAAGCCCAAGGAAGCGGCGCGCATTTTCGAGGACCTTGAACTGGCCATTCTGCTGGACATCGTCTCCCGTATGAAAGAACGGTCGAGCGCCGCCGTCCTCGCCGCTATGGCGCCCGACACCGCGCGCATTATCACAGCGGAACTGGCCAGACGGCCGTTGCTTCCCGGCGAGGGGAGCTGATCGCCGTGGTCCGCTGGCCGAAAAGCGCCACCGCCGATGCCGCCAGCGCCAGGGTTGCGGCGATGCTGGGCGGCGGTCCGGTGGTGGCAGAACCCGTCGCCGGTGACGGGATCGCTACCCATGCCGGTGTGCCGTCCCGCTCCATGGCTGATGCCAACCTCTACCTCTATCTCGGCCTGTTTTTGATCCTGCTGGCCTTCTTCATTCTGCTCAGCTCTATTTCTGAAGTGGATGCGCGCAAGGCGCGCGACGTAATGCAAAGCGTCAATCAGGCCTTTGCCCCGGGCTGGGGTATCGCCGCCGACGGCAGTGACAGTGAGCCGACGCCGGAGCTGGCCAACGCGGCGGAGGCCAACTTCAACCACCTGACGAAACTGTTCAGTGCCGCTTTGCCGGGCTTGACTGTCAGCCGGCTCAATGCCGGGAATGCCCTGCAGATTGATGTAGCGACCGACGCCCTCTTCGCCGCCCAGGGGCCCGATGGCCCGCGTACGGTGCGACCGTCGGTCATCCCCCTGCTGTCGCGCGTGGCGGCAACCGTCGCCCGGCCGGCCGGCGCCATACATCTGGCGGCAAATGTACGTATGGCCGATCAGCCTGGTGCCACGTCCCGGATCGTGGCGGACAGCGGTCTCCTTGCGCGCGCTCTGCTTGCGGCCGGGGCGCCGGCCGGGCGCCTTGCTATCGTGCTCGATTCCGAAACCGGGGACGAAATGGTCCGCTTTGTCTTTCATGCGGTGCCGTCGGACGCCGCGACGGATGCAGCTACCCAATGAGCGACGTGGCACCGGTTCAGCCCACGACCGGGACGGTTTGGTCGGCGCCGATTGCAGAGGCGGGCGGCCCATCGCGAACCGTATGGCTGTTGTCCTTCGCTGACCTCGTTTCGCTTTTGCTGACGTTCTTCGTGATGATGTTTGCCATGTCGACGGTAGCGAACGACCGTTGGTGGCAGTTTGTCGACGGGCTCGCGGCCGGTCAGCGCGATCAGGTCAGCGAACCGCTCAGCCAGGCAGACGGCCGGGTGGATGCACGCCAGATTCTGCGACCGCGGGATCTGTCCTACGTGGCCGTCCTTGTGGAACAGCAGCTACGCGCCGATCCGTTGCTCGGTGGCGTCTTTGTGGAACGCTGGCCGGACCGCCTTGTGGTATCGCTGCCGGGCGACCTGTTGTTTGCGCCAGACCGGGCGGAGCTGGCGCGCGCAGGACAGGCTGCCGTGGCCCGCCTGACTCCATTGCTCAACAGCCTGCCCAACCGGATTGAGCTGGCCGGTCATACGGACCCGCAGCCGTCCCGCCGCTTTCCCTCCAACTGGGAACTGTCGCTGGCGCGGGCGGCCAGTGTGGCGCAGGCGCTTGCCGTCTCCGGCTATGCCGGACGCCCGGCCGTCAGCGGTCATGGTTCCGGTCAGTTTTCCGGTGGCGATGGTCCCGCGCAAAGGCGCGCCCGGCGGGTTGATATCGTCATCACGGAGGCGGCGCGATGAATCACCACCGCTTCGCCGCTCTGGTCATCGCGGCCATTGCCTGCCTTGTGCTGCTGCCGGCAAACCCGGCCCCGGCGGCGGCCTCGACCGAACCTGCCGTCCGGGTTGGCGTCCATGACGGGTTTGGACGCATCGTCGTGGATTGGGGGCGGCCGGTGGTCTATGAGGCGGCAATCACGGACCAGGCGCTTGCTGTTCACTTTGCCGATCCGGTGGGGGATATCGCCCTTGCGGCGGTGCCAAGGGGCCTGGTCGACTATGTGGCATCGGCCGATGTCAGCGATGATGGCCTGACCGTCACTTTCCGCTTGAGGCGGGACTACCAGTTGCGTCAGTTCCGTCTGGGTCATGCGCTGGTGTTTGACCTCTATGCGGTCGACGCCATGGCTGAGGCCGCCGCGACCCTGGCGCGCATGGCGACGGCTGCGGATGCGACGGACCAGCCCGCGGCGGGTCAGGCCGCGACGGCAACGCCGGTGGAGACGAGCCCGCCTCCTGTTACCGTTCGGGTTGGCGAGCACAGCGCCTTCTTTCGCCTTGTCTTTGACTGGCCGCAGCCGGTGGATGCGGTGGTCAGCCGGGCCGGGCCAGACGTCACCGTCACCTTCAGTCATCCGGGCGTACTGGCCACGGACCGCCTGGCGGAGGAACTGCCGCCCTTCGTCACTCTCGGCCAGGTCGATGCCCAGGGCAGCGGCGTGCGCGCCCGCTTCGCCATCCCTGCCGCCTCCGATCTGCGCCACTTCTCGCACAACAACTCTTTTGTGCTGGATATCATGCGGCCGCCGATGTCGCCGCCGGAAGAAACACCAGCGCTTGCTCAGGCTGGCGTTGACACCGCTGCGGCGGACGGCGTTGTGGCACAGGACACAGAAGCCCCGGCGGAGCCGCAGCCCACCAGCCTGCTGGCCGCGGCTGAGGCGGTGGCGACGCCGCCACCGGCCGCCGGGCCGTCCGATGGCCTTCCTATCGTCCCGGTTGGTGTGCGCCAGAGCGGTGATGCGGTCACGCTCTCCTTTGGTTGGACACAATCGGTGGCTGCCGCGGTGTTTCGCCGGGATGGCTTTATCTGGATTGTCTTTGACCGCGCGGCTGACCTGGACCTGCAAGCCCTGGAACAGGCTGGTGGCGTCGCCGGCCGGGCGCAACGCGTTGAAGGGGCCGACGCCGCCGCGCTCCGTTTGCCGGCGCCGGGGCTGTGGCCCACGGTGTCACGCGATGGTCTCGTCTGGACGGTCGAGGTGCTGCCGGAATGGCGACCGCCACAGTTTCCGCTGGACTTCACGATTGTGCAGGACGGTGGCGCGCCGCCACATCTTTTCGCGGCCATCGGTCAGGTCGGGCGCATCATCGATCTGCATGATCCCGACGTCGGCGACACCCTGCGCATTGCACCGGTGACCCCGCTTGGCTATGGCGTTGAATCGGAAAGACAGTTTCCGCAACTTACGCTGCTGGCCTCGGTCCAGGGCGCGGCCGTGGCCGTGGTGGCCGACGACGTGGTTGTGAGCGACGACGGCGGCATTCACATATCCGCCGCCGACGGCATCCTGGTGTCGCCGGTGGTTGACCGTCTGATGGACTCGGCTCCCGGCGGAGGCAGTTTCTACGGTCTGTTCGACTTTGCTCGCTGGCGGCGCGATGATCTCGGCGGATTTGAGGCGGCGCGTCATACCCTGATGCAGGCTGCGGTCGCGGCCGGCGGTCTGGCGGTGCGCGGCGCGGGCACAGGCGTGGGCGAGGGCGACGAAGCCCGCAATCTCGCCCGCCTCGATCTGGCGCAGTTGCTCTTCGCTCATGGCCGCTCTCGTGAAGCCATGGGTCTGCTGGCGGTGGTTGGCGAAAGCGATCCCGAACGCCTGCGTCAGCCGTCGTTTCGGGCCCTGACCGGGGCGGCCGCGTGGCTGGCCGGGGATATGGACCGGGCGGCGGCGGACCTGCTGGTGTCCAGCCTGGAGAGCGACCCCCATGCGGCGCCCTGGCGGGCGGCGGTGCTGGCCGCAAGAGGTGAACCGGTGGCGGCGCTGGCGGTGTTCGGCAAGGGCCAGCAATACCTGTTGGATTACCCAGCGCCCTATAGCGCCGCGCTCACCATGGCCATGGTGGAGGCGGCGCTGGAAAGCAATGACGGCCTGGCCGCGCGCCGTTTGCTGGACGATCTGGACCTGATCCCGGCAAGTGACGCCGGCGCCGGGCGGCGGGCTCTGCTCGCCGCCCAGACCGCGCTTGCCCTGGGCGATACCGCGAGCGCGCTGGCCGACCTGGATGGCCTGGCGGAGACCGGTGACCGGTTTGTCCGGTCGCGCGCGGTTATGGCCCTGACCGAAGCGCGCCGGGCCAGCGGCGAGATCACGCTCGACCAGGCCATTGAGGCGCTGGAAGCCGTTCGCTTCACCTGGCGCGGCGACCGCTTTGAGTTTCGTATTATGCGCGAACTGGGCGAATCCTATATCGCCGTCGGCCGCACACGCGATGGCCTGGCCACCCTGCGCAAGGCGGTCGAGGCCTATCCCGATCATCCGGCGGTGGCGGCGGTGGCCGATACCATGCGCGCGGCCTTTGCCGAGGCGTTTCTGTCGTCGGACGTGCGGCTCAGCCCGGTGCGGGCCATCGCCCTATTTGATGAGTTTCGTGAACTGACCCCCGGCGGTAGCGACGGCGACCGTCTTATTCAGGGGTTGGCCGATGATCTGGTGCGGGTCGATTTGCTGCACCGTGCCGGTGAGCTGCTGGCCCATCAGGTGGAGTTTCGATTGTCCGGTGAGTCCCGCGCCCGGATCGGCGCGCGACTGGCTCTCGTCCGCCTGCTGGATCAAAAACCGGTTCAGGCCATGCAGGCTCTCGACCAGACCAACATGATCGGTCTCGACAACGACCTGCGTCTGGAGCGTCGTCGCCTCTATGCCCGCGCCCTGGGCGAAGTGGGCTCCATGGGAGAGGCGCTGGCACTGCTCGATGGTGACCATACGGCGGCGGCGGATCGTCTGCGGGTTGAACTGATGTGGCGACAGGGCGCCTGGGGCGATGCTGCGCGTATTCTGCAGGGCCTCGCCAGCGCCGTGCAGCCCGATGCGCCGGACACAGCCCTGGACCTCGATCAGGACTCTGCCAGCCTGGTGCTCAATCTGGCCGTCGCCCAGGCGCTGGCCGAAGACGAGCGGGCCCTGGCCGCCACCGCGGCCCGTTTTGCGGTGGCCATGGAACGAACCTTCTACGCGGATGAGTTCCGCCTGGTCATTGGCGGGCAGGGCCGCGACGTGGTCCTGTCACGGACCATTGCCCAGCAGATTGCCGAGGTCGGCGATTTCGAGGCCTTTCTGGCCGGCTACCGTGAGCGGCTGCAGGGCACAGACCTGAGCGCCATCAACTAGGCCGCCCGTCTCGGTCAGCCGGCGTGGAGTGTGATCCCCGCGTCAATCGTGACCCCCTTGTAAATCGTGACCCCCTTGTAAATCGTGCCCCCCTTGTAAATCGTGACTGGGCGTTGAATCGCATTTTCGCCCGCCCACGCTTCATGGCACACTGCCTGCGCCCGGCCCCGCCAGCGTGGCGACGGCAGGCGACGGCCGTCAGTCCTTGAATGCTGGCGGGCATTGGAACGCAGGGGAGGACTCTACACATGAAGCGTCGTCAATTCGTCAAAGGCGCGGCCCTGGTCGGCAGTGGCGCGGTAGCAACCGCGGCCAGCGGCCTGGCGGCGCCGGCTATCGCCCAGGAGCGCACGGAATGGCGCATGGTCACCACATGGCCAAAGAACTTTCCGGGTCTGGGTGTTGGTGCCCAGCGTCTGGCCGACCGCATCACCGCCATGTCCGGTGGCCGGCTGACGGTCACCGTCTTCTCCGGCGGCGAACTGGTGCCACCTCTTGAGTCGTTTGACGCGGTTGCCGGCGGCTCGGCCGAAATCAGTCACGGTGCTGCCTATTACTGGCAGGGCAAGAGTCGCGGTCTCGTCTTTTTCACCGGTGTGCCCTTTGGCATGACGTCGCGGGAGATGGCGGCATGGGTGCGCTACATGGGTGGTCAGGAGATCTGGGACGAGATCAATGACCAGTTCGGCGTCAAGGCGTTCCTGTCCGGTGACACCGGCACCCAGGCCGGCGGCTGGTTCAAGGAGCCGCTGGAAACGGTTGCCGACATCCAGGGCATCAACTTCCGCACCCCCGGCCTCGGCGGCCAGGTGTGGGAGCGTCTCGGCGCCACCGTCGTCAACCTCCCGGCCGGGCAGATCTTCCAGAACCTGCAGTCGGGTGCGCTCAATGCCGCGGAGTTTGTCGGCCCCTACAACGATCTTGCCCTCGGCTTCCATCAGGTGGCGAAGAACTACTACTTCCCCAGCTTCAACGAGCCTGGACTGGCCACAGAACTGGCGGTCAACAAATCGGCCCTGACGTCACTGACGCCTGACCTGCAGCTGATCGTCGAGATTGCCTGCCAGGCGGAATATGATCAGGTGGCGTCGGATTTCTATGCCAATGATCCGCCGGCCCTGAAGACTCTAGTGGAAGACCATGGTGTGCAGGTCCGTCAGTTCCCGGACGAGATCATCGAGGCGGCGGCCGGTCATGCGGCCGACATCTATGGTGAACTCCGCGAGGATGGGGATGCCCTGACCCGCAAGGCGATGGAGAGCTTCTTCACGGCCCTCAACGCCCTGCGTACCCGCACCGCCATGGTCGATAACGCCTTTGTCACCGCCCGCGAGAAGTACTTCCACTTCTCCTAGGCGCGGGCCACGGACCCGGACCGACGGAAGGGCCCGTCGCCTCGCGCGACGGGCCTTTTCCATGTGGGCGCGGCCGCCGCTCCACCATCACCGTTCTATGGGAACACCCACCAGGCTGCCCCATTCGGTCCATGACCCGTCATAACTCCTGACGTCGGGATAGCCCAGAATCTGGGTCATGGCGAAGCAGGCCAGCGTCGCCCGATGGCTCAGACGACAATAGGAAATGATCCGTTTGTCGGGGGTGGCGCCCTGTTCGACAAATAACCGCCGCAGCTCGTCGGCCGGCCTGAAGGAACCGTCCGCTGCCAGCAGCTCTTCGAAATGCAGCGGCCGGGCGCCAGGGATGCGGCCGGTGCGTTCGGCGCCGTGATCGGGTGAATTCGGCGGACTGACCCGTTCACCGCTGTATTCCTCTGGCGAGCGGTGGTCCAGAAGCACCGTATCACCGCGGTCCAGGCTGGCCAGAACATCATCGCGGGTGGCCCGTGTGGCCTGCTCATCGGGCCTGGCCACCGGCGTGTAGGTCATAGGCCTGATCGCCGCCAACTCGGTTGTAAGCCGGCGCCCCTCCGCCTCCCAGCGGCGCCGGCCGCCGTTGAGAACCCGTGCGTCCGGGTGGCCGCACAGGCGGAACACCCACCAGGCGTATGTACCGAACTGCAGGGCTGGATCGCCATAGAACACGACCGTCGTGTGGTTGCCGATCCCAGCCGCGGCGCAGCGTTCGGCGAAGGCCTGCGGGGTGGGAAAATCCCGTTTCAGCGGGTCCCACAACATAGCCTTCCAGTCCCAGAACTGGGCGGTGGGAATATGGCCGCGGGCGAAGTCTTCGCCGCCGGTCCAGTTAAGGGCCACGACCCGCAGGTTCGGGTCGTCCAGATGGTCCTCCAGCCATTGCGGCTCGACCAGAGCGTGTGGCGTTCTGTTCATGGCCATAGCTTACCCGAATATCTGTGCGGGCAGCCAGGTCGCCAGCTCCGGGAACAGGAACAACAGGACCATGGCAAGGATTTGCAGGCCGACGAATGGAATCACGCCGCGGTAGATCTGCCCGGTGGACACTTCGGGCGGCGCTACGCCACGCAGATAGAAGAGGGAAAAGCCGAACGGCGGCGTCAGGAAGCTGGTTTGCAGATTGACTCCGACCATCACGCCCAGCCACAGCGGGCTGACGTCCATGGCCAGGAGTACCGGGGCGGTAATGGGGATGACGATGAAAATGATCTCGAAGGTATCGAGAATGAACCCCAGAACGAACATCAGTGCCATGACAAACAGCACGGCGCCCGCGACGCCGCCCGGCAGACTGGTCAGTAGCTCCTCCACCAGCTGGCCGCCGCCCAGCATCCGAAAGACGATGGAGAACACCATGGCGCCGAAGATAATGATGAAGATCATGGAGGTAATGACCGCCGTCTCGGTCACCACCGCCCGCAGGTTGGCGGTGGTCAGGCGACCGCGCATCAGGGCCATGACACTGGCGCCGATGGCGCCGACGGCCGCCGCTTCGGTCGCCGTAGCGATGCCGCTGAGGATCGAGCCCAGCACCGCCAGGATCAGCGTCATCGGCGGCACCAGGGCGACTCCGACGTCGCGCAGCAAGGTGCGTCGCTCCTCGGCCGTGGTTTGCAGGGCCGGGCTGCTTTCGGGGTCGCTTACCGCCTTGAATACCACCCACGCCATATACAGCGTCACTAACAGGAGCCCCGGCAGAAAAGCGCCGGCAAACAGGTCGCCGACCGATACCGGCGTTGGCGCAAAATTGCCTTTGGCCATCTGCACCTGCGCGTTCATGCCGGCCAGCATGTCACCCATGAAGATCAGTACCGTTGACGGTGGAATAATCTGGCCCAGGGTTCCTGAGGCGCAGATGATTCCGCTGGCCATCTCCGGTTTGTAGCCGGCCTTCAGCATCGCCGGCAGGCTCAGCAGGCCCATGGTCACCACCGTCGCGCCGACGATACCGGTGGATGCGGCCAGCATGGCGCCGACGATAATGACCGACAGGCCAAGACCGCCGCGCAGGGCGCCGAACAGCCGGCCCATGGTCACCAGAAGCTGCTCGGCCAGACCGGAGCGCTCCAGCATTACGCCCATAAAGATGAACAGGGGCACCGCCACCAGCACTTCGTTTGCCATCAGACCGGTGTAGCGGGCCGGAATGCTGGCCAGGTTGGAGGCATCGAACGCGCCGACCAGCCAGCCTAGCAGAGCGAATATCAGTGATGTCCCAGCCAGTGTCAGGGCAACGGGAAATCCGGCCAGAAGCACGGCGATGATGCCAAAGAACATACAGACGGCGAGGATCTCGCCGATCACCAGCGCGTCCATGCGGTTAGCGGTCTTCGCTATAGCGCAGATGCGACGGCAGCAGGTGGCTGTGCCGCGCCAGCTCCAGCACCGCCCGCAGCGCCATGGCGACGCCCTGCAGCATGACCAGACCGGCAAACACCAGGATGAAGCTCTTCAGCACGAAGAGACCGGGCATACCGCCAATGTTGGATGAGGATTCCATGAAGCGCCACGAGCGCGCCACATAGGGCCAGCTCCAGATGACCACCGACACTGTAAAGGGGAACAGGAATACAAGCGTACCGATCAGGTCGACCCATGCCCGGCTGCGGACGGTCGCTTTACGGTAGAAGATGTCCACCCGTACATGGCCATCGCGCAGCAGGGTAAACGCGGCAACGCCGGTGAACATGATCCCGTTCAGCCAGACGTAGAGATCCTGCAGCCACACAAAGCCGATGGAGAAGACATAGCGCAGGACCACCACCAGAAAGCAGACCAGCACAATGCCCAGGGTCAGCCAGCACAAGGCGCGGCCAAGCGCGGTGTTGAACGCGCTGATCGCCAGAACGAGGCGTGCCACGAGCGTCATAGCAGTGGGCCGTCGGTTGCTCTCCGGTCGGTCAAGCTAGCGTGGCCGGCGGGTGATGAGAAGGTGCAGCCGCTTGCACACACCCGGCTGCCCTTCCTAGGATCGGGGCATGGATGATCTGCGCTATGGCCGTGTGCTGATTACCGGCGCCGCTGGCGCCATCGGCCGGGTCTTGCGGTCCGGACTGGCCGGCAGACATGGCTGCCTGCGGCTGCTGGACGTGGCGCCGCTCGGGCCCGCCGCGGCGGCGGAGGAGGTGATTCAAGCCGACCTGCTGGACGGGCCGGCGCTGGATAGCGCGCTGGCCGGTGTCGATGCGCTGGTCCATCTGGCCGGCGCGCCGGATCCGCGTGATTTTGCCACCATGTATCGCACCAACGTGCACGGTCTCTATATCCTGTTTGAGGCCGCCCGGACGCATGGTGTGCGGCGCATCGTCTTTGCCTCGTCCAACCATGCCTATGGCATGGCTCCGGTCGACCATCCGGTCACCGTGACGGATCCGCCACGGCCTGACAGCTTCTATGGGGTCACCAAGGTCTTTGGCGAAACGCTGCTGCGCTACTACTGGGACAAGCACGGCATAGAATCTGTCAGCCTGCGTATCGGCAGCTTCACCGAACGGCCGACCGAGCAGCGCCATCTGTCAACCTGGCTCAGTCCGGCTGATGGCGTGGCTCTGTTCGACCGCGCCTTGAAGCAGCCCGATGTCGGCGCGGCCATTGTTGTGGGCATGTCGGCCAACCGCCGCCTGCGGGTGGGCGAAACCAACTGGTCGGCCATCGGCTACCGGCCGTCGGACGATGCGGAAAGCTGGGCCGGGCGTTTGCGTGAAGAGAATGTTGACGTGGACGGGCCACCGCAATGGGGCCGCCATGGCGGCGCCTACGAAGCGGCCGATCATTAGGCTTGCCCGGTGAGCGCCGCCACCTCGTCTCCTGCACCCTTTGTCTGTGTCAGCCACGCCGACAGCCGCGAGGTCGCAGTGTTCTCCTTCAACACGGCTACGGGGTATCTGGCCGAAGCCCAGCGCCTGCCGGTTCCTGGCATCGCCATGCCTATGGCGCTGTCGCCGGACAATCGAACCCTCCATGTGGCGCTGCGTAGCGAGCCCTGGGCCATCGCCAGCTTTCGCATAGACGGCGCGGCCGGTCGCCTGCGCCCGCTTGGGGTGACCCCGGCGGCTGCCAACTTCGCCTATATCGCCACTGACCGCGGCGGCCGCTATCTTCTCGGCGCATCGTTTACCGGCAGTTGTCTGGCCGTGGCGGCCATAGATAACGACGGCGCCGTCGCGGCGCAGGCCACACAAATCGTCGACACTCCCGCCGCCGCTCACTGCATTCTGGCTGATCTGAAGAACCGCCAGCTCTTCGTCCCGTGTCGCGACGGCAATTGCGTTCTTCGTCTGCCGTTCGATCCGGCGAGCGGTCGGGTTGATGAAGCGGCGGCCCGGCGGATCGTGATGCATGACGGGGCCGGTCCCCGCCACATCGCTTTCCACCCTTCGGGCGCGGTGCTCTATCTGCTTAATGAAAGCGACGGCTCGCTGGTCATTCTGCCGGTGGACGACATGCCAGGCGCGCCGGTCCCCTCAGCTATCCCCACGCCGATCCAAATGTGTGACGCCTGTCCGCCAGGGTTCAGCGGTCCGGCCGCCGCCGCCGACATCCATTTGACGCCGGACAGCCGCTTTCTCTACGCTTCGGTGCGCGGCTCAAACACGTTGGCCGGCTTTGCCGTCAGCCAGGACGGCACGGGCCTGTCACCGATTGGCCACTGGCGGACAGAAACCCATCCCCGTGGTTTTGCGGTGTCGCCTGATGGCTGCTGGCTGGTGGCCGCCGGCCTTCACTCCCACCGGCTGGCGGTCTACGGGATTGATCCGGCAAGCGGCGTCCTCGACCACCGGCACACGATCACCTCGCCAGGCGGCCCCAACTGGGTCACGTTTGTCCAGCCGCGCTGAAGGTTGGCCGGGCTGAACCCGTTCAGGTGCCGAAGCTCTGCACCAGCGAACCGGCCACCAGATACCAGCCGTCAACAAGGACGAAGAAAATCAGCTTGAAGGGCAGGGAGATCAAGACCGGCGGCAGCATCAGCATGCCCATGCTCATCAGCACCGAGGCCACCACCAGGTCGATAATGAGGAAAGGAACAAACAGCAAGAAGCCGATCTCAAAAGCGCGTCGCAACTCGCTGATCATGAAGGCCGGCACCAGCGCCCGCAGCGGCGTCGCTTCGGCGCTGGTTACGGGCTCGGCCCCGGAAATGTCCAGGAACAGGTTCAGGTCCTGCGGCCTGACATGGCGCAACATGAAATCACGGACTGGTCCCGACGCCCGTTCGAACGCCTCGGCTTCGTCAATCTCTTCCGCCATCAGCGGCACCAGCGCCTCGTCATAGGCCCGTTCCAGAGTCGGCGCCATGATGAACGCCGTCAGGAACAGAGCCAGGCTTACCATGACCATGTTCGGCGGTGTTTGCGGCATGCCGATGGCGTTGCGCAGGAAGCTCAGCACGACGATGATTCTGGTGAAGCTGGTCACCATGATGATGATGGAGGGGGCCAACGTCAGGACGGTCAGAATCAGCAGAAGCTGAACCAGCCGGCCGGTGGCGCTGCCACCTTCGCCGAAATCGATGTCCAGGCTCTGCCCCATGGCCGGTGTCGCCATGACGAGCAGCAAGGTGGCCACCGGCAGAACCCGGGCCAGCCAGCGGCCGGCGCGGTCACTCAGCGGGGCGGCGGCGATCATTGCGGGCTGCCCTCCGGACCGGCGGCAGCAATATCTGTGGCGGAACGACGAATGCTGCTTTCGACAACGCAGCTCTGACCGGGTCCGACCAGAATCAGGTGCTCCGCATCGTCCCGCCGCACCAGGAACAGGCGGTTGCGGGCATCAAGCGAGGTCTGTTCCACGACGCCAAGCCGTCGGGCCCGGCCGAAGCTCTGGCCCCGCCCCAGGATGCCGGCGCCGAAGCGGCGCAGCAGCCAGGCCGCCACGCCGATCAGGCCAAGGACGACGAAGAGCGCCAGGACGAACCGGGCAATGGTTGTGAAATCCATGATGTCGGTGGCTTAGGGCTTCTTGCGCGACGGTCGGCTGTAGGCGTCGGTCGCCCGCTGGCGCTGGCCTGTTTTGTCGAGGTCCTTACGGATGTCGCTCTGTTGCGCCTTCATGCGCTCGGCCAGGGCGTCCAGGTCAGAGACCAGAACCATAAGTTGCGGGCGCAGCGCCTGCCGGTCGCTGCCCACGCTGTTCTCGGCGTGGGCGCAAAGATCGCGCACGGTCTCGTCCAGAGTGGACAGGTCGGCGACACCGCCGTTGCGGACATTTTCCGTGGCGGCGCCGACCTGAGCGATGGCGCGGGCCAACGCGCGGCCGGCCGCCTCAACACTGGCCTCGGCGGACCTGGCTGACGCCTGGCTGTCATTCTTGTCGCTCATGCAGAGGCTCCCGGATTGAGCTCAGGCTCCGCCAGGGCCGGCAAGCGGCCATTGGCCTGATAGACGTAGGAAAGGATTTCGGCCACGGCGGCAAAGGCCTCCAGCGGGATTTCGCTGTCCACATCGAATGCTGCCAGCAGTTCCGCCAGGTCGGCGTCTTCGCGGACCTTGATGCCGCGTTCCCAGGCCAGCGCAAGAATCTGCCGGGCCAGCCGGCCGCGGCCGCTGGCGGTAATGCGCGGTGCCGGGTCGCTCTCCATGGCGTAGTGCAGGGCGATGGCGACCGGGGTCACGGCGTCATGCGGATCGCCGTCTTCAGCTATGGCACGGTCAGACTTCGGCGGTTTGGTTGGCACCAGCGCACTCCCATCGGCAATCGGCCGACATGCAGGCGCCCAGTGTCCGGCAATTATGCTTAACGAAGGGTGAAAGCCGGGGCCGTCCGGCCTGATACGCGCAAGCCTAGTCGCCGGGCTCGTCGTCGCCCGGTGATCGTGCTGTCGATGCTGTCGGGTTCGTCTGGCCTGTCTGGCCCAGGGCGTGGACCAGATCGTCGCCACCGGCTGCGGCGGCGCGGTTCTCCGCCTGGATCCGTTCATGCACTTCGCGGCGCAGGACCGTGGTATCGGGCGGAAACTCAAAGCCCAGCTTGATGGACTTGCCGCGGATTTCCACCACGGTCACTTCCACCGTGTCGTTGATAATGACGGAATCGCCGACTTTTCGCGTGAGATAGAGCATTTCGGGCCGTCCTGTCCCTTGGTCCCCGTGTCTGACCTGATACCTTTACCTCTTCTTAACACTGGCTTGCCACTCTGCCACGGCAATTTAGCGCGAATTGTAGCTATCTCGGCCGCCGGCCGCCCGTGATCGGGTTGGCGGCGGCAGGAACCCGGGGCCGAATGGACTTCACCCAGATCCCGTTGTTCGGAATGCTCACCCGGCGCATGACCTGGCTGCAACAGCGTCAGGATGTGCTGGCCCAGAACATTGCCAACGCCGATACGCCGCAGTACCGGCCGCGCGACCTCAAGCCGCTGAACTTCCGTGAGCTGCTGCGCTCCACCGAGGACCGCCTGCCGCCGGCGACGACCCACGGCGCCCATCTGGCCTCGGCCAGTCGGCCTGGCCCGTTTCGCGCCGAAGCGGATCGCCGGCCGGTGGAAACCACGCTTTCCGGTAATTCCGTGGTGCTCGAAGAGGAGCTCATGAAGGTTGGCGAGGCCAGCGTCAACTATCAGACCATGACCGGCCTGTATCGCCGGCACATCGCCATGTTCCGCACCGTCCTTGGTCGCAACAGCTAGAGAATCGCTCATGGAGACTCTTTTCAAGAGCCTGATGATCTCCGCCGCCGGTATGCGCGCTCAGGGAACCCGCCTGCGCGTCATCTCGGAGAACATCGCCAATGCGCAGTCCACCGGCGACTCCGCCGGTGCTGCGCCGTATCGGCGCAAGACCATCAGTTTCGAGAACGAGCTCGACCGCTCTCTCGGACTCAATCTTGTGCAGGTCGGCCGCATCGGCCTCGACCGCAGTGAATTTGTCCGTCGTTACGAACCCGGCCATCCGGCCGCCGACGACGATGGCTACGTTCTCTTTCCCAACGTCAACGCGCTGGTCGAAGCCAATGATATGCGGGAGGCCCAGCGCTCTTACGAAGCCAATCTGAGCGTCATCGAAGCATCGCGATCCATGCTTCAGCGGACCGTGGAGCTGCTGCGTCGTTAACTCATCCTGGCGCCGGATTGCGTTGCCCGACCCGACCGGCCGTCAGCCAAGGAGACTAGATAATGGCTGTCACCCCGACTGCTGTGATTTCCGCCTATGCCCGTATCCAGGGGGCCGCGTCCGGCGGCCTCGATGCCCGTCCGCAGGACGGCGCCGGCGCCTTCGCCGGCATGGTCAAGGAGGCGCTGGCGGGCGCCGTGGATGCCGGCCGCCACAGCGAGGCGGTCAGCGCCCAGGCGGTCGTCGGCGAGGCGCAACTGGTTGATGTGGTCACCGCGGTCTCCAATGCGGAGCTGGCGCTGGAAACGGTTGTCGCGGTGCGCGACCGGGTGATCCAGGCCTATCAGGACGTGTTGCGGATGCCGATCTGACGGCTGCGTCGGAGCGTTCTGACCATGAATGATCTGGCTGTTCTGGAAATCGCCCGCGATGCGATCTGGACCATGCTCACCATCGGCGCGCCGCTGATGCTGGGGGCGCTGGCCATTGGGCTGATCGTCGCCTTGTTTCAGGCTCTGACCCAGATTCAGGAAATGACCCTGACATTTGTGCCGAAGATCATCGTGATGGCGGTCATGCTGATTCTGTTGCTGCCGTTCATGGGCGGCGCCATGGGCGCACTCATGGAACGGCTGGTTGAGCGTATTGTTACGGGCGTCTGACCGGCGTGCTGGCCCAGCTCCTGACCCAGGAAGTGGTCGTTGTCTTTCTGGTCTTTGCGCGTCTCGGCTCCGCCGCCATCCTGCTGCCGGGGCTGGGCGAGGCATCGGTGCCGGTGCGTGTTCGTTTGCTGGCCGCTCTGGCGCTCTCTGTCGCTGTGGCCCAGATGGTGCGGCCGACCCTGCCGGCGGTGCCGGACATGCCTGTGGCTCTGCTGGTTCTGCTGGGCGGGGAAATCGCCATCGGTCTCTTCATCGGTACGATCGGCCGGTTGCTGGTTATCGCTCTCGCCATTGCGGGAGAGATTGTCGCCTTTCAGACCAACCTGTCCGCCGCCCAGGCGTTTAATCCGGGGCTTGGCCAGCAAGGGGTTCTCACTTCGTCCTTTCTGACCACACTGGGCGTCCTGCTGATCTTCGTCACCAATCTGCACCATGTGCTCATCGCCGGGCTGGTGGACAGCTATCTGGTATTTCCGCCATCGCAGTTGCCGCCGCTTGGCGACGTTACGGATACGGTGGTGCGGACCGGCGCTGAAGCCTTCCTGATCGCCGCGCAGATCACCGCACCTCTTCTGCTCATCGGCATTGTCTTCAATATCGGGCTCGGCATTCTGGCCCGGCTGATGCCCCAGTTGCCGGTGCTGTTTGTGGCATTGCCGGCGCAGATCGGCATCGGTCTGACGGTTTTCGGCCTGACCCTGTCGGCTGGTATGCTGATCTTTCTTGATCGCTTCGCCGATATCTGGACACGTTTGTTTGCGGCGGGGCTGTAGGCCGGCGGCATGTCAGACTCCCAGGACGATTCCCAAAAAACCGAAGACCCCACCCAACGCCGGCTGGAAGACGCCCGGCGCAAGGGTCAGGTGGCCGTCAGCCGCGAGGTCAATAGCTGGCTCATGCTTCTGGCTGGCGCGGTGGTGGTCGGGCTGATGGCGCCGTCCATCATGTCCGGGCTCACCGGTTCACTGACCGGGTATCTGTCGCACGGTTATGATCTGGGCCTGACCATTCCCGATTTGCGGGCCGGCGTCCTGCACACCGTCCTCAAGGTCGCCGTTGTTCTCGTGCCGGTCATCAGCCTGCTGCTGATCGCGGCGGTTCTGGGCGGCCTGTTGCAGAACGGCTTTATGCTGACGGCCGAAAGCGTTCAGCCGAAGCTTGAGAAAATCTCGCCGGCCAAGGGCTTCAAGCGCCTGTTTTCAAGCCGCGCACTGGTCGAGTTCACCAAGGGCCTGGTCAAGATCGGCCTGGTGACGACGGTCATCACCATTCTGGTCATGCCCATTCTTGGCCGGATAGAGTTGATCGCCGGCATGGCGCCGGGCCCGCTTCTGGGTGAACTGCACGCCCTCGTCATCAAGGTGCTGATCGGCGTTATCGCCATCATGGCGATTGTTGCGGTGCTGGACCTGCTCTATCAGCGCCAGCAGCACACCAAGCAGATGCGCATGAGCCGCCAGGACCTGAAGGACGAATTCCGTCAGACCGACGGCGATCCCATAGTCAAGGCGCGGTTGCGGCAGATCCGTTCAGAGCGGGCGCGGCGACGGATGATGGCTGCCGTGCCAGAGGCCGATGTGGTCATCACCAACCCGACCCATTTTGCCTGTGCGCTGAAATATGACATAGACTCCATGGACGCCCCGGTTCTGGTGGCCAAGGGGGTGGACCATGTGGCGAAGCGCATCCGCGAACTGGCGCAGTCGCACCATATTCCAGTGGTCGAGAACCCGCCGCTGGCGCGGGCCCTGCATGCCGGTGTAGACCTCGACCGCGAGGTGCCGCCGGAGCACTATCGGGCGGTGGCGGAAGTGATCGGATATGTGATGCGGCTCAAGGGGCAGGGCAGGCGATGAGCAGTGAGGGGCGCGCCCGTTCGGTCTGGCGCCGGCCGCGCTCCGTCCGCGGCCGCCGTCATGCCCATCTGGACCGCCCGCCGCAGGCGCCGCCGCCGCCGCCTGAGCCTTTCGCCGCGCCGGCGCCGGATGTGCCCCTTGCGGGCGATGACCCGTTCCTGCGCCGCAGCGGCCGGCACCTCGGGCTGTCCGGCCGCGTCCTTGCGCTGGTTCTGGGCCTTCTCGGTGGCGGCGGTCTGGCCATCGTCACCATCGCGCTGCTGCGGACCACGGCGGCCCGTCCGTTCGCCAATGATTTTGCGTGGGCCGCGGCGCTTGTGGCTGCCCTGGCGGTTGCCGTTGTGGTCTGGTGGCTGGCCCGGCGGGCCCGGCTGCAGAGTGCCGCGCTGGAAGCGGCGCCGCAGGGCCATGCGGTGCTTTCCGCCGGCGGCCGCATCCTGTTCGCCAACAACCAGTTCAGGGCGCTGTTCGGCGCCGGCGCGCAGCCCATAGACGCGGCGCGCGGACGCGCGGCGGATGACGCCGGTCGGGTCGCGCTGGCGCGGCTGGAGCAGTCCGCCGCCGCCCGTGTGGCCGCGCGCAGCGACGTGGCGGTTGTCGTTCCCAGCGGCGAGACCCGCTGGCTCGACGTCAGTGTTCATCCGCTTGGCCGGTTTGCCGATGCCACCGCGTGGAACTTCGAGGACATTACAGAGCGTCGTGAAATGGCGCAGGTGCTGAGCGAGGAGCAGCATAAGCTGGTGGACTTTGTGGAGAACGCGCCGGTTGGCTTCTATTCGGTTGATGCCGATGGCCGGTTCGTCTTTGTCAATCATGTATTTTCCCGCTGGCTGGGCAGCGATCCCGATACCCTGACATCCGGTGACCGGCGGCTGCATGATTTTGTCGCTCACGCCCTGCCGGACACCACGCCGGCCTATGATCCGTTCGGCACTTTTGGCAGCGAGCGGTCCGGTGAGGTGACCTTCCGCACGGCCGATGGCGGCCTGTTTCAGACCCACATAACCCAAAGCGTCGTGCGCGCGCCGGAAGACGGCGGTCTGCGTACCCGTTCGGTCGTCCGCGACCTGACGCCCGAGCGTGAGTGGGAGCAGGCGCTGCGCAGTTCCGAGGTGCGGTTCCAGCGGGTCTTTGAGGACGCCCCCGTCGGCATCGCCGTGCTCGACAGCGACCAGCAGGTGACGGAGGTCAATCACGCGTTGGCGGCCATGGTCGACGCGAAGGTGGCCAGCCTTGTTGGCCAGCCGGCGGCGGAACTGGTGGCGCCGGCGTCGCGGGCCAGCCTGCTGGCGTGGCTTGCCGGGTCCCCTGAATCACAGGTCACCGACGCCGGTCATGGGCTGGAGGTGGTCATGGCCGGGCAGGCGCGCCGCTCGGCCAATCTCTTTGCGCGCCGCATAGAACGGGAGGACGGCACGCCGGGACACGTCCTCCACTGTCTCGACGTGACCGAGGCCAAACGGCTCTATTCCCAGTTCGCCCAGGCCCAGAAGATGGAGGCGGTCGGCAAGCTTACCGGTGGCGTGGCCCATGACTTCAACAACATGCTGACCGGCATTATCGGCTTTTGCGACCTTCTGCTGCTGCGCCACAATCCCGGCGATCCGTCCTTCGGCGACATCATGCAGATCAAGCAGACCGCCAACCGCGCGGCGGAGCTGGTGCGCCAGCTTCTGGCCTTCTCGCGCCAGCAGACACTGCGGCCGCAGGTCCTCGACCTGACCGACGTGGTGACCGACCTGGCCGGTCTGTTGCGCCGTCTGCTGGGCGCCGGCATCGACCTGCGGGTGGTCCACGCCCGCGGCCTCGGCCTGGTGAAGGTGGACAAGGCGCAGATGGAGCAGGTCATCATCAATCTGGCGGTCAACGCCCGCGATGCCATGCCCGATGGCGGCGTGCTGGACATTCGCAGCGCCGAGGTGCGGACGGAATCGCCGACACCGTTCGGCGGCGACATTTTGCCGCCGGGCGACTATGTGTCGGTTGAAGTATCCGATACCGGGACCGGCATAGCCGACGATGTGATCGGCCACATTTTTGAGCCGTTCTATTCCACCAAGAAGGTGGGCGAGGGCACCGGTCTCGGCCTGTCCTCGGTCTACGGCATCATGAAGCAGACGGGCGGCTATATCTTCGCCCGCTCGCGCCCGCCAGGCGATGCCGCCGGCCGTGGAACGACCTTCTATCTCTTTCTTCCGCGTCACGCGGCGGCGACCGCCAGCCCGGCCAGCCCGACGGTTGACGTTCGTTTGCGCGACCTGACCGGGTCCGGCGCGATCCTGCTGGTGGAAGACGAGGATCCGGTGCGGATGTTTGCGGCCCGCGCCCTGCGCAACAAAGGCTATGAAGTGCACGAGGCGGCCAGTGGCGAGGCGGCCCTGTCACTGCTTGACGGCGCGGCGGCCCAGATTGACCTGCTGGTGACTGACATCGTCATGCCCAACATGGATGGCGCCAGTCTGATTCAGGAAGTGCGTCGCCGCCGGCCGGACCTGCCGGCCATCGGCATTTCAGGCTACGCCGAAGATGCCTTCCGTCAGAAGCTGGCGCCCGACGGGCTGACTCACTTTCTGCCCAAACCGTTCAACCTCAACGACCTGGCGGCCAAGGTCAAAGAGGTCATGCCCAGGCGCTAGCCGCCGGTCGGCGTAGCTATCCCGGCCGCAACCGCCGTAGTCCCGCCACAACCAATGAGAACAAAATAGGTACTTGCACAAAAGAACAAAACAGGTACAGTGCCTCTCCGGCCCATCAGACCGGTTTCGTGAGGCAAGGCCTCCCGGGCCCGGCGGGATCCGGGCAGGCCAGGGCGGGATTGCCCCGCCCCGGGGCTACGGCGATAAAGGGAGGCAAGCCAATGGCGGCGACGAATTTGCGGGTGGTGGACGGGCCGATGGAGCGACGTGCGGGCGAGCGCGAAAAGGCGCTGGAGGCTGCCCTCAGCCAGATCGAGCGGGCCTTCGGCAAGGGCTCGGTCATGAAGCTTGGCCAGCGCGGTTCGGCGGTGGAGGCTGAATCCATATCCACCGGCTCTCTCGGCCTCGATATCGGCCTCGGCATCGGCGGTCTGCCCAAGGGGCGCATCGTCGAAATCTACGGCCCGGAAAGCTCGGGCAAGACCACGCTCGCCCTGCATGCCATTGCCGAATCCCAGAAGAGTGGCGGCGTCTGCGCCTTCGTCGACGCCGAACACGCCCTTGACCCCTCCTATGCCCGCAAGCTCGGCGTGGATGTGGAGGAGCTCCTCATTTCCCAGCCCGATGCCGGTGAGCAGGCGCTTGAGATCGCCGACACTCTGGTTCGCTCCGGCGCCATAGACGTGCTGGTGGTGGACAGTGTCGCCGCGCTGGTGCCGCGGGCGGAGCTGGAAGGGGAGATGGGGGATACCCATGTGGGCCTGCAGGCGCGGCTCATGAGTCAGGCCCTGCGCAAACTGACCTCGTCTATTTCCCGTTCCAATTGCCTGGTTATCTTCATCAACCAGATCCGCATGAAGATCGGCGTCATGTTCGGCAGCCCGGAAACCACCTCCGGCGGCAACGCGTTGAAGTTCTACGCCTCCGTTCGTCTTGACATCCGTCGCATCGGCCAGATCAAGGAACGCGATGAGGTGATCGGCAATCTGACCCGGGTCAAGGTGGTGAAGAACAAGATGGCGCCGCCATTCAAGGTGGTGGAGTTCGACATCCTCTACGGCAAGGGCATTTCCAAGGAAGGCGAGCTGATTGACCTTGGCGTCAAGGCCGGCGTGGTGGAGAAGTCGGGTTCATGGTTTTCCTTCGACGGCCAGCGTATCGGCCAGGGTCGCGAGAATGTTCGCCAGTTCCTCAAGGACAATCCTGACATGGCCGCGGCCATAGAGCGCACCGTGCGCGGCAAGGCCGGCATCATCGATGAGGCCATGCTGGCCGATGACAGCACCCCTGCCGCTTCGGAGTCCGAAGACGTCGCCACGGCGGATATGGACTAGGGGCGTCGCCGGCCGGCGGATTGCCGGCCGGCTGCCCTACACGGCTGGCACGGGCGCGCCCGGCGGATTACCGCCGGGCGTCGTGCTGTCGGGCGTGCACAGGCCCGCAAACCCCAAGGGAAACCCTGGGTGAATGTGGACAGCGCCCCGGCCCTGGCCTACAACAACGTCCTGTTTTTCTGGGCAAATCCACCATGCACGGGTTTCGCCGCCATCGCCGGACGGCATCATGATACGCGCCAACGACATCCGTACCGCCTTTCTCGATTATTTTGCCGGTCACGACCACCAGCCCGTGGCCTCCGGGCCGCTGGTGCCGGCCAATGATCCGAGCCTGCTGTTCACCAACGCCGGCATGGTGCAATTCAAGAATGTGTTCACCGGGGCCGAGTCCCGGCCCTATATGCGAGCGGTAACGGCGCAGAAGTGTGTACGCGCCGGCGGTAAGCATAATGATCTGGAGAATGTGGGCTATACCGCCCGCCACCACACTTTCTTCGAGATGCTGGGGAATTTTTCCTTCGGCGACTATTTCAAAGACGTCGCTATCGACTTGGCCTGGGCGCTGATCGTCCGCGAGTGGGGCGTTGATCCGGCGCGCCTTCTGGTCACGGTCTATGCCGATGATGAAGAGGCGGCGGCCCTGTGGCGCAAAATCTCGGGCCTGCCGGATTCGCGTATTCTGCGTATCCCGACCTCGGACAACTTCTGGTCCATGGGCAATACCGGGCCGTGCGGCCCGTGCAGTGAGATCTTCTATGACCATGGGGACGCCATCGCTGGCGGGCCGCCCGGTTCGCCGGATCAGGACGGCGACCGGTTCATGGAGATATGGAACCTGGTCTTCATGCAGTTTGAGCAGGTGGATGGCCAGACGCGGATTGATCTGCCGCGACCGTCGGTTGATACCGGCATGGGGCTGGAGCGCATGGCCAATGTCATGCAGGGAAAGCACAACAATTACGATACCGACCTGTTCCGCCCTCTGATCGAAGCGGCGGCTGATTTTGCCGCCGTCGACCCGGACGGCGCGAAAGTGGCATCCCTGCGCGCCATTGCCGATCATGCGCGGGCGTCCAGTTTCCTCATTGCCGATGGCGTCCTGCCATCCAATGAAGGGCGCGGCTATGTCTTGCGGCGCATCATGCGTCGCGCCATGCGCCACGCTCATATGCTGGGTGCGCGCGATCCGCTGTTGTGGCGTCTGGTGCCGGTGCTGGAAGGGCTGATGGGCCAGGCCTATCCGGAGCTGACCCGCGCGCAAGGCCTGATTGAGGCCACGTTGCGGGGCGAGGAGAACCGCTTCCGTGAAATGCTGGAACGTGGCCTGCGCCTGCTGACGGAAGAGACCGGCCGCCTGGCCGGCGACGCCCCACTGCCTGGCAATGTGGCGTTCCGTCTTTATGACACCTTCGGTTTTCCGCTGGACCTGACCCAGGACGTTTTGCGGGCCGAGGGACGAGAGGTTGACGTCGCTGGTTTCGACAGCGCCATGGAGCGGCAACGGGCCGACGCCCGTCGCGCCTGGTCCGGCTCCGGCGACGCGGCGGCGGAGCGCATCTGGTTCACTGTGCGCGAACGGGCGGGTGCCAGTGAGTTTCTCGGCTATAACGCGACCGCCGGCGAGGGGCTGGCCCAGGCCATTGTCCGGGACGGGGTCGAACACGACCGCGCCGCCGCTGGCGATCAGGTTGCCATCGTCTGCAATCAGTCGCCCTTCTACGGCGAGTCCGGCGGCCAGATGGGCGATACCGGTACCATCGTCGCCAGTGCCGGCAACAGCCATCAGGCGGACCTGCGTATTCACGTCACGGACACCCAGAAGCGTGCCGGCGATCTGATTGTCCATATGGCGACCATCGAGTCCGGCATTCTTAAGGTTGGTGACCGGCTGCTGCTGCAGGTGGATGCCGGACGCCGGGCAAAGCTGCGCGCCAATCATTCCGTTACCCATCTGCTGCACGCGGCGCTGCGGCGCCATCTGGGCGATCAGGTGACCCAGAAGGGGTCTCTTGTGGCCCCGGAACGGCTGCGCTTTGACTTCAGCCACGAGCGTCCCCTGACCAGCGACGAGGTGGACCGCATCGAGGCGGAGGTTAACCATCGTATCCGGCTTAATGCGCCGGTGGACACGCGCATCATGACCCAGGATGAAGCGCTGGCCGAAGGGGCGGTTGCTCTGTTCGGCGAAAAATATGGTGATGAAGTTCGTGTTGTGCGCATGGGCGGTGCGGCGCTCGATGAAGACGCGCTGTCTGATGCGTCCGCCGGCCCGGCCGCCGCCAGCTATTCGCTGGAGTTTTGCGGCGGGACGCATGTGGCGCGGACCGGTGACATCGGCGCCTTTCGAATCATCGGCGAGAGCGCCGTCGGTGCCGGGGTGCGTCGCATTGAGGCATTAACCGGCGAGGCAGCCCGCCGCTGGGAGCGTGAGCAATACGCGGCGCTGGAAGAATCCGCCGCTGTCCTGCGTGCGCCACCGGCCGCTGTGCCGGAGCGTTTGCGGGCCCTGGTGGAGGAGCGGCGCCAGATGGAACGAACTCTGGCCGATGCCCGCCGCCAGATCGCCAGCGGTGGATCCGCCGAAGCGGTGGCCCGCACCGTCAGCGGCATTCAGTTTGCCGCCCGCGTCCTGGCCGACATACCGCCGCAGGAACTGAAAAGCATGGCCGATGGACTGAAGGCGCGGCTTGGCTCGGGCGTCGTCGTCATCGTCACCACCAATGACCACAGGGCGTCTCTTGTGGTCGCTGTCACCGATGACCTGACCGCCCGTTTCGATGCGGTCAAGCTGGTGCGCATCGGCTCTGCGGCGCTCGGCGGCAAGGGCGGTGGCGGGCGGCCCGATATGGCGCAGGCCGGTGGTCCCGACGGCGGCCGGGCCGAAGCGGCGGTGGCGGCCATCGAGGCCGCGCTGGCTGCTGCTGGCGAAGCCGCCTGACGGCGCTGACGTGGCTGGCCGCAAGCACCACGGACCGCGCGCCTGGCTGTACCGGATTCTTGAGGACGAAACCCCGCCACCGGGTTGGGCCACGGCCGTCCGTGGCGGTCTGGTTGCCCTGATCATTATCAATGTGGCGGCGGCCACCTTCGAGACCGTCAGCCAGTTCCGCGACTTGTCGCCGCTCTTTGTGGGCATCGAGCAGGTCTCGGTGATGGTCTTTACGGTGGAGTATTTGTTGCGTTTGTGGGCGGCCGGAGAGCCGCCCCACCGCGAGGGGCCGTTGCCGCCGCAGTTGCCGGCCACCGCGCTGGGCCGGCGGCTGCGCTGGATCGTGTCGCCGCTTGCGCTCATTGATCTGCTGGCGATCCTGCCTTTCTATCTGGCCGCGGTGCTGCCGGTGGATCTGCGTATGCTGCGGGTGTTCCGCCTGCTGCGCATTCTCAAACTCAGCCGCTATTCACCGGCCCTGGCCACGCTCGGTCGTGTGCTGGTGGCGGAATCGCGCGCCGTTCTTGCCTCGCTGCTGGTCATGGCGGTCCTGCTCCTGGTGGCGGCCAGCCTCATGTTCTGGATCGAGGGCCGGGTCCAGCCGGAGGCCTTCAGCTCGATTCCCATGGCGCTGTGGTGGGCCGTCTCCACCGTCTCCACGGTCGGTTATGGCGACGTTGTGCCGGTAACCGCGCTGGGCAAGCTGGTGGGCGGCGTCGTCATGCTTTTGGGCATTGGCGTCTTTGTCCTGTGGACCAGTGTCCTGGCTTCCGCCTTCGCCGCAGAGATGCGGCGGCGCGATTTTGTCGTGTCATGGACCATGGTGGCGCGGGTGCCGGCCTTCAGCCATTTGCCGGCCGACCGCATCGCGGAGATCGCCGACCTGCTGCAAAGCGAGTCGGTGCCGGCCCGTTATACGATCACCCGCCGTGGCGAGACCGCCAACAGCATGTATTTCATTCTGTCGGGCGAGGTCGAACTGGACATTCACCCGGAACCGGTGCGGTTGGGGCCGGGTCAGTCTTTTGGTGAGATTGCGCTGCTGCAGGGGTCGGACCGCACCGCCACCGTGACGGCGCTGACTGATTGCCGGCTTCTGGTACTGCCCATGGCCAGCTTCCACAATCTGCTGGATTCGGACCCGCGGCTGCGCGCCGCCATCGTCAATTCAGCCGAGCGTCGCGCCCGCGGCGATACGGCCGACTAGGCGTTCAGCGCCTTCCTCAGGCGACCCTCGACCGCATCGAGAAACTGATTGGTGGTCAGCCACTTTTGCTCCGGCCCCACCAGCAGGGCCAGGTCCTTGGTCATCTGACCGCCTTCCACCGTTTCGATACATACCCGTTCCAGGGTGCGGGCAAAGGCCTCCACATCGGGTGTTGCGTCCTTCTGGCCGCGAAAGCCAAGGCCGCGAGTCCAGGCGAAGATGGACGCGATCGGGTTGGTGGAGGTTTCCTCGCCCTTCTGATGCTGGCGGAAGTGTCGGGTGACCGTGCCGTGCGCCGCCTCCGCCTCGATGGCCGATCCGTCCGGACTCATCAGAACGCTGGTCATCAGCCCCAGAGAGCCGAAGCCTTGTGCAACACTGTCGGACTGCACGTCGCCGTCATAGTTCTTCGCCGCCCAGACGAATTCGCCATGGTTCTTCATGGCGAACGCCACCATGTCGTCAATCAACCGGTGCTCGTAGGTCAGCCCGGCCTCCTTGTAGGCCTGGCTGAACTCTTGCTCATAGACTTCCTGGAACAGGTCCTTGAAGCGGCCGTCATAGACCTTGAGAATCGTATTCTTGGTGGACAGATAGACCGGATAGCCGCGCTGCAACCCGAAATGCAGACAGGCACGGGCGAAACCGCGGATCGATTCATCCACGTTGTACATGGCCAGCGCCACGCCGGCGCCGCTGAAGTCGAACACCACGTGCCGGATGGTCCGCCCGTCGGGATTGGTCGGCGTGAAGGTAATGCTCAGGCGGCCGGCTTCGGGAATCAGAAAATCGGTCGCCCGGTACTGGTCGCCATAGGCATGGCGGGCGACGATGATCGGGTGAGTCCAGTTTGGAATCAGACGGGGCACGTTGCGACAGACGATGGGTTCGCGGAACACGGTGCCGTTCAGGATATTGCGGATGGTGCCATTGGGCGAACGCCACATTTCCTTCAGCGAGAATTCTTTGACCCGTTCCTCGTCCGGCGTGATGGTGGCGCATTTGACGCCGACCCCGTGGCGTTTGATCGCCTCGGCCGCGTCAATCGTGATCTGATCGCCGGTTTCGTCGCGCTTCTCGATGCCAAGATCGTAATACTCCAGCGACACGTCCAGGAACGGTAGAATCAGGCGGCGGCGGATGTCGGCCCAGATGACCCGCGTCATCTCGTCGCCATCCAGTTCCACCAGGGGGGTCTTTACCGTGATTTTCGCCATGGGGATTCCGTCCGTGGAGGGGCAGGCGCAGGGCGCCGGGAGATCTGGCCCGGACCCTAGACTTGGTGCTTTGGTGTGGCAAGGCGGATGCTTGCCGGCGGTTCTTGCCGGCCGCTCTTGTATTATTGCGCCCGGTGCGCCGACCGGACTACATGCGCTCCGTCAGGGCCGCCGCTGCCGGTTGCTCCATGTGCTCCAGCAGGTCGAGGGCGGCGGCAACCGAGGTTGCCGTGTGGAACAGATCAAGGGCCGAGCCGGCGGCATAGCCCTGTGCAACGACGCTGTGTATGAGGTCATTGAGCGGGCGCCAGTATCCGTCCACATCAAGCAGGATAATGCCGTTGTCATGCAGGCCGAGCTGCCGCCAGGTGAGGATTTCCAGGGTCTCGTCCAGGGTGCCGAGGCCGCCCGGCAGGACGATGAAGGCGTCGGCCAGGCTGGCCATCATTTCCTTGCGCTCGTGCATGCTGGAGACGATGCGCAGGTCGCTGACTCCGGTATGTCCCACCTCGACGTCTTCCAGATGGCGGGGAATAATGCCGATGACCTTGCCGCCGGCGGCAAGGGCCGCATCGGCCAGGTGGCCCATCATGCCAACGCGGCCGCCACCGAAGATGGTGGTGATTCCGCGCTCCGCCAGCGACCGGCCCAGGTCCTGCGCGGCCCGGACATGGGCCGGCGGCGCCGGCTCGGCCGACCCGCAGTAGACACAGACCGTAGTGATGCGCGTCATGGTGTTGCCCAAAGCGTCCTGGCGGAAGGTGGCGCACCATATCGCCTCCGTCCAAAGCTGGCGAGGGTGGCGGAGGGACGGTTGATTGCGCCTCCAAAGGGGGCGGTCTAGGGTGCGCAGGCGGGCCACGGGGTCGGTTGAAGCCGGAGACAGCAATGGAACCTGAGGGTGCGAGAGCTCCCGTCACACGCGGAACGGCAACCCCATGACCCGGCCGGTCATCGTCGGCCTGGTCGGTGTCGCACTGCTCGTTGCGGCCCTGGTATGGAATTTCGCGCAGCACGACGGTCAGTCGCCGCCAGAGTCTGCGGAGGTCGCCGCGACACAGGGCGACGGGACGCTGCCTGATACGGGTCCGGGCGCCAGCGACGTGCCTGACGCCGTGATTGTTCCGACTTTCGATGTGGTGCGCGTTGGCCCGGACGGGAACGCCGTCATCGCTGGCCGGTCAGCACAGAATGCCGAGGTGACCGTGCTGGATGGAACGGCGCCCATCGGCGTCGTCACCGCTGACGAGCGCGGCGAATGGGTTCTTGTGCCCGATGAACCGCTGGCGCCGGGCGATCATGAGCTCAGCCTCAGCGCCCGACTCGGCGATGGGACGCCTGTCTTGTCGGAACAGGTGGTCATCCTGTCAGTGCCGGAGCGCGATGAGGCCAGTGGCGCCCTGGCTGTGGCCTCGTCACGGGACGGCGCGGGCGGTTCAACCATCCTGCAATTGCCGGCAACGTCAGGCGACGGTGAAGGCCCGCCAGGCGGGCTGGATGTGGTCGACTATGACGATGAAGGACAGGTGGTGTTCGGCGGTTCCGCCGAACCGGGCCAGCGGGTCCGTGTCTATCTCGACAACGCCTTTGTTGGCGAGGCGCTTGCCGGCCCGGACGGCCGCTGGCGTCTTGTTCCCGACGCGGCTATTGCACCGGGCGACTACACCTTGCGGGCCGATTTACTGGATGATTCCGGAACGGTGGTGGCGCGGGTTGAACTGCCGTTCGCGCGGGCGCCGGTCACTCTGACCGCGCAGACGCGGGTGATCGTACAGCCGGGCAACAGCCTGTGGCGTATTGCTCGCCGGGTCTATGGCGAAGGCCTCAGCTATACCGTCATCTATGAGGCCAATCGCGACAGCATCCGCGATCCTGATCTGATCTATCCCGGCCAGGTTTTCGCCGTCCCGGCCTCTCCCTGATCGACGCGGCCGGCCAGTTGATCGGTGACGGACGTCCTGTGATTCCATAGAGCGATGTTTGATGCTGCTCTGCGTCCGCTGATTGACCCGCCGCTGAACCGTGCCGCGCGCTGGTTGACGGCTCTGGGACTCAGCGCCAATGCCATCACCGTGGCGGGGTTCGTGATCGGCGCCGGCGCTGTCATGGCGGTGGCCGCCGGTCTGCCGCTGCTTGGCCTTGCTCTGTTGGTCGCCAATCGGATCGCCGACGGGCTCGACGGCGCCGTCGCCCGCCAACGGGGGCCCACCGACCTCGGCGGTTATCTCGACATCGTCTTCGACTTTCTGGTCTATTCCGGTCTGGTGTTCGCCTTCGCGGTGGATGATCCGAACCGGGCTATGGCCGCCGCGTTCCTGATATTCAGCTTTGTTGGCACCGGCGCCACGTTTCTCGCCTACGCTGTCTTTGCCGCCAAGCGCGGACGGACAACCGCTCGCCAGGGGGCCAAGTCCATCTACTACCTGGGTGGGCTGACGGAAGGCACAGAGACCTTTGCCGTGCTGGTCCTCATGTGTCTATGGCCGGCCGGCTTCACGATTCTGGCGTGGCTGTTCGCCGCTCTCGCCTGGCTGACCGTCCTCGGTCGCGTTGCGGCGGCCTGGCGCGACCTGCGCGACTCGGGCTGACCCTCTTTGCCGGCAGGTCTGCCTACTCGGCCGGCCGTGCGGAGGTACGGGTGCCTGACTCCGCTTCAACCGGGCTCTGCCCGCGGCGCGAAAACCAGTTCGCCACATTCTCCTTGGCCATAAGCGCAGAGGGGGTAACCACCAGGGTGAGAATAGAGGCGAAGGCCAGGCCGAAGGCTATGGCCGAGGCCAGTTGCACCCAGAACTGGGTGGAGGGCCCGCCTACCGTCACCTCTCTGGTGACGAAGTCGATGTTGAGCTGGAACACCATCGGTGCCAGGCCGATGATGGTCGTAATCGTGGTCAGCAGAACCGGCCGCAGGCGCTGGGCGCCGGTGCGGATGATGGCCTCGCGCACGTCGGGGAATGTCTTGCGTACGCGATCATAGGTATCGATCAGAACGATGTTGTTGTTGACCACAATGCCGGCCAGCGCGATGACGCCGATACCGCTCATGACGATACCGAAAGGCTGGCCGAGGATAAGCAGGCCGAGAAAAACCCCGGTTGTGGACATGACGACCGCGGACAGAATCAGAATCACGCTGTAGAAGCCGTTGAACTGAGCCAGCAGGATGATGGCCATGACAAACAGGGCGATGACAAAGGCCCGCTGCAGAAACGCCTGGGCTGCTTTCTGTTCCTCGTCTTCGCCCTTGAAGGTCACCTCAACGGCCGGATTGAGGCTGGCCCCGGCCAGCCACGACCGGATCTGGCGCACCTTGTCGTCGGCCAGCACGCCTGGCTGCACATCGGCCTTGATGGTGATGACGCGTGTGCCGTCGCTGCGAAACAGGGTGCCGGTGCGCTGCACCGGCGTACGCTGCACAAAGTTGCTCATGGGCACCGCCCCCTCGGAGGTCTGCAGGCGGATGCTGTCCAGCCGCGCCAGGGTCCGGTCATCGTCCGGGAAACGAACGGAGATGTCGATTTCCTCGTCCGTATCGTCCGGCCGGTAGGTGGAAATCTTCAGGCCTTTGGTGACCAGTTGGACGAAGCTGCCGATCATCTGCACATCGGCGCCGAACTTGGCGGCCTGGGCGCGATCAACCGTGATTTCCCATTCGATGCCGGGCAGGGGGCGGGTATCCTCGATATCCTTGAGCCCCGTCAGACTGTCGATATAGGCGCGGACGCGGCCGGCTGCTGCGTCCAGCGCCACCGCGTCATTGGAGGCCAGTTGCACCTGCACCGGCTTGCCCACCGGCGGGCCGGCCTCCGCCTGCGTCGTCTCGATGAAGATGCCGGCCAGCCCGCTGGTGCGGTCCAGGATATCGGCCATGATGTCAGCCGCCCGCCGTCGCACCTGCCAGTCGCGAAACTCCAGGGTGATGCGGCCGATCACATCCTCGGCGTCATTGTCCTGTGACTGAATATTGCCGGCCACGGTGTAGATGGTCTTGAAGTCATTGTGGTCGCGCTGGACCGCCAGCACATGCGCCTCCACTTCGCGCACCAGATGCGCTTTTTCCTCGACCGACAGATTGCCGCGGGCGTGGATCGACAGATTTGCCTGGTCGGGCTCCGCGTCGGGAAAGAACTCGACGCCGCGACCCAGCTGACCATAAAGCATCCCGGCCACCACCAGTAGGGAGAAGGCCCCGGCGATGATCAGGCCAGGGCGCCGCAACGCCCTGTTCAGGATGTGAACATAGAGCCCGGCGAGCCCACCCAGCTTCATGATGTCGAGATCCGTGTCGGACTCCAGATCACGCACGACCCGGCCCTCGCCCATGGCCGGCGGCTGCATGATGGCGCGCGCCGCGCGGCGGCCGAGTTTGTGGCCGATCCACCCTCCGGCCAGGGCGCCGGGAATCGCCAGCAACAGCCCGCCGGCGAAGCCGGGCACCACCAGACCAACGACGCCGCCGGCCAGCCAGCCGGTCAGGGTGGCCCCCAGGGCGGCGCTGAGCGCCAGCACCAGAAGGTGAGCGAAGAAGCCCAGATTGACCCCCAGTACCGGAACGAAAATCAGAGCCATCGCCAGGGACGCCACCAGCGTCACCACCAGGGTGATGGGCATGAATTTCATGAACTCGCCGACAATGCCGGGCCAGAACAACAGTGGCGCAAAGGCGGCCAGCGTCGTCGCGGTAGAGGCGATGATGGGCCATGCCATGCGCTTGGCGGCGGTGGCGTAGGCATCGTGCGGCGAGGCGCCTTCGGCCAGCTTGCGCTCGGCATACTCGGTCACCACAATGGCCCCATCCACTAGCAGGCCGACCGACAGGATAAGCGAGAACAGAACCACCATATTGACGGTCAGCCCGAACAACTGCAGGGCCAGAATGCCGGTGAGAAAGGCGCCGGGAATGGACAGGCCGACCAGGGATCCGGCGCGCACCCCCAGCGCCCCCAGAATGACGATCATCACCAGAAGAACGGCGGCGATAACGTTGTTCTGCAGATCGCTTAGGATGCGCTTGATGAAGACGCTGCCGTCCTGCGCGAAGCTGACCTCAAGGTCGGCCGGCCAGGCGCTTTGGCTGTCGGCGACCACCGCGCGCACCTGCTCGATGGTCTCGATGATGTTCTCTCCGGTGCGCTTGGAGACTTCCACCACCACCGCCGGCTGACCGCCGACCCGGGCCAGCAATTCACGATCCTTGAAGGTGCGGCGAACGGTGGCGATGTCGCGGACCTTGATGACCGAGTCGCCGCTGGTGATGAGCGGCATGTCCAGAATATCGTTGACCGATTCGAACAGGCCCGGGATCTTCACGGCGAAGCGGCCGGCGCCGGTATCGAGCGATCCGGCGGCCACAAGCTGATTGGAGCGGGCCAGCAGCGTCAGAATGTCCTGCAGGTTCAGCGCATAGGCCTCGATCCGCACCGGATCGACGATGACCTCCACCACTTCTTCGCGGTCGCCTCGGATATTGGCCTCCAGGACCGTGGGAATGGTTTCCAGTCTGTCCTGCAGGTCACGGGCGATGCGCACCAGGGCACGCTCGGGTATGTCGCCACTCAGGGTGATGGCGAGGATCGGGAACTTGCTGAGATTGACCTCATTGACGGTCGGCTCGTCGGTGTCGTCGGGCAGGTCGGCTTTGGCCGTATCCACGGCCTCGCGCACATCGATCATGGCCTGGTCAATGTCCTGACCGGCCTCGAATTCCAGCAGGACATTGGCGCCGCCCAGATAGGCGGTGGAGCGCATTTCCTTGACGCCCTCGACGGTGGCCATCTCCTGCTCCATGGGCCGCACCAGCAGGCGCTCAGCGTCCTGTGGCGAAATGCCCTCGTGGTGCAGCGAGACATAGACGATGGGGATATTGATGTCGGGTTCGGATTCCTTGGGAATCGTGATCCACGCGGAGGTACCCGCCACCAGCAGGAACAACAGGCCGACCAGTGTGGTGCGCGAGCGCGAAAGGGCCGCGTCGATCAGGCTCACGAGGCGGCTCCGCCACTGCCGTCGATGACCGGGTCAACAAGCTGGCCATCGACCACATATTCCTGGCCGACCGTAATCAGCCGCACATCGCGCGGCAGGCCGCCGGCCACAATGCCATCTGTCTCATCGGCCAGAATCTGTATGGGCACGAAGCGCACTCTGTTGTCGTCATCGACGATCTTGACACCGATGGCGCCGCTATCCGACAGCGACAACACGGCGGGGCTGAACTTGTGGGCCGTGACCTCCCGCGTCAGCAGGGCGATCTGCGCGGTAAGGCCGGCCCGAATGGCATAGTCGCTGTTGTCCACTTCCATCTCGAAGCGGTAAGTGCGGGTCGCTTCGTCAGCGGTTTGGGCGATGAAGTGGACAACACCGCTGACTTCCTGACCGCTGGCCAGAATGGCGCTGCCGACCTGACCCTCGCTGATCTGGCCAACCTGGATTTCCGTCAGGCTGCCGACCACCAGTAGCGGGTCAAGATCGACGATCTCGGCCACGCTGTCGCCCACCTTGAGATAGTCGCCCACTTCCGCATGGCCGGCGGCGATCACCCCGGCGAAGGGCGCGCGGATGCGGGTTCGCTCGATATCCAGCGCCATCTGGTCAACCAGGGCCTGGGCCTGCTCCCGTGCTGCCTTGGCGGCCGCCAGGCTGGTTTCCGAGCGAAAGCCACGCTCACGCAACTCCGTCGCCGCCCGATACTCAATATCCCGTTGCGCCAGCAGGGCCTTGGCCTCGGCCATCTGTGCCTGACGGTCATCCACGGCCAGGGCGGCGATGGTCGCTTCATCGGCGATGGCCGCGCCGCGCTCTACCGCCAGGCGGACGATGCGGCCGGGGGTTTCGGCCCGCACCTGAACCGTGCGCGATGCTTCGGTCCGGCCGGTCACGTTCAGAGTCAGATGTCGCGGCTGCGCCGTCACGGTCTGCACGCGGACCCGTGGCGTCGGCCTGGGCGCCACGGTCTGTGCCGGCTCCCCATTGCTGGCCGTGGACTGGCGCGGCTGCCCACTGAACTGGCCGGACAGGATCCAGGCCGCCACAAGCACGGCGATGACCACAGCGGCGATAATGGATTTGCGCATGATTCAGGTCCTGACGGAGGGTCGCCGGGGCCGGGCCGGCCGGCTGGCGAATGTGCGGCAGATCATTCGGCGGCTTCCTTTTCCGCCCCCTGGGCGGTCTTTTCCGCCATCAGGGCGGTGCGCACGGCAATGTAGCGATTGTCTTCGAGAAATGTGACGGCGGCCTGATAGACGGCGCGGGCAAATCCGGCGACAAAATCGGCGCCCGCGGCCGCTGCCCCGTGGTCGGCCTGCGCCATCTGGTGGAGGCAGGCACGATACTGTGCGATTCGGGCGTCAATCACATTCTCGATCAGCCGCGCCGGCAGGTGTTCGGCGAAATGCATCATAAACAAGAAGTCGGAGCGGAAGCGATCCGGCGGCGGTGGTTGCGACAACGCCTGAATCAGCTCCAGACGACCGAGCGGGGTCAGCCGGTAGACTTTCTTGTCCGGGCGCTTGGTTTGTTCTTCGGTCCGGCAGGTGACGAGACCGTCACGGCTCAGACGGTTGAGCGCCGGATAGATCGAGCCAAACCCGGCCTCGACAAAGTGACTGAACGGCCCGTCTTCCAGGTGCTTCTTGATCTCATAGCCGCTGGCTTCTCCGGACGTCAGGACGCCTAGGCAGACTGTGCGAACATCCATGGCGGTTTCCGGTCTGTGTAAGGCAGCAGGGCAGGTGCCGATTGCCGGCGGCCCATAGGATACCCTATCAACTCACCAATAATAGAATATATCAATATATATTGCGTCGATATATCTGCGGAATGATCTGTCAAATGAGATAATTTCTCCACGCTCCCCGACCGGCGCTTGCCGGCACCCGGCCGTCATCGCTGTCATCGGCGGCAAATAAGCGGATCGGTGACCGTCTGGGCGGTGCCGCCCGGCCTTGATGCCGGGCTGGCCGCCAGAGCGGCGCGGCTGGCTGGGGGACCTGGATTCGAACCAGGACTGACGGAGTCAGAGTCCGCAGTTCTACCGTTAAACTATCCCCCAGCAGGCTGGTCGCGCGTTGCTGTCGTCGCCCAGATAGCCAATATTGGCGGTGTGATGCAAGGGTTGCGGGTTGAAGGCAGACCGGGCCGGGGCTGTTTGCCGGCCATTGCGCCCTGGCCGTTGCCCGGTGTCGGGCCGCTTTGCGCTGCTTGGCTGCCCGTGTAGGCTCGCGGTTCGGGCCCGCAGGCGGTAAACAGCAAGGCACCATGACCGGCAGGACGCGCAGATTCAGTCAACTGTCCCGTCGCTGTGACCCGGCCATCCGCGATTCTGACGGCCGTAACCCTGAACAGGCGGTCTACGCGGCGCTTGATCTTGGCACCAATAACTGTCGCCTGCTGGTGGTACAGCCGCAAGACGGCGGTTTTCGCGTCCTTGACGCCTTCTCCCGTATCGTCCGTCTCGGCTCCGATCTGGCCCGCAATGGCTGCCTGCACGAGGCCGCGATGGCGCGGACCCTGGCGGCGTTGCGGGTGTGCGCCGGAAAAATACACCATCATCGCGCGACACAGGCGCGCTGCGTGGCCACGGCGGCCTGCCGCCAGGCCGGCAACGGTACGGTATTTCTGAACCGCGTGCAGGCGGAAACCGGTCTGGTCATAGAGACCATCACGCCGCGCCAGGAGGCCGCCTATGGTCTCGCCGGTTGCCTGCCCCTGTTCGAGGCCGACAAGCCGTTCGGCCTGATCTTCGATATCGGCGGCGGCAGTACAGAGCTTACCTGGTTCCGTTTCCAGGCCGGCGGCCGGCCGGAAATCGTTGATTCCTTGTCGGTGCCGCTGGGTGTGGTCAATCTGGCTGACCGGTTCGGCGATGGCGCGGCGGAGGCGGCCGATAGTGCCGCACTGGTGGAGGAGTTCGCCGTCGCGCTGTCCGGCTTCGACCGGCGCAATGGCATTGCCGGGCAGGTGGCTCTGGGTCGTGTATCCATGGTCGGTACCAGCGGCACCGTCACTACCCTCTGCGGTATTCACCTGGACTTGCCACGCTACCATCGTCAGGCGGTGGATGGCTGCCGCCTGTCCTTCGACCAGCTTGCGGCGGCGGCAGTGCGTGTGTCCTCGCTCGATCTGGCCGGACGGGTGGCGCACCCGTGCATCGGACCGGGCCGGGCCGACCTGGTGGTGCCGGGATGTGCCATCCTGGATGCCATCTGCCGGCAATGGCCGGTGGGAACACTGGCTGTGGCCGATCGCGGCCTGCGTGAGGGCATGTTGCTTGACATGATGGCCCGCACCGGCGACCTGCCGGCTCGCGTGGCCGCCGCCGTCATGGCCGCCGTGGACGAGACCGTGACCGCTGTCCGGGCGCAGTCGCCGTGACGCGACGGGTGCCGCTCAGGCCGGGCAAGCGACACGGCGCCGCCGCCGGGTCCGGTACGCCAGGTGAGCCGTCGCGGGCGCTGACCAGCCGGGTTGAAAGTGCGCGCGGCCGGCGCAGCAGTTCCACCCGCTGGCTTAGTCGTCAACTCAACGACCCCTATGTTCAGGCGGCGCAGCAGCAGGGCTATCGCTCGCGCGCCGCATTCAAGCTGCTTGAAATCGATGACCGGCTGCGTCTTCTTCGGCCGGGCCTGAGGGTGGTGGACCTGGGCGCCGCCCCCGGTGGCTGGACCCAGGTTGCTGTGCAGCGTGTGGCCGCACAGCAGCGCGGTGCCGGCAGGGCTGGCGGTTGCGTCGTCGCCGTTGATTTTCGCGCCATGGCCGCGGTGCCGGGCGCCATCCACCTGGAAGCGGACATCACGGCTGAAGATACGCCGGCGCGGATCGCCGATGCTCTGGGGGGTGGTGCCCATCTGGTCCTGTCTGACATGGCGCCCGATATGATGGGCGAGGCGACCACCGACCACCTGCGGAGCATGGCGCTGGGCGAAGCCGCCCTTGATCTGGCCATGGCCATCCTGGCGCCTGGCGGAGGATTCGTTGCCAAACTGCTGCAGGGACGGGATCTGCCGCCCTTCGTCACCCGCCTGCGCGCCCACTTTTCGGCGGTGCGCCAGATGAAGCCGCCGGCCAGCCGTGTCGATTCGTCCGAGGTCTATGTGGTCGCCACCGGCTTGCGGCGGCCGCAATGACCATGGCGGCGGCGGTTTTGGCCGGCCGCGGCGCCGCCGGTCGGGGCGGCTGTTCCGTCCGGTCCTTGTCGCTTGGCCGGTGATGTGTAATATGCGCCAACTTTTTCGGGGCGAATGATGGATTTTCCGGTCGGGCTTTCCTTTGACGATGTCCTGCTGGAGCCTGCCCGATCCGAAGTCCTGCCTGCGGCCACCAACACCGCCACCCGCATCACCCGCGACATAGAGCTCGGCATCCCGATCATTTCGGCCGCCATGGACACGGTGACCGAGGCCCGTCTGGCTATTGCCATGGCTCAGGCCGGCGGCATGGGCGTCATTCACAAGAACATGTCGGCAGAGGCCCAGGCGGACGAAGTGCGCCGCGTCAAAAGATTCGAATCGGGTATGGTGGTCAATCCCATCACCATCACGCCGGATGAAACTCTGGCGACCGCCCTGCGGCTGATGGCCGACCATCAGATTTCGGGTATCCCGGTGGTGGAAGGCGACGGCCGGCTGGCCGGCATCCTGACCAACCGCGACGTACGCTTTGCCGAGAATGCCCGCCAGCCCGTGCGCGACTTGATGACTCGCAATGTCATCACCGTGCGCGACGGTGTAGAGCGTGAAGACGCCAAACGTCTGCTGCACCAGCATCGCATCGAGAAGCTGATCGTTGTGGATGATCAATCGCGCTGCGTCGGCCTCATCACGGTCAAGGATATAGAGAAGGCGCACGCCTTTCCCGACGCGGCGAAGGACGCGCAGGGCCGCCTGCGGGTGGCTGCCGCGACCGGAGTGGGCGATGCCGGGGTAGAACGGGCCGAGGCGCTGATCGACGCCGGTGTTGACGTGGTTGTGGTGGACACGGCGCACGGCCACTCGGCCGGTGTCCTGGCAACCGTCGGCCGCGTTAAGAAGCTGTCGAACCATGCCCAGGTGATTGGCGGAAATATCGCCACTGCAAATGGTGCGCGGGCCCTGATCGACGCCGGCGTGGATGGCGTCAAGGTCGGCATTGGTCCTGGTTCCATCTGCACCACCCGCATTGTCGCCGGTGTGGGTGTGCCACAACTGACCGCCGTCCTGAATGCTGTTGAGGTCGCGGCCAGGGCCGGCGTACCGGTTATCGCCGATGGCGGCGTGCGCTTTTCCGGCGACCTGGCCAAGGCCATCGCCGCTGGTGCCGACAGCGTGATGATCGGCTCGTTGCTGGCCGGCACCGATGAAAGCCCGGGCGACGTGGTGCTTTATCAGGGGCGCAGCTATAAGGCCTATCGTGGCATGGGCTCCCTCGGCGCCATGGCGCGCGGGTCAGCCGATCGCTATTTCCAGCAGGACGTCACGGAATCTCTCAAACTGGTGCCCGAAGGTGTTGAGGGCCGCGTTCCCTTCAAGGGTCCGGTCAGCGAGGTCCTGCACCAGCTCGTCGGCGGTTTGCGCGCCGCCATGGGATACACTGGCCACGCCACCATCGCTCACATGAAGGGCGGTTGTCGCTTCCTGCAGGTGTCGGCCGCGGGCATTCGTGAAAGCCACGTTCACGATATCACCATTACCCAGGAAGCGCCGAACTACCGGCAGCAAATGTGATTGTCCTGAGGCGGCTTCTATACTGCCGATCGCTTGTGGTGGTTAGCGGTCCGCGCCGGTGGCGGTTGCGGTGACGCCCGGCGCACGCGACGCCGCGGTTATCGAGATTCTCGATTCGATTGACGCTACGGCCATGGCTGCCGATGGCATTCTGCGCCAGTGGCTGCGCGAGCGCCGCTATGTGGGGTCGAAGGACAGGCGGGCCATCAGTGACCGGGTCTTTGGTCTGCTGCGTCGTCGGGGTCGCCTCGACGCGGCCATAGCCCGTCTCGCCGGGGATGCGGCGGGACCTGGCAACCGGCGACGGCTGCTGGCCGATCTGGTGCTCAGTGACAATCTGCCGCCGGAAGAGCTGGCCCTGCGATTTGATGGTCAGTCCTATCGTCCGCCACCCCTCGATGCGGCGGAGCACCGGCTGGTCTGCGGTCTGTCGGCGGGTGATGGCCTGGTCTCCGCGGCGGCTGGCCTGCCGGACTGGATGCTGTCGTCCCTGCGGCGCGTGTTCGGCGATAACCTTGAAGGCGAGATCGCCGCGCTGGAAGGCGAGGGGCGGGTTGACCTGCGACTGGACCTGCGGCGCCTGCCGCGCGACGAGGTCATTCGACGGCTCGCCGCCGCCGGTATTTCCGCCACTCCCTGTGTGCTGTCGCCATGGGGGGTCAGCCTGCCGCACCGTTTGGCGGCGGATGACCTGGCCGTGGTCCGCCGGCTCGGCGCGGAGTTTCAGGACGAGGGCGCACAGCTCGTCGCCCTGTTGTGTGGCGTCCGGCCGGGCATGACCGTCATAGACTATTGCGCCGGCGCCGGCGGCAAGGCCCTGGCCCTGCTGGCGGCCATGGAGGGTCAGGGCCGCGTTATCGCCTGCGACACGGACGCTGATCGTCTTGCTCGGCTGGCGCCGCGGCGTGAGCGGGCGGCCATCGGTCATGCGACCCGCGGCAACCTCACTACCTGCCGTCTGCCGGCCAGTGGCGCGCCGCCGCCGGAGCTGCACAATTGCGGCGATGTCGTGTTGCTGGACGTGCCGTGTTCGGGCTCCGGTGCCTGGCGCCGGCGACCGGAGGAACGGTGGCGGCTGACGACGGAGGGGCTGCAATCCTATGTGGCGCGCCAGCGGGAAATTGTGCGCGCGGCGGCGGTGGTGGTGCGGCCCGGCGGACGGCTGATCTATGCCACCTGTTCGGTCATGCCGGAAGAAAATGAAGAGCAGATGGACTGGGCGCGGCAGTCACTGGAAGGGTTTGTTCCGGTCGCGCCGGAGAGCCTTTGGCAGGGGGCCGGCCTGCCGCCACCGCTGCCAGCGTTGGTGCAGGGCGGTGGTCTGTTGCTGACGCCGGCGCGCAGTGGCACGGACGGCTTTTTTGTCGCTGCGCTGGAACGTTCGCCATGAGTGCGCTCAACACCATTTCGGTCCGCCTGGCGCGACCGGAGGACGCTGTCGCCATCGCCACCGTGCATGTGGCCACTTGGCGGGATACATATCCTGGCCTCATTCCGGAGTCCTTCCTCGTCCATCGTCTCAGTGTGCCGCGCAGCGCCGCGCAGTGGCAGTCTGACCTGCACCGCCCGCAGGCCGGCCATGTGACCCTGGTGGTGGAGGTGCGTCGCATGGCGGACGGCCCGGTGACGTCCGGCCCGCCCGTCGGCGCTGGCGCCGCGGCCGCTCCCGGCGCTGCTCCCTCCACGGCAATCGTTGGCTTTGCCTCCGCCGGCCCCGCTCGCGACTCTGGACGCTTTGCCGGAGAGCTTTACGCCCTCTATGTGTTGCCCGATTTTCAAAATGGCGGGCTCGGCCGGCTCCTGATCAACCGCGTTGCCCAGCGCCTGCTGGAGAACGGCATCGATTCCCTGTATGTGGAAGTGCTGGAGCGCAATCCGTCACGGTTCTTCTACGAAGCCATGCAGGGCATCCGACTGGCTGAACGCAATCTCCAGTTTGCCGGAACCCGACTGCCCGTCATTGTCTATGGCTGGACCGACCTCATTTCTCTGGCCAGTGATCTGCCACGCCAACGCCTGCCCGATGGACCGTCATGACTGACCGTATTCTGATAGTTGATTTTGGCGGCCAGACCACACAGCTCATCGCCCGCCGTCTGCGCGAGGCTCATGTTTATTGCGAGATTCATCCGTTCAACCGGGTGACTGCGGAATCCTTGCGGGACTTCGGCCCGCGCGGCATCATTCTCTCGGGCGGCCCGGCATCGGTAACGGAGAGCGGCTCGCCGCGCGCGCCCGCCGCCGTCTTTGACAGCCGCTTGCCGGTGCTGGGCATCTGCTACGGTCAGCAAACCATGTGCCAGCAACTGGGCGGTATGGTCGAAGGCCATGACCAGCGGGAGTTTGGCCGTGCCAGCCTCACGGTGGGCAAAGCCTGTCCGCTGTTTGACGGTGTCTGGCAGGTCGGCGCCACGCCCCAGGTGTGGATGAGCCACGGCGACCGGGTGGTCACTCTGCCGCCCGGTTTCAGCGCCGTGGCGGAGAGCGAAGGCGCCCCCTTTGCCGCCATCGCCGATCCGGAACGCCACTATTACGGTGTGCAGTTTCATCCGGAGGTCGTGCACACGCCTGACGGCGCGGCCCTGCTGGCAAGTTTCGCCCACGGCATTTGCGGCTGTGCCGGCGACTGGACCATGGCCGCCTTCCGCCAGGACGCGGTGGCCCGCGTCCGCAAGCAGGTGGGCGATGGCCGCGTCATCTGCGGCCTGTCCGGCGGGGTCGATTCGTCGGTCGCCGCCATGCTGATCCATGAGGCCATCGGCGACCGTCTCACCTGCATCTTCGTTGACCATGGCCTGCTGCGGGCCGGTGAGGCGGAAGAGGTCGAAGGTCTGTTCCGTGGCCGCTTCAACATTCCCCTGGTCTGCCGCGATGCCCGTGCGCTCTTTCTGGGCCGCCTGGCCGGCGTCACCGATCCGGAGGCCAAGCGCAAGTCCATCGGTGCCACCTTCATCGACGTGTTTGAGGAAGAAGCGGGTAAACGCGGCGGGGCGGACTTCCTGGCTCAGGGCACTCTCTATCCCGACGTTATCGAATCGGTCAGCGCCCTTGGCGGGCCAAGCGTCACCATCAAGTCACATCACAATGTGGGCGGTCTGCCCGAGCGCATGAACATGGCGCTGGTTGAGCCGCTGCGCGAGCTGTTCAAGGACGAGGTCCGCGATCTTGGTCGCGAGCTCGGCCTGCCGGACAGCATGGTCGGCCGCCATCCCTTTCCCGGTCCCGGCCTGGCCATCCGCATCCCGGGCGAGGTGACCGACGACCGGCTGGCCATCCTGCGCGCCGCCGATCGCATCTATATTGAGGAGATTCGCGCCGCCGGCCTCTACGACGAGATCTGGCAGGCCTTCGCCGTTCTCCTGCCGGTGCGCTCGGTGGGTGTCATGGGCGACGGCCGCACCTATGACTATGTCTGCGCCTTGCGCGCGGTCACCTCAACCGACGGCATGACCGCTGATTTTTATCCGTTCAGCCATGATTTTCTGGGCCGCGTCGCCACCCGGATCATCAACCAGGTCAACGGCATCAACCGTGTGACCTATGACATCACGTCCAAGCCGCCCGGAACCATAGAGTGGGAATAGGCCGTCGGCGACGGAGCCGTCTCCGCCGCGCTCGGCCCCTGCCGGCAAGGGCCCTTACCATGGAGAGAGTGAGATGAAGCGCATCATGATCATCGGCGGTGCCATTGTCGGCGCCCTGATCGTCGTTGTCGTGGTCGCCGGAATATTTCTCGTGGCCAATCTGGACAGTGTGGTCAAGCGGGTCATAGAGGAAGCCGGGTCGCGCATGGCCGGGGCTCCGGTGCGGGTTGAGTCGGTCAGTATTTCCCTGGAGTCCGGCAGCGGCCGCCTGGATGGCCTGACCATCGGTAATCCGCCCGGATTTTCCGATGCGATCGCCTTCAGCGCCCGCACGGTGAGCCTGTCACTGGATATAACCTCGCTGCGCGGCTCGCCGGTGGTGGTGCGCGAAATCCTGATTGACCAGCCCGCCGCCCGCTATGAGTTCCAGGGCCAGTCGAGCAACTTCTCGACCCTGGCGCAGAATGCCCGCGACCACGCCGGCGGGGGCGAGTCCGCCGGCGCGGATGCCGGTTCCGGCCAGGCTCTGGTCATTGACAGTCTGCGAATCGAAAACGGTCAGATCGCCGTGGCCGCGCCGGCTCTCACGGATCAGACCCTGTCCACCGCACTGCCGCCTGTTCGTCTCACCGGCATCGGCCGTGACAGGGGCGGGCTCGCGCCGGCGGAAGTGGCGCAAATCGTTCTTCTGGCCCTGGCCGAAAGTGCCCGCACAGCCGCCGCCAGCACCAGCCTGCAGGATCTCACCGGCGGGGCGGAGGGGGCGGTTGATCGCCTGCGCGGCGTGATCGAGGAAGGGGCTGAAGAGGCCGGATCGGGTCTTGGCGGTGCGCTTAAGGGGCTGCTGGGTGGCCAGTAGGTCGTTCAGCGCTTGCCGGCAATCAGCTTCAGATTGCGCCGCTTGAAGTAAGCCAGTGCGGTTTGCAGCGTTTGTGACTGGGCCAGGCGGTGCGGTCCCGACGAGACCATGAATTCCCCCTGGCGCTGGCTGCCAGGGGGAAACTTGGTGATCGCGAAGAGCGGCCGTTCGGCGGCGTGGCGAAAGATCGAAAAGGTGGCGCTGTCCTTGCCCTGGTCAATGGCATAGTCGCGCCACTCGCCGGAGGCGACGCGCCGGCTGTATACCGCCAGAAGCTGGTCCAGCTCGACTCGATTGAAATAGACCGTGGCCGGCCGGCGGCCGCCTTTTTTCTGGCGAAACCCGTCCAGGTTCAGCACATCGCTCATGCTGGTCCGCGGCTTGTGGCTGTTCGGCTCGTCACAACCGCCAAGTTTAACGGCTCGACCGGCCCTGTCCAGCGCTGGCATATGGCGCGGCGGCCGCTGGCGCTCTGTTGCGGGCCGGACCGGCGGCTTGTGCGGCCGTCATGGCGGGGGCTACAAAGGGCGGCGTCGGGCGCTTGCTGCGCCACGGCCGGGCCGCTCACGGCCCGCCGACCCGCGTAAGGAGGAGAGAATGGCCGAACAGGCTCCGCCGGTGTGTGACTTTGGCTGGAAAGCGGCTGACTTTTCTCTTGCCGGCGTGGATGGCCGGACCTGGACGCTGGCTGACGTGCGCGGGCCCAATGGTCTGCTGGTCATGTTCATCTGCAACCACTGTCCCTACGTCAAGTCCGCCATCGACCGCATCGTCCGTGATTGCACCGAGCTGGCGGCCATGGGGGTTGGCGCCATCGCCATCATGTCCAACGACACCGCGACCTACCCGGCCGATTCATTCGACAACATGAAGGCCTTTGCCAGCGCCAATGGCATGTCCTTCCCCTACGTCATCGATGAGACGCAAGCCGTGGCCAGAACCTATGGCGCCGTGTGTACGCCGGATTTCTTCGGTTTCAATAGAGACATGGAACTGCAGTATCGTGGCCGCCTCGATGCGCTGGGGCCGAAGCCGACTGTGCCGGGAGTCCGCCGCGAACTGTTCGAAGCCATGAGCCAGGTGGCGCAAAGCGGCAAGGGGCCGGCCGGTCAGGTGGCCAGCATCGGCTGCTCCATCAAGTGGCGCGACGCAGCGTGAGGTGCGGTAAGGCGCTCACCGCCGTCTGTCACGTGACCAGTACAGCCGTCGCGAGCACCGCCCATGTCTGACAATGGCCGCCCGTCTGACGACGGCCTGATCCGCCAGGTGGATGAAGAAGTCCGTCGCGACCGCATGACCACGTTGATGCGGCGTTACGGGCCGATGGCGGTTGTCGCGGCCGTTATCGTGGTTGTGGTGGCGGCATCCGTCGTCGGCTGGCGTGCCTGGCAGACCAGCCAGCGGATCGAGGCCGGAAACGCATACGCCCAGGCGTTGGGGCTGATTGGCGCCGGCCGCCTGGACGAGGCGGCACAGGCCATGCAGGACATCGCCGCCGCGGCGCCGGCCGGTTATGCCGCGCTCGCTCGATTGCAGGGTGCCGCGGTCCGTGCCGAGGCAGGTGATCCCGGCGCTGCCAGCGCGCTCTTCGCCGCCGTCGCTGACGACCGCGCCGCCGACCCGCAACTGCGTCAGTTCGCCGCCCTCATGGTGGCCCAGCACGGTTTCGATCAATTGCCTGACGATGTGCTTCGCGCGCGTCTGGACCCGTTGGCGGCGGACGACAGCATCTGGCGTTTCTCGGCCCGTGAATTGCTGGCCCATATGGCGCTGCGCCAGGGTGACAGCGCGCGCGGCCGCGACTTGCTGGCGGCTCTGGCGTCGGACCCGGCCTCGCCCGATGGGGTGCGGGCGCGGGCGCGCGATATGCTGTCCGCGCTGGGCGGGCCGCAGTGAGGCTCTCCGTCATGGGCCAGCCGGCCGTGCAGCCGCCGCGCCGCGCCGGGCGCTTCGCGCTGGTGGCTCTGGCGCTGGTCGTCGCCGCCTGCGGCGGCGGACCGGAAGAGGAGATTCTGCCGGGAACCCGCATCTCGGTAATGGATTTCGACCGGGCGCTGCAACCGAACGCCTCGATCAGCGATGTGCGCGTTTCCTTGCCGCGGCCGGCGGTCAATGAAGCGTGGCCAGGGACCAACGGTTTTCCAAGCCATGTGCAGGGTCACCTCGCGCTGGGTGATAGCCTGCGGCCGGCCTGGCGCACGTCGGTCGGTTCGGGCGCTGGATCCCGTGAAAACCTTGTCAGTCCACCGACGGTTGCCCAGGGGCTGGCCTTTGCCATGGACGCCGATGGCCGGGTCAGCGCGGTCGATCTTGAAAGCGGGCAGCAGCGGTGGCGTCGCGATCTGGCGCCCGATCATGAACGCGAAGGTCTTTGGGGCGGCGGCATTGCCTGGCAGGACGGCCGGCTCTATGTGGCCACCGGATTCGCCCAGGTGATCGCCCTGGACGCCGTCACCGGGTCGGAACTCTGGCGTCGCCGGCTCAGTGGGCCCATGCGCTCCGGGCCGACCGTCGTTGGCAACCGTCTGTTTGTGCTGACCATCGATAACCGCCTGACGGCCCTGGCGACGGACGATGGCAGTGAGTTGTGGACCCATGCGGCTATTGAGGAAACCGCTGCGATCCTGGGCGGCGCCAGTCCGGCGGTGGCTTCGGGGGTGGTTGTTGCCGCATTCTCTTCGGGCGAGATATTCGCCCTTAGAGAGGAGAATGGCCGTCCGCTGTGGAGCGACACGCTGGCGGCGCTGCGCCGCATCGATGCGGTGTCTTCGTTGGCGGACATTCGCGGCGCGCCGGTCATTGCCGGGGATCAGGTGATCGCGGCCAGTCATTCCGGCCGCATGGTGGCCATCGACCTGCCGACCGGGCGGCGCATCTGGGAACTGCCGGCCGGCGGCATCAACATGCCCTGGGTTGCCGGCGATTATGTGTTCACGGTGACCTCCGACGGTCAGGTTCTGGCCATCCAGCGTCAGACCGGGCAGGTGCGCTGGACTACCGCACTGGCGCGATTCACCGATGCGGACGAGGATCAGCGGATAGCCTGGTATGGCCCGGTGCTGGCCGGCGACCGGCTCATTCTGGCCGGCTCCCATGGGGTGGCGCTTGCTCTGTCGCCCTACACCGGCGCGCTGCTGGGCAGCCTCGATCTCGGTGGCCCGCTATCCGTGCCGCCGGTGGTGGCCAGAGGACAGGTGCTGTTCCTGACCAACGCGGCGCAACTTCTCGCCTACCGCTAGGCCATGGCGCCGGCCGCCGCGGCCTCCGCCGCACAAACGCCCGATGATGGCGCGCCGGAAGCCACCGTGACGGTGGCCATCCTTGGTCGTCCCAATGTGGGAAAGTCCACTCTGTTCAATCGTCTCGTCGGGCGTCGGCTGGCTCTGGTCCATGACCGGCCCGGTGTCACCCGCGACTGGCGCGAGGCGGACGCCAGCCTGGCCGATCTTCGCTTTCGCCTGATAGACACCGCCGGGCTTGACGATGCGGTAGACGATTCCCTTGCCGCGCGAATGAGCGCGCGCAGCATCGCCGCGGCGGAACTGGCCGACGTTACGCTGCTGGTTTTTGACGCCCGGGTCGGCGTCACGCCAGTGGACGAAGCCTTTGCCCGGCAGCTGCGCCGGCTTGGCCGCCCGGTCATTCTGCTGGCCAACAAGTGTGAAGGGCGGGTGGCGGATGACGGGCTGACGGAGGCCTATGCCCTGGGTCTTGGCGATCCGGTAGCCATTTCCGCCGAGCATGGCGACGGTATGGCCGGGCTGCACTCGGCATTGGCTCCGTGGCTCGATGCGCTGGCCGCCGGCGAAGGGGCCGCCGGGCCGGACGGGCCGCAAGATCGCGCCGGGTCAGCCGGGGCGCTGCCGCCGGACGACGCAGAAGCGCCGCCGCTGCGGCTGGCCATCATCGGCCGGCCCAATGTGGGCAAGTCCACCTTGATCAATCGTCTGGTTGGCGAGGATCGTCTGATGACCGGGCCGGAGGCCGGCCTGACTCGCGAGTCCATTCCCGTGCAGTGGCGCTGGCGTGACCGACGGGTCCGTCTGGTGGATACCGCCGGTATGCGCCGCCGGTCGCGCGTGACCGAGCGGCTGGAGCGCATGAGCGTCGGCGAGTCGGAGCGCGCCATGCGCCTGGCCGAGGTGGTGGTTCTGGTCATTGACGCCACCCAGCCCATGGAGCATCAGGAAATGACCTTGCTGGGCAAGGTGCTGGACGAGGGGCGCGCGGTCGTTGTGGCGGTCAATAAATGGGACCAGGTGCCGCGCGATCAGAGACGGGCGACACTCGACGAACTGGCTCTCAGCCTGTCGGAAGTCATTTCCCAGACCCGCGGCATGCCTCTGGTGCCCGTGTCGGCACTTACCGGCGAAGCCATGGACGATCTCATGCCGGCGGTGGTGGAAGTGCATGACGCCTGGAACCGGCGGATCGGGACAGGACCGCTCAACCGCTGGTTGGCGGACGCCGTACAGGCCCATCCGCCGCCGCGTGTCAGCGGCGGCCGCGCGGTGCGGCTGCGCTACATAACCCAGGCCAAGGCCCGCCCGCCAACCTTCCTTGTGTGGTCCAACCGCGCCGATTCCCTGCAGGAGGGCTATATGCGCTATCTGGTCAACGGGCTGCGCGAGCACTTCGATCTCGGCGGTACACCGATCCGCTTGCTCATGCGTCGCGGCAAGAACCCATTCGTTGACCGCGCCGAAGGATGACCTACTGACTGAGGCGCAGCCAGTTGGCGTCGCCATCGGCGATGTAGCGGCTGGGCGCCAGGCGCCAGCGTATCTGCGTGAAGGTGGAGAAGTTCAGATACAGCTTGCCGTCAACTATGTCCCAGGCATCGGGATCGATGCGCGCCGTATAACCGTGTGCCACCGCCCATGAACACCAGCCGCCGTATTGCGGCGCATAGGCTTCCGGGTCACCGGCGAAAAGATCGCGGTGGGCGGCGCTGACGAACAGCCAGGTAGCGCCATTCCAGGTATGGGCGAATGCCTCAAGCCCTCTGGCCGGCGCGCCGGTGGTAAAATAGGCGACCGGGTCATAGCCGCCGATGGCGAAGGCGGAGTCGTTGGTATTCACCCGTTCAGCCGCGCCAGCCGGCCCCGCGCTAGCGAATGGCAGGGCCACAAGCAGAAGCAGCCCGGTTAGGAATACAGGGACACGCCGGTCTCGTATGAAGGTCGCCATGAACCTCTCCGTGCAGCATTACAACCGGCTGCCAGACTAGCGCGCCGCGCCGCTCGTCGCTGCCCATCCGGTCGCGGCTGGCGAAATTGTGAAGGCCTGTTCGACGCGCGCGTGTCTGCGGCGCGTTCGTTAGCGGGGTCAGGTGCCGTCGACGATTTCTCCGCTGCCGGTCCAGGCGGTATCGGCCATACGGACAAAGATCTCGCTGACCGTGTCCGGCGTTGCCAGCCGGCTCTGATCTTCACCCGGCATGAAACTGGCCCGCAGGGTTGTCGCGACCGGCCCCAGGGCGATCAGATTGGCCTTGACCGGGGTCAGGCGCGTTTCCATGGCATAAGCCCGCACCATGGCTTCCAGCGCCTGTTTGCTGGCGGCGTAGGGGCCAAGATAGGGGGCGGCGTCATGGCTGATGCGATCGGTGACGAAGATCGCCCGTCCCGCCGTGCTCTGCCGCAGCAGGGGGTCGACACTGCGTAGCAGACGCCAGTTGGCGGTAACGTTGACCGCCATCACTTCGGCGAAGACCTTCACATCCATATGGGTCAACGGGCCCGACACACCAATCACCGCGGCATTGCCGACGACGATATCCAGCCGGCCAAAGCGCTCGTACAAGGCCTGACCCAGCGCGTCCAGAGCGTCGGGCTGCCGGAGGTCCATCGGCACCAGGGTGGCGCCAGCACCGTCCCTGGTGCCGCTTTGGGCAGCCTGCTGGCGGATGGCGTCGTCCAGCTCTTCCAGACCGCCGACCGTCCGCGCAACGGCCACCACATGAGCGCCCTCGGCGGCGAATCGCCGGGCGACCGCCTGGCCGACGCCGCGCGAGGCGCCGGTCACCAGGGCGATACGGCCGGCCAGGCGACTACCAACAGCCTGCCCCGTCTGGGCGGTTGGCCCGGTCCGGGCGGTCTGCTGAACCATGGGGTCAGGTGATTTCCGTCAGCAGGGAAAGCTGGTGCCCGCGGTCGCCGCCATCACGATCGGTCAGCGGGATGGGATAGTCACCGGTGAAGCAGGCGTCGCAGAAGGCCGGCCTCTCATTGCTCCGCCGTTCGTGGCCCATGGCGCGGTACAGCCCGTCCAGCGATACAAACGCCAGGCTGTCGGCGCCGATCAGCTTACGCATATCCTCCACCGAATGACTGTGCGCCAGCAGCTTGCTGCGCTCCGGCGTATCTACCCCATAAAAACAGGAATGTGTGGTTGGCGGACTGGCGATACGGAAATGGACCTCTCTGGCGCCGGCGGCGCGGACCATCTCGACGATCTTGGTGGATGTGGTGCCCCGTACCAGGGAATCGTCCACCAGGACAACGCTGCGCCCCTCGATAAAGGCGCGGTTGGCATTGTGTTTCAGGCGTACGCCCAGATGGCGGATGTGATCGGTCGGCTCAATAAACGTGCGGCCCACATAATGGTTTCGGATAATGCCCAGCTCAAACGGCAGGCCGGCTTCCGCCGCATAGCCGATGGCCGCCGGGGTGCCGGAGTCCGGTACCGGAATGACCACATCGGCGGCGGCCGGGGCCTCGCGTGCCAGTTCCATGCCAATGCGCCGCCGCGCGTCATAGACGCTGTTGCCATTGGCGACGGAGTCGGGCCGGGCGAAATAGATGTACTCGAACACACAGAAGCGCGACGGTACGCGCGGGAAGGGATGCACGCTGTGCAGGCCGTCATTGTCGATGATGACCAGTTCGCCGGGGGCCACGTCCCGCACGTATTTTGCACCGATGATGTCAAGCGCACAGGTTTCCGAACACAGCACCCAGGCGCCGTCCGCCTGACCCAGTACCAGCGGCCGTACGCCATGCGGATCGCGCACACCAATCAGGGCCGTTTGGGACAGGGCAACCAGCGAATATGCGCCCTCGACGGCGCGCAGGGCGCCGACGATGCGCTCCACCAATTGCGGCGCCTCGGTCTTGGCAATCAGATGAATGATGACTTCGGTGTCGGTTGTGGACTGGAACAGGCACCCGTCCGCCACCAGCTCGCGACGCAGCTTCAGCGCGTTGGTCAGATTGCCGTTGTGGGCGATGGCCAGGCCGCCGAAGGCGAAGTCCGCATACAAGGGCTGGACGTTGCGGATCGCCGTTTCACCGCTGGTGGAATAGCGGTTATGGCCGATGGCCGTGGCGCCGGGCAGGCGGGCAATGGTCTCGGCGGCGCCGAAATTATCGCCGACCAGCCCCAGCGCGCGGTGCGGATGGAAATGCTGGCCATCGAACGAAACGATGCCGGCCGCCTCCTGTCCGCGGTGCTGCAGGGCATGCAGACCAAGCGCCGTCAGCGAGGCGGCGTCCTTGTGCCGCCACACGCCAAAAACCCCGCACTCCTCGTGGAAGCGGTCACTGTCATGATTCCTGCCGTAGCCGGGCATCATGGTCGCACCATTATGGCCGTAGGCGTCATGGCTGTGTCGTCATGGCCGTGCCGTCATGGGCTGTGTCGTCATGGCCGTGCCGTCATGGGCTGTGGTCCTCGCTGTCCACCTGGTCGACCAGGCGGTCCAGGTCCGATGTCTGGTCGTTCGTATAGCCGGCGGCGGGTGCCGTGTCCTCTGTTTCCACTGTAATCCCACCGACGGCGTCGTCGATAACCGGTAGCGGAATGACCAACCCTGCGGCGGGCTCGGCAGAGCCGAAATAGCGTAGCATGACGGTCCCCACCGTGTCCGCGCCGCGCCGCACAAGCGGCGTTGCCCGTGCTTCACGCACCCACTGGGGCTGACTGTCGATCGGCACGACCCAGCTATAGGCGGCATAGGCCATGGACACCATCAGGGCGCCGATGGCCAGCCCCAGCAGGGCGCCGAGGCTGCGGTCCAGAACGTTCAGGGCGCTGCGTCGGATGCGTTCGGAAATGAAATGGGATATCAGCCACAAAATGACAAGGCTGACCAGAAACAAAGCCAGCCCGGCGGCCAGGTCGGCATAGGGGACGGTATCGAAGAGTCGGCCCTCCCCGGCAAGCTGGCGGGCCACGGGGCGCGCCACCGGCAGCATGGCCATAGTCACCAGCCCGGCGCCGACCCAGGCGCTGATCGCCAGTATCACGTGAACAAAGCCAAGCGAGAGACAGACCAGGGCCGACAGAAGCACCACCACCACGACGATGGCGTCCATCGGGTTGAACGGCAGGCTATCCATCCTGCCGATCCTGCTTTGCGCCCGGTCGCCGCTCTGCCGGATCGCCGGCGGCCATGCGGCGAAACAGACGCACAAGGTCTTGCAGGCCGCCAATGGCGGAAATCTCCAGCCCGTCACTGCCGCTGCGGCGGCGGCCGGTCTGCTGTCCTTCGCGCGGTTTCGGCACCCACGCATGGGTGAATCCAAGCTTGGCCGCTTCGCTCAGCCGCACATCGCTGCGGCCGACCGGCCGCACCTCGCCGGCCAGGCCGATTTCGCCAAAGATCACGGTTCCCGCCGGTACCGGCACGTCGGTTGCCGATGACACCAGCGCCGCCGCTACCGCCAGGTCAGCCGCCGGCTCGGCGATACGCAGGCCGCCGGCCACGTTCAGATAGACATCCTGACTCGACAGCCGGAGATTGGCGCGGGCCTCCAGCACCGCCAGGACCATGGCCAGTCGCGGGCCGTCCCAGCCGACCACCGCGCGGCGCGGCGTGCCAAGGCCCGACGGCGCCACCAGCGCCTGAATCTCCACCAGAAGCGGTCGCGTCCCCTCGATTCCGGCAAAGACCGCGGCGCCGGCCGGGGTCGCCGCCGCGCCCGGCGCGCCACCCAGGAACAGCGCCGAGGGATTGCTCACCTGACGCAGGCCACCATCGCTCATCTCAAAGACGCCGATTTCGTCGGTCGGGCCGAAGCGGTTTTTCACCGCCCGCAGGATGCGGAACTGGTGGCCCCGCTCTCCCTCGAAATACAGCACCGTGTCGACCATGTGCTCCAGCACCCGGGGACCAGCCAGGGTGCCTTCCTTGGTGACGTGGCCGACCAGCACCAGAACCGTTCCCGACGTCTTGGCCAGACGGATCAGGGCCTGGGTGCTGGCCCGTACCTGGGCGACCGTGCCCGGTGCTGAATCCAGGGCATCCACATGCATGGTCTGAATCGAATCGATCACCAGCAGCGCCAGGTCGCGCTCGCCCGACAGGCTGGCGACAATGGTGTCGACGCTGGTCTCCGCCGCCAGGCTGACCGGCGCCTCGGCCAGGCCCAGACGGCGCGCCCGCAGGCGCACCTGCTCGATGGCCTCTTCGCCGGAGACATAGACCACCCGGCCGCCGGCCTTGGCGACGCCGGCCGCCGCCTCCAGCAACAGCGTTGACTTGCCGATGCCCGGGTCACCGCCGACCAGAAGGGCCGATCCCGGCACCAGCCCGCCGCCGGCCACCCTGTCCAGTTCGGCGATGGCGGTTTGCAGACGGGGCATGTCCGGATCACCGCCCCGCAACTCGCTCAGCGCCATGGTCGGACCCTTGCGTCGGCGTTTGGCCACACCGCCGGTGGCGGTGGTCGGTGCCACGGATTCCTCGACCAGGGTATTCCATGCGCCGCAGGCGTCACACTTGCCCTGCCAGCGGGGCGCGCTGGCGCCACAGGCCTGGCATACATGAACTGTCTGGCGGCGCGCCATCAGCCGGTGCGAGTCCTGTCGTTGCTCATCGCCGCAGTTCCATCTGAATCGGTCCCTCGGCCCTTCCGTGAATGAACTGATCGACGAAATCATTGCCCGACCCGTCAAGTTCGCTGACCGGACCGTTCCAGACGATGGCGCCGCTGTGCAGCATGGCCACACGGTCGGCAATGCGCCGCACACTGGGCATGTCGTGGGTAATCGACAGGGTCGTGGCGCCGAGCGAGCGCACGCTTTCCACAATCAGATCATCGATGACATGGGCGGTGATCGGATCGAGGCCGTTGGTCGGCTCATCGAAAAAGATGATCTCGGGATCGCTGGCGATGGCGCGGGCCAGGGACACCCGCTTCTGCATGCCGCCGGACAGCTCCGCCGCCATAAGCCCCGCCACTTCCGGGCCCAGCCGCACCCGGGCCAGCTTGTCCACGGCGATCTCCCGGGCCCGCCGCCGCGGCACACCTGACTGAATCAGGCCGAAGGCTACGTTCTCCCAAACCGGCAGCGAGTCGAAGAGGGCCGAGCCCTGGAACAGCATACCGATTTTGCCGGTCAGGGCTTCGCGGTCGCGCGGCCGCAACGCCAGAACGTCCTCGCCGTCAATCAGGATCTCTCCGTCGTCCGCCTCCATGATCCCGGTGATGCACTTGATCAGGACCGACTTGCCGGTGCCAGAGCCGCCGATCACCACCATGCTGGTCTTGTCGGGAATGCTGAGGTTAAGCCCGTCAAGAACGGTCTTGGCGCCGAAGGCCTTGGACAGGTTCCTGATTTCGATCTTGGCCGGCGTATGGGTCATCGCGTGCAGGTCATTGGGTGAAGAACAGTTCGGTGACGATGAAATTGAACACCAGAATCAGGATCGAGGCGGAGACCACCGCATTAGTGGTCGCCTGACCGACGCCCTGAGCGCCGCCGCGGGAGCGATAGCCGTGGTAGCAGCCCATCAGGGCCACCAGAAAGCCGAACACGGCGGCCTTCACCAGGCCAGACACCACATCCAGCGGCTCGACAAAATCCATGGTGTTTATGAGATAGACGTCGCCCGCGAAGCCCAGCTTGTAAACGCTCACCAGATAGCCGCCCAGCACGCCGATGATATCGGCAATCAGCACCAGGATCGGCAGCAGCAAGGTGGCGGCAATCAGACGTGGCGCCACCAGATAGCGCAGCGGATCGGTTTTCAGCGTCGTCAGGGCATCGATCTGTTCGGTGACCCGCATGGTGCCGATCTCGGCGGCGATGGCGGCGCCGATGCGGCCGGCCACCATCAGCCCGGCCAGAACCGGGCCAAGCTCGCGGGTGATCGACACCACAACGATATTGGGAATCGCCGATTCGGCGCTGAACCGGGAAAATCCTGTAAAGCTCTGCAGGGCCAGAACCATGCCCGTAAAGATCGCAGTCAGGCCGACCACCGGCAGGGAGTAGAAACCGATCTCCACCATCTGGCGTAATACCAGCCGTGGATAGTAGGGCGGTGTCACACTGCGCAGCAGGGCCTGGCTGGCAAAAATGGCGATGCGGCCGGCGGTCACCGCGAACGCCAGCACGAAACGGCCGATGGGGGCGACGACCGGCATGGTCAGCCGCTTTGGCCGGCGTCATCTGCCGGGCCCGCCCCATCCGCGGAGGTCCCATCCGCGAACGCACAATCGGCGGGGACAGGGTGCGGCGGGGCGGTGTGCGGCAAGGCCGCCGTGTAGCGCCGCTCAAAACGTTGGCCAAGACCGACCAGCAGTTCATAAGCGATGGTGCCGGCGTCGGCGGCCAGGGCGTCCAGATCATGCTCCGGCCCTGTCAGGTTGGCCCAGCCGCCGGGCACAACCGAATCGGCCGGCAGGCCGCTCACGTCAACGGTGATGAGATCCATGGACACCCGGCCGGCGACGGGCGCCACCCGTCCTGCTATGTGGACCACCGAATGCCCCGACAGGCTGCGTGGAAAGCCGTCCGCATAGCCTGCGGCGAGGGTGGCGATCCGGCTTGGCCGGGCGGCGGAGAAGGTCGCACCATAGCCAACGGTCTGACCCCGGTCAATTTCGCGAAGCTGGAGGATTCTGGCTTTAATGCCAACCACTTGCTCCATAGGATTGGGGCGACCGGGTTGCGGATTCACGCCGTACAGGGCGACCCCCGGCCGGGCCATGTCAAAGTGATACGGGCGCCCCAGAAAGATGCCGGAGGAGTTGGCCAGGGACGCCGCCGCCGCGGGCAGATGTTGCCGCGCCCGGACAAACGCGTCGCGCTGCTGCCGGTTCAGCGGGTGGTCCGGCTCCTCGGCGATGACCAGGTGGCTCATCACCCAGGCCAGCCGGATGCCGGCGAAGCGGTCCGGACTATCGGCCAGTTGCGCCATGTCCGCCGCCGCCAGGCCCAGGCGCGCCATGCCGGTGTCCACATGCAGAATCGCCGGTAATAGCGCTTCCTGCGCCCGCGCGGTCCGTGACCAGCGGTCCACCTGGCCGGCGTCATTGAGAACCGGCATCAACCGATGCTCCAGCATCATCGACTCCTCGCCGGCCATCAGACCGTTCAGCACGGCGATGGTAGCGTCGGGCAGGGCCGCCCGCAGGCGCACGCCCTCGCTGGACTGGGCGACGAAGAAGACCCGGCAGCCGGCCCGCCACAGGGCGTCGCCCACCGCCTCCAGCCCCAGGCCATAGCCGTTGGCCTTGGCCACGCCGGCGCACACCGCCGGGGCCACCTGGCGCTGCAACCGCTGCCAGTTGCGGCCGATGGCCGCCAGATCGATGGAGAGAACCGCGCCCGCCGGCGGCGCAGCGTCGGTCATGGTTTGCCGCTCTCGCTCAGAAGGCGGGGTCGGGCAGGCGGTCGTCCGCCGCCAGATTGTCGAACTTGGTGGTCGGACCGTCGAAGTACAGGCGTACTTCGCCGGTCGGGCCATGACGCTGCTTGGCGATGATCACTTCCGCCTTGTGCTGCGCTTCCTGAAACTGTGTCTGCCATCGCTCATAGCGTTCGATGAAATGCCCTTCGTTCTCGTCCTCGCGCTGCTGCGGCTCGCGCAGGTAGTATTCCTTGCGATAGATGAACATCACCACATCGGCGTCCTGTTCGATGGAGCCGGATTCGCGCAGGTCCGAAAGCTGCGGCCGCTTGTCCTCGCGCTGCTCCACCGCCCGTGACAACTGCGACAGGGCAAGAACCGGAACGTCCAGTTCTTTGGCGAGAGTCTTCAGCCCGCGGGAAATCTCGGAGACTTCCTGAACGCGCCCGTCGTTGCGACGGCTGGCGCCGGACTGGATCAGTTGCAGATAGTCAACGACGATCATGTGCAGACCATGGGTCCGTTTCAGTCGACGGGCGCGGGTGCGAATCTGATTGACGGTCAGGGCCGGCGTGTCGTCGATATATAGCGGCAGGCTGGACAGTTCCTGGCTGGCGCGCACCACGCGGTCAAAGTCGTCGTGGTTCATTTCACCACGGCGGATCTTCTCTGACGGCACCGTGCTGACCTCGGCCAGAATACGGGTGGCCAACTGTTCCGATGACATTTCCAGCGAGAAGAACCCGACCACCGCCCCATCCATATGGCGCGTGTCGCCGTGCTCATCGGTCTCCTGGCGGAAAGCCCGCGCCGCGTTATAGGCGATGTTGGTGGCCAGCGCCGATTTTCCCATGCCCGGACGGGCGGCGAGAATCAGCAGGTCCGACGGATGCAAGCCGCCCAGCAGGCGGTCCAGGTCGTTCAGGCCGGTGGCCACGCCGGTCAGCTGGCCTTCCCGCTGAAAGGCGCTCTCGGCCATGGAAATGGCCCGCGTCAGGGTCTCATCGAAGCTGAGAAAACCGCCCTCGCGCTGGCCTTTCTCGCCAAGATCATAAAGCCTCGTTTCGCTTTGCTCGATCTGGTCGGCCGCGGTCGTTTCGATGTCCAGATGAAAGGCGTTGGCGACCATGTCGTCGCCCAGGCTAATCAGTTCGCGCCGCAGATAATGGTCATGCACCGTGCGCGCATAGTCATAGGCGCCGCCGATGGACACCGCATTGTCCACCAGCGCTGCCAGGTAGCGGCTGCCGTCCAGCTCGGCGAAGGATTCGTCGCCATCGAAATAGTCTTTCAGGGTCAGGGCGTCGGCGATCTGACCGCGATCAATCAGCCGGCCGACCGCCTCGAAGATGCGGCCATGGCGGGGATCGGCGAAATGTTCCGGTCGCAGAAACTCGCTGACCCGCTCAAGGGCATTGTTGTTGAGCAGCAAGGCCGCAAGCAACGCCATCTCCGCTTCCAGGTTACGCGGCGGGACGCGCGGCTGGTTGCCGTCCTGCGGTGCGGCAAAGGGAAGGCGGGCAATGTTGTCTGTATCGGCGGGCGGCATGACCGGATGCTAACCGATGCGCGCCAGCGGCGACAGGAGCGAAAGCGTCATTGCCTGTGGAGCGACGAGAAACCCGGGGATAGAATCGTCAGTGGCGTCAGGCGACCGACTGGTTGGCCATTGGTTGATCGCTCATACGTTCGCGTTCCCAGTCCACCATATAGTCGCGGGTCAGGGGCACGGCGGTCTGCTCGCGCGTGATCTGCATCTGAAAGACCATCTGCCCCATGTGGCGGAACGCCACCTCACAGCCGGCCAGGTAGAAATCCCACATGCGACCGAACCGCTCGTCATAGATCTGTTCGATGCGGGCCCGGTTGGCGTTGAACCGGCGGCGCCACTCACGCAGGGTCTTGGCGTAGTGCAGGCGCAGGATCTCGATATCGGTGACCCACAGGCCGGCCCGTTCAAGCGCGCGCAGGGTTTCGCTCAAAGCCGGCGTATAGCCGCCCGGGAAAATGTACTTGCGCAGCCACGGGTTGGTGCCGCCGGGGGGTTCCATGCGGCCAATGGAGTGCAGCAGCATCACGCCGTCCGGTTTCAGCAACTGGCGGACCTTGCGGAAATACTCCAGATAGTGGCCGGCGCCCACATGTTCGAACATGCCCACCGAGACGATGCGGTCGTACTGTCCGGCCTCGTCACGATAGTCCTGCAGCTTGAACCGTACGCGGTCATTCAGCCCCGCATCTTCGGCGCGCCGGTTTGACACTTTGTGCTGCTCTTCCGACAGTGTGACGCCGGTCACGTCGCAGCCGGCGACTTCAGCCAGGTACAGGCCCATGCCGCCCCAGCCGGAGCCGATGTCCAGTACCTTCTGCCCGCGCTCCAGCAGCAGTTTGGCGGCGATGTGCCGTTTCTTGTTGTCCTGGGCAATTTCCAGCGAATCATTGTCACTGGCGAAATAGGCGCAGGAATACTGGCGGTCACGGTCCAGAAACAGGTCGTACAGCGTGTCCGACAGGTCATAGTGGTGGGCCACATTGGTCTTGGCCCGACCCACCGGATTGAACATGTGAATATGACGCGTCAGCCGTTGCAGCAGCGACCAGCCGCCGTGAAATGGCAGGTTGGTTGGCGCCCCCAGATTACGGGCACACAAGTCCAGAAAGCCGTATAGGTCGCCATCCTCCACCGTCAGGCGACCGTCCATATAGGCTTCGCCAACCGCCAGCTTCGGGTTGCGGACAATCCGCCATTCCGTCGCCCGGTCGGCCAGACGGATGGTCGCCGTCGGTCCGGGCCGGCTGCCTTCGAAGACACGCCGTTTTCCGGCATGGTCCACGACCTCAAGCCGCCCCACGCTGATCAACCGCTTCAGCACTGTATCGAGCATGACCGCCGAGACCTCCCTCTTGACGGCAAGCGCAACGCGGCGGCTCAGCCGCCGGAGGCAGCCTCCTCCGAGCTTTCGCCAGTCAGCGCGTCAACCGGCGACTCATGCTCGCCACCGCCTGTCGCGCTATCCCCGTCACCGGTGCCGGATGCTTGGAAGGCGGCTTCCGCGGCCTCGCGCACCTCTTCGGCTTCGCTCAGATCGGCGCGCGTCACGGCGCCACCCCGTTCGCGCTGCATCACCGCTTCTTCTGTGCTCATGGCTACATTGGCTGTCATCGTGACGATGACTTCCGGGTGGAGCACGACCCGCACCGGATGCAGGCCAAGGGTCTTGATGGGCTTTTCCAGGCGCACCCGGCTGCGCTCGACGCGGGTCCCCAGGGCGGATGCCCCCTCGGCAATATCACGGGCGTTGACCGAGCCATACAACTGCCCTGAATCGCCGGCCTGCCGGATCAGGATCAGCTCCTTGCCGTCAATGGTCTTGGCGGTTTGGCTCGCAATGTCGCGCGCCTCGGCGTTGGATTTCTCGATTTCTGCCCGCTGTGTCTGGAAATAGGCCAGATTGTCAGAGGTGGCGCGCAGCGCCTTCTTCTGCGGCAGCAGGAAGTTGCGGGCGAAGCCGGACTTGACGTTGACGACGGCGCCAATCTCGCCAAGCTTCTCGACCCGTTCCAGCAGGATGATCTGCATGTTCTGATCTCCCCCGTGCTACTGCACGGAATAGGGCAAGAGGGCCAGGAAACGCGCCCGCTTGATTGCCTGCGCCAGCGCCCGCTGCTTCTTGGCCGAAACCGCGGTGATGCGACTGGGGACGATCTTGCCACGCTCTGAAACGAAGCGCTGCAACAACTTGACGTCCTTGTAGTCGATCACCGGCGCATTGGCGCCGGAGAAGGGGCACGTCTTGCGGCGACGGAAAAACGGCCGCCGACCGCCGAACCCACCGCGTGCGTTACTCATGACTCATCTCCCGAGCTGCGCCGGCGCGGCCTGTCGTCATCATCGTCGCTGCGGCTGCGCCGCGGCCGTTCGTCGTCGCCATCATCGCTGCGGCTGCGCCGCGGGCGATCATCGTCGCGGTCATCGCCACGCCGTCCGCCCGGCCGCGCGCCGCGGTTCTGCAGCATGGCCGACGGTTCGGTGTTGAGGGCATCAAGACGGATCGTCAGATGACGGATGATATCCTCGTTCAACCGCATCTGGCGGTCGAGTTCTTCAATCGCCGCGTGCGGCGCCTCTATGTTCATCAGCACATAGTGGCCTTTGCGGTTTTTCTTGATCCGGTAGGCGAGGTTTTTCAGACCCCAGCTTTCGGTCCCGGCGACGGCGCCGCCATTGCCGGTCACCACCGCGGACATCGCCTCGGTCAGGCTGTCAACCTGGCCCTGCGATACGTCCTGTCGGGCGATGAAGACGCACTCGTAGTAAGACAAATCCCGTACCCCTTATGGCTGTTCAGTGGATCGGCGCTGTGGCGGAGGGTCTGTGTTCCGGAACAAACCGAATACAGACCCGGTGCTCAGCCGCCCGACCCTAGCCGGCCCATGCCGGCAAGGAGGGGCACGGAACCTGCCACAGGCCCGTGTCCGTGGCAAGCGGCGCGCCGTGTAGAAGGCCTCTATCGGGCGCCGTTGGGGCCATCGGCGGGGACGGGTGACAGGGGCGGCGGCCAGGCGCTAGACAGCAGGGGCCGGACACGGTCGCCGGCGGCCGCCATGTACGCTGGAGATTGCACCTTGGGCGCCTTCGCATTCGTCTTTCCGGGCCAGGGCAGCCAGGCCGTCGGCATGGGGCAGGACCTTGCTGCCGCCTTTGCGGCGGCGCGCATGGCCTTCGAGGAAGTGGACGACGCCCTGGGCGAACGCCTGTCCCGGCTGATCGCCGAGGGACCGGAAAGCGACCTGCAGCTCACGCGCAATACCCAGCCCGCCCTGCTCGCCGCCAGCATGGCTGTGGTACGCGCGCTTGAAGGCGAGCTTGGCCGACCGCTCGGTCAGGCGGCGACCTGTGTCGCCGGCCACTCGTTGGGGGAATATACCGCGCTGACGGCGGTTGCCGCCCTGTCTCTTGGCGATGCGGCTCGTTTGCTGCGCCAGCGCGGCGACGCCATGCAACAGGCCGTTCCCGCCGATGCCGGCGCCATGGCCGCCATTCTCGGCCTCGATCTCGCCGCCGTTGAAAATCTCGCCGCCGATGCCGCCCGCGCGGCGGGTGCCGGCCTGGTCTGCGAGGTGGCCAACGACAATACGCCCGACCAGATCGTCGTCAGCGGCGACCGTCTGGCGGTGGAGCAGGCCATTGTCCTGGCCGGCGAACGAGGCGCTCGCCGGGCGGTGCCCCTGCCGGTCAGCGCGCCCTTTCATTGCCGGCTCATGGCCCCGGCGGCGGAGGTCATGGACGCTGCGCTGGCGGCGGTGGCTCTTTCGCCATTGGCCGCGCCGCTGATCGCCAACGTCACGGCCCAGGCCGTCACCCAGCCGTCGCTGGTTCGCGACCTGCTGGTCCGCCAGGTGACCGGCCGAGTGCGCTGGCGAGAGAGTGTTGCGGCGCTGCGTGCCGCCGGCGTGGACACCGTTGTCGAACTGGGTCCGGGCCGGGTTCTGTCCGGTCTGGTGCGCCGCTGTGATCGTGATCTGACGGTCGCCAGCGCAGCCGATCCGGCTTCACTGGATGGCGTACTCAAGCTGCTTGGTTAAGGGGGGAAGACCCATGACATTCGATCTCACAGGCCGGGTGGCCCTGGTGACCGGCGCATCCGGCGGCATTGGCGGAGCCATCGCCCGTGACCTTGTGGCCGGTGGCGCCCGCGTCGTGGTCTCCGGCACCCGCCATGCCGCGTTGCAGGCGCTGGCCGCCGATCTCGGCGACAGCGCGGTCGTGGCGCCGTGTGATCTGTCGGACATGGCGGCGGTGGACGCCCTGCCGGCGCAGGCCGCCCAGGCCGCCGGTCAGGCGATTGATATCCTGGTCAACAATGCGGGCATCACGCGGGACAATCTGGCGATGCGCATGAAGGACGAGGAATGGGACACCGTCCTGCAGGTCAACCTGACCGCCGGCTTTCACCTGGCGCGCGCCTTGTTGCGGGGCATGCTGAAGGCGCGTTGGGGACGCATCATCTCCATCACTTCGGTGGTCGCCGCCACCGGCAATGCGGGCCAGGCGAACTATGCCGCGGCCAAGGCCGGCGTCACCGGTCTGACCAAGGCTCTCGCCCAGGAAGTGGCGGCGCGTCAGATCACGGTCAATTGCGTCGCGCCGGGCTTCATCAGGACGGCCATGACCGATGGCCTTGGCGAAGACCGTACCGCGGCCTTGCTGTCGGCAATTCCCGCCGGGCGTCTCGGCCAGCCGGAAGACGTGGCTGGCGCGGTTCGCTTTCTGGCCAGCGAGCAGGCCGCCTACATCACTGGCCAGACCCTGCACGTCAATGGCGGCATGGCGATGATCTGATGGCCCGGCCGGGCCCTGACACGGGCCTGTCGCCGGGGGTGGCATGACGCTGGCCACGGTGAAATAACTATGATAAAGCCAGCCGCGGCGTCTGGTGGCGGACACCTTTACCGTTCGTTGCAGGAACAGGACGCTTTCATTTTCGACCAGCCGCAGGAATGACAGATTTCTCCGGCTCTTGTTTTGGGGACATGGCATCAGATGAGTGACGTCTCGGATCGCGTGAAGAAAATCGTCGTCGAACATCTTGGGGTTGATGAGTCCAAGGTAACGGAAAGCGCCAGCTTTATTGACGACCTCGGGGCGGACAGCCTCGACACCGTCGAGCTGGTGATGGCCTTCGAGGAAGAGTTCGGCTGCGAGATTCCGGACGAGGCCGCGGAGAAAATCGTTACCGTCAAGGACGCCATCACCTATATCGACAGCAACGCCGGCTGATCGCGCCGCGCGTCGCGTGTCGCGCATCATGGTTCGACTCACCCAGATTCGGTTCGGGCGACCCGTAGAAATGGCCGGGCCGTGAGGCGCGTCGTTGTTACGGGTCTGGGCATGGTCACGCCTCTGGCCGCCGGGGTCGAGGCGACCTGGCAACGCCTGATTGCCGGCGAAAGTGGCATCCGCGCCATTGAAACGTTCGACGTGTCGGATATTGCCTCGAAGATCGCCGGCCTGGTGCCGACCGGTGACGGGCCGGGGCTGTTCAATCCCGACAGCGCCATGCCGGCGCATGAACGCCGCCGCCTGGATACCTTCATCGTCTACGCCATGGCGGCCGCCGTCGAGGCGGTGGAAGATTCAGGCTGGGCGCCACAGGACGAGCCGTCGCGAGAGCGAACCGGCGTTCTTATCGGCTCCGGAATCGGTGGCCTGCCGGTCATCTATGAAGGGTCCATCACGCTCTATGAGCGCGGGCCGCGGCGTATCAGCCCCCATTTCATCCCCTCGGCCCTGATCAATCTGGCAGCCGGCCATGTGTCGATCCGCTATGGCTTTAAGGGGCCTAATCACGCGGTGGTCACCGCCTGCTCCACCGGCGCCCACGCCATCGGCGATGCCGGCCGGCTGATCGCCCTGGATGACGCCGATGTCATGGTGGTTGGCGGAACGGAAGCCGCCGTCTGCCGGCTTGGCCTGGCCGGCTTCGCCGCCGCTCGCGCCCTGTCCACCCGCTACAATGACGAGCCGACCCGCGCCTCCCGGCCGTGGGACCAGGGTCGTGACGGTTTCGTCATGGGCGAGGGTGCTGGCATCATCGTGCTGGAGGAGCTGGAGCACGCCCGTGCCCGCGGCGCCAAAATCTATGCGGAGTTGACCGGCTACGGCATGTCCGGTGATGCCTATCACGCGACGGCGCCGGCGGAGGATGGCAGCGGCGGATTCCGCTCCATGTCTGCGGCCCTCAAGCGGTCGGGCCTGCGGCCGCAGGACATCGACTATATCAACGCTCATGGCACCTCCACGCCAAAAGGCGACGAGGTGGAGCTGGGGGCGATCAAGCGCCTGTTTGGCGACCACGCCTACACGCTGTCCATGTCGTCCACCAAGTCGGCCATCGGCCATCTTCTGGGTGCGGCCGGCAGCGTCGAGGCGATTTTCTCCATTCTCGCTATGAAGCATGGCATCGTGCCGCCGACCCTCAACCTGGAAGACCCGTCGCCTGGATGTGACATAGATCTGGTGCCGCTGGTGGCGAAAAAGCGCACCGTCCGCCATGTGCTGTCCAACTCCTTCGGGTTCGGTGGCACCAACGCTTCGCTGATCTTCAGCCCCTGCGTTTAGGGCGACGGCGTCGCCAGATGACCCGCCGGTCCGCTGTTGTCCTGGCTTCTGGTCTCCTTCTTCTTATTGTCGTCGCTGTCGCTGGCTGGGCCTGGCGTGGCTGGGTCGCCCCGGGACCGCTGGATCGCCACGTGCAGGTCGTGGTGCCGGCCGGCGCCGGCTTGGGCGAAATCGCCCGCCACCTGGCCGACGCCGGCGTCATCCGCAGCCCCCTCACATTCACACTCGGTGTTCGATCCAGCGGCCTCGCCCGTGTGCTGCAGGCTGGTGAGTATGCGTTTGGGCCGGACATATCCGCCCGCCAGGCGGCGCGCCTGATCGCGTCCGGCCGGATCGTGGTCCGCCAGTTCACCCTGCCCGAAGGCCTGACCACCACCGCCGCCGCCGCCCTCCTCAGCGCCGCGCCGGGGCTGGTCGGACCGCTGGAGCGGTCGGCCCTGCCCGAGGGAATGCTGCTGCCGGAAACCTACAATTATGTCTGGGGTGATTCGGCCAATGGCATGGCCGGCCGGATGGTCGCCGCCATGTCGGCGCTGCTCGATACCCTGTGGGTGTCCCGCGCCCCCGACCTGCCGTTGGAGTCGCCGTGGCAGGCGGTAATCCTTGCCTCCATCGTCGAGCGTGAGACCGCCCGTGACGGCGAGCGGCCGCTGGTCGCCAGCGTGTTCATCAACCGTCTGCGCCGCAACATGCGGCTGCAGGCCGACCCGACCGTGGCTTACGCTCTGGCCGGGCCCGATGGCCTATTGGACAGACCGCTCAGTCGCGCCGACCTGACCGTCGATTCGCCCTACAACACCTATCGAGTGCGCGGCCTGCCGCCGGGACCCATCGCCAATCCCGGCCGCGCGGCCCTGCAGGCGGTCATGCAGCCGGCGGAGACCGATTTTCTCTACTTCGTCGCCGACGGCGCCGGCGGTCATCTCTTTGCCGCCACCCTGGCGGAGCATAATCGCAACGTCCGCCGTCTGCGCGCGTTGCAGGCCGGTGACGGGGCAGGGGAGAACGACCAGGTGGAGGACGGCGCGCCATGACGGCCCCACCCCTGTCCGGCATGACCGGGTTCGCGGAGGAAGGCGGCGCGGCCGGTGCCGTCGTCTGGTTATGGCAGGCGAAAAGCGTCAATGGCCGCGGTCTCGACCTGCGCTGCCGCCTGCCGGGCGGTCTCGACCGGCTGGAGGCGGAGGTGCGCCGCCGGGCCCAGGCGCGCTTCAGCCGTGGCGCTGTCAGCCTGAACCTTCGTCTGGAGCGGCAGGACGAGGCGCCGGCTTATGTGATCAACCGCTCCTGGCTTGACCATTTGATTGGCCTGGCCGGCGACTATCCTGGCCGCGTTGGCGATGGGCCGCCACGGCTGGAGGCCTTGCTGGCGGTTCCCGGCGTGGTGGTCAGCGCCGCCGGCGGATCTGTCCCGGACGATATTTCAGACGATGTGCTGCTGGCTGGTCTCGACCACGCTCTGGACGGCCTTGTCGCCGCCCGTCTGGCCGAAGGTGCCGCCCTGGCGGCGGTGCTCGGTCGGCTGCTCGATGATATTGCGGCGCTGGTGACGGCGGCCGGTGCGGCGGCGGAATGCCAGCCTGAGGCCATGCGTCGGGTGCTGGCGCGGCAGCTTGCTGATTTGCTGGCCGCCGGCGCCGGCGATTCCGCCATTGACCCGGATCGCGTGGCTCAGGAACTGGCGCTTTTGGCGGTGAAAGGCGACGTGCGGGAGGAACTGGACCGGCTTGCTGCCCATATCGCCCAGGCCCGTGACCTTGTGGACGGCGGCGCGCCGGCCGGCCGCCGGCTGGACTTCCTTTGTCAGGAGTTTAATCGCGAGGCCAACACCCTGTGCGCCAAGGCACAGACCACGGAACTTACCGCCATCGGTCTCGACCTCAAGCAGGCGGTGGATCGCCTGCGCGAGCAGGCCCAGAATGTGGAGTAAGGCTACGCCCCCACCGTCGCCGGCGCGGCGCCCGGGGTGGAGGGGTGGTGCAGGCGACGAGATATGCACGCCCACCGGTCGCGGGACATAGGGATGCAGAGGCACAGGCGATGGCGATAAAACGGCGTGGCCTGATGCTGGTCCTGTCTTCCCCGTCCGGAGCCGGCAAGACGACGCTGTCACGCGCTCTTCTCGCCCAGGAACCCGGCCTGGAGATGAGCGTTTCGGCGACGACCCGGCCGCCGCGCCCGTCGGAAGTGGACGGCCGCGACTATCATTTCATGGACCGGGTCGCTTTCAACCTGATGCTCAACCGGCGGCAGTTTCTGGAGTCCGCCAAGGTCTTCGGTCACTACTACGGGACGCCACAGGAGCCGGTCGCCGCCGTGCTCGCCGCCGGCCACGACGTACTGTTCGACATTGACTGGCAGGGCACCCAGCAGTTGGCGGAGAATGCCCGTGAGGACCTGGTCAGTATCTTCATCCTGCCGCCGTCGCTCACCGCCCTGGAAGAGCGGTTGCAGAGCCGGGCCCAGGATCCGGCCGAAGTGGTTGCCGAGCGCATGGGGCGGGCCGCCGACGAAATGAGCCACTGGGCCGAATATGACTATGTGATCGTCAATGATGATTTCGCCGCCTGTCTGCGTGACGTGCGCGCGATTCTACATGCGGAGCGTCTGAAGCGGGAGCGCCAAAGCGGTTTGTCGGACTTCGTAAGAAAACTCAGAACAGGCCATTAACATACTAATCTAAAGTCTTTTTTTCCATTTCTTCGATGCGCCGCGCCAGGGCGCAGAACTGCTCGACGCTGAGACTCTCCGCCCGTGCCTGCGGGTCAATGGCGAGGCTCTCCAGCAGCGCTGTAGGCGCCGCCACCAGCCCGCTCAGAGAGCGCCGCAGCATCTTGCGCCGGCCGCCAAAGGCGGCCGCGGTGACGCGCTGCAGCACCTCCGGGTCAGCCGCCGCCAGCGGCGCCGGGCGCATGGTCAGGCGCACCACGGTGGAGGTTATTGCCGGCCGCGGCACGAAGGCACTCGCGTCCACATCGAACAAAAGCTGCACCTCGGCCAGCCACTGGGCCAGCACACTCAGACGGCCGTAGGTGCGGTTGCCCGGCGGTGAGGCCAGGCGCATGGCCACCTCCCGCTGAAACATCAGGACCAGGCGGTCCCATACCGGGCCCTGGCGCAGCCAGCCGATCAGCAGCGGCGTCGCCACGTTGTAGGGCAGGTTGGCGATTATGATCCGCGGTGCGGGTGCCAGCGTGCTGAGGTCCAGACGAAGAGCGTCACCATGGTGGACTTCCAGACGCCCGGCGGCGGCCTCCACCAGCGGCTCCAGGGCGGCCAGGCAGCGCGGGTCGGTCTCCACGGCAATAATACGCCGCGCCCCGCTTTCAACCAGGGCGCGGGTCAGGCCGCCGGGTCCGGGGCCCACCTCCACCACCGACACATCGCGAAGATCGCCGGCGGCGCGGACGATGCGCCGGGTCAGGTTGAGGTCAAGAATGAAGTTCTGGCCGAGGCCGCGCCGCGCCGCCAGGCCATGGCGGGCGATAACCTCGCGCAGCGGCGGCAACGCCGCCACAGCGGCGGCGGGATCGTTGTTCACTATGGGCTCAACACCGGCTCACCACCGGCTCACGGTGCTGCTGCCGGTGCCGGTTGTGCGGCGCGGGCGCGGGCCATGTCGGCGGCCAGGCGCAGGGCCGCCACCAGGCTGCCGCGATGGGCGATAGCCCGGCCGGCAATGTCGAACGCCGTGCCGTGGTCCGGTGAGGTGCGGACAATGCCGATCCCCAGAGTCGTATTGACCCCACCGTAAAAATCTAATGTTTTCAAAGGTATTAAGGCCTGGTCATGATACATTGTCAGAACCGCGTCATAGCGCTCTCTGGCGGCTTCGTGGAACAGGCTGTCGGCCGGCCATGGACCGCTGACCTGCCAGCCCTCTGCCGCCAGCGCGGCCACCGCCGGGGCGATAATGCGTCGCTCCTCGTCGCCCAGCGCGCCATCTTCGCCGGCATGGGGGTTGAGCCCGGCGACGGCCAGCCTGGGCTCCGCAATGGCGAAATCCCGTCGCAACGCCTCTGCCACCACCCGGCCGGCATGGACGATGTCCGCCTGGCGCAAACTGTCTGCCACCTGCCGCAGCGCCAGATGAATGGTCACCGGCGCCACCCGCAGGCCGCCGCCGACCAGCAGCATGACCGGTTTGCCGCCGCACAACTGGCCCAGATATTCCGTATGGCCGGGAAAGCCAAAGCCGGCGTCGTACAGGGTCTTCTTGTGGATCGGCAAGGTCACCAGGGCCCGCGCCTCGCCGCTCAGACAGTAGGCGGCGCCCCGGCGGATGGCCTCCACCACCGCCGCGCCGTTGGCCGGGTCCGGGGTGCCGGGGGTCGCCGGCCGGGCCAGCGGGCAGGTCAGCACCGGCAGGGCGGTGGCAAAGGTCCGGTTCACCTGATCCGGGCTTTCCACCGGCTGCAACGGCAGGTCCGCCAGGCCTATGCGCCGGGCCAGGCCGGCCAGGTGAGCGCCGTCCGCCAGCAGCGCAAAGGGGGGCAGGGACGCCCGCTCATGCTGCCAGGCCTGTAGAGCCAGCTCGGGCCCGATACCCGCCGGGTCGCCCATACTGACAACGATGGAACGCGGCGTGTGCGGGCCGGTCATGGCGTCTCTCGCCGGCCTACAGGCGGACTTCGATGAAGGCGGCCTGGCGCAGGTCGCGCAGATAGCTGGCCGCCGACAGGCCCAGCCGCTCCAGGAACAATTGCTGGCTGACCTGGGTGCGCGCGGCGGTATCCCCGACCTCCTGCCGGTCGCACAAGGCGACCAGCATGACACCGTTTTCCACCTCCACCGGCTGGCTCACCTGGCCGGGCTCAAGGCTGGCCACCAGATCGCTCATGGCCGGGTTGAGGTCGCGCATCGCCAGGGTGGTCGGCGCTGCCGGCGCACTGGCACCCATTTCGCCGGCCACCGCCGCCAGATCATCGCAGCCGGCGATAGTCTGGCTGAGCTGGGTGCCCAGGGCCAACTGACTGCTGCGCTCTGCCTCATCCGCATCGCCCGCCAGTGGCAGAACCATCTGCCGCAGGGTCACTTCAATGCCGCCCGGATCCGGCGCATCCACTGTCCGACGGTCGGCGATGGCCAGCAGATAGAGGCCCTCGCGCGTTTCGATCGGGCCGGCGATCTGGCCTGGTTCGGCGGCCTGGATCACCTGATCCAGCGCCTGGCTGAGGTCACCCGGCAGAACCCAGCCGATTTCGCCGCCCACCGCCACCGTGGCGCTGTCGGAGAATTGCCGGGCGACGGACGTGAAATTGGCGCCGTCGCGCAATTGCTGGGCCAGCCGGTTGGCCAGGATGCGTAACTCGGTGCGATCTTCGCCGGCGTCAAAGCGCAAAAAAATCTCATAGACATGGCTCTGCGTTTTGCCGCTGGCCTTGTTCAGGCGCTCCAGAACCGCATCAATTTCCTCATCACCGATCTGGATCGAATCGCGAAAGCGCAGCCTCACCAGCTTGTCCCATAGAATGCTGCTGGTCAGTTGCTGCACGAGGGCGTCCTTTGGTACGCCGTTGGCGGCGAGAAACTCGTCAAACGCCTCGACCGGAACGCGGTTCTGCTCGCGGATGATGGCCAGCGCCCGCTCGATTTCTTCCGGCCGGACGGAAATCCCGCGGCTGCGCGCCTCCTGCGCCTGCAGTCGTTCGTCGATAAGCTGACGCAGTACGCGCGGCGCCAGCTCGTCGCGAACCTCCGCCGTGTTGGGCAGCCGTGATGCAGCCAGCGCCACGCGGAGGCGACCGTTCAGGTCATACAGGGACACCACCTGATCGTTGACCACGGCGGCGATGCCGAGAAGCTCCTGCGCCTGCGCCGCGCCACGCCCGCCGCCTGCCGACCACAACGGGCCCGCCGCCGACAGAGCCAGCAGGACCACCCCGGCCAGCGCCGCGGCGAGCAGCCGGCCTAACCGCGCAGGCGCTCTCCTGCCGTCAATTCCCGCCTGTGGTTGTGATCCTGCCATCACGCCTCTCTCGTATGCACTGGACGGGCGATCATACGTGCGCGCCGAACCCGTCACCATGCCGGGCTCGCGGCCGTGTGTCCGGCGCCGTTCCGCGATTTCGCCAGCAACGCCTAGAAGATCCGCCGGCTCTCATACCCTGTGCCGGCAAACCCCGTGCCGGCCCCGGCCTAGAACGAGCTTTTTGGCGCGACCTGGCCAAGGTGCTTGAAAACAATCCGCACGAACAGCGTATCGTCCGGCTGCAGGTCACGGTCAACCGTGAAGTTGCGGTCCAGCGACAGCTCCATCTGATAGCACTCGTCCTGATAGATCGCGCCCAGGCCGCTGCTCAGCGATCCACCATCATCCACCAGCGAGCGGCGATGGCGCACGAACACCGACCAGTAATCGTTGAGGCCTGCGATCATGGACGCGGACAGCTCTTCCCGATCCTGAAAACCACTTTGTGAATCAGCATCATAGAAGCCATAACTGATACTGGTTCTAAGGCGCGACGGGCCGAAAGTGGTAAGCAGTTCACTGCGTCGGGCGGTCAGGTCGTCCTTATTGAAGCGCGCCCGATAGGTGATATCGGCGATGCCCGGCAGGTTGAAGTTGACCCGTCCCACCACGTCCGAGACGTGGTCTGACAGGCCCGAGACCTCAGAGAACACCGAGTCTTCGTGCAGGCGGTATGACTGGCCGACCAGGGCGGTGGCGCTGGCGCCGCTGTCGGCATATACGCCATAGCGCAGGCCATAATTGGCGCGCGGGCCGGTCTCGACCCGGTCAAATCCGGGAAACCGGTTGTCGGAGAACAGGTTGGCCGCCGAATATTCGAAGGCCAGACTGTCCTCGTTGGGTATTTCCGATGAATTGCCGCCGGTTGGCGCCATGATGACCTCGGCGATCGGTTCGAATACCTCTCGCACGGCCGGCCGTCGCCGGACAAAGGGATAGCGCCATTCCAGACTGACCTGTGGAAAGACCCGGCCCGCGAATCCCTCGCCCGTGCGCGTCGGATCGTCGGCATTGACCACGCCGGCGGCGTGATAGGCGTCGGCTCGTATATCAGCGCGCAGGGTATAGATGTCGCCGGCCGGCGCCGTGTACGGCAGGGCGACCCCGCCACGCAGGGCCAGGCGGCGGCTGTCGGTGCCGTCATCGCGCTCCAGAACCAGCAGATTGGCGTCGCCTTCGGTCCGCAGGCCAAGCCGCCCGGGAGTCCCTACATGACGATAGTCCAGGACCGGCAGGATGACCGGAATCGTGTCCGGGTCATCGCCTGCCCGCAGCCCCTGGTAGAAGAATGTGTTGGCTGCTGCGTAGTTGCGACCGCGGAACCCTTCCACGAACGCGTTGCTGGTCAGGGATTGCTCGGCAGTAAGGTTGCCCAGCCTGTAGCGCCGCAAGTAGGTATCGTCGGTCGACCGGTTGGCGTCGAAGCCCCAGCGCCACGTGTCGTCTATGGCAAAGCGGCCGGTGCTTTCCACATGACCGCGAAATTCGCTACCGGGTACGCGCGCATTGCCTTCCAGCCGGTCCGGGTTGGTTGCCGAACTGTTGACTGTCAGAAACCCGTTGTCGAAGGTCTGGCGATACTCGCCCTGCATCACCGGCGCCACGTCGGAATAGTAGATCGGCGCGAAGGTGGCGTCCTTGTCGCCGGCAATGGCCCAGTAATACGGCACTTCAATACCGCTGCCGAGGGTTTCGGAACTGCGGTATGTGGGCGCCAGAAAGCCTGATTTGCGGTCCACGGTCGGGTCCGGGTGGCTGAAATAGGGGGTGTAGAACACCGGAACGCCGTAGATTTCCATGAATGCATGGTTGTAGGTGATCTGCTGGGCCGTCTGGTCGTGGGTCACCGTGCGGGCGGTGATCTGCCACAGGGGTGCGCGTTCCGGCGCCTCGGCGCACAGTTCGCACGGCGAAAACACGGCCCGGCGAAAGCGTGTGCGGTTGCCGCTGCTGCGCACACCCGAATGGGCGGCGATACGGGTGCGATCACTCATCAGGACGCGGATCTGCTCGACCAGCCCTTCCTGCAGGTCACGGGTCAGCACCACGCGCTCGGCGAACAGGACGTCGCCGCTGGGCTCGACCAGGCTGACATTGCCGGTTGCCGTCACCGTGTCGCTGCCGCGGTCATAGGCCACGATGTCGGCCAGCAGGATGCGTGGGCCGAAGGCAATCTCCACATTGCCGATGGCGCGGATCACGTTGTTGTCCTGGTCAAAGACAACTTCATCCGCCGTCAGCAGGGCCTCGTCGGGGGCCAGCTGGGCGTGGGCCGCGCCGCCATCTGACAGGACCGCCGCTACCAGCACGACGGCTGCCAGACCCGTGGCGCAAAGCCACCTCTGGGCTCGCCGGCGGGTTTTGGCGCGCCACCTCCCGGCGATCATCGTCGGGCCGCCGCCCGCGCCGGCCTCAGCCATCTTCCATGTGAATCAGCAGGGAGCCGCCGAGCAGGGCGGTGAACAGGGCCGGCGCCCACGCTGCCAGAGGTACCGGCACCGCCTGTGACAGGCCCAGGGCAAAGACGATGTCGGAGCCGAAATAGATGACGAAGCCTGCGGCAATACCGGCGCCGATCAGCAGTAGAACGCCGCCCTGGCGTGACGGTCGCATGGAAAAGGCGCCGGCCAGCAGCACCATCGCCGCCAGCATGAACGGGCTGGAGGCCAGGCGATTCCATTCCAGACGATGACGCAGGGCCGGCAGCCCGGCTTTCTGCATGGTGTCGATAAAGCCCGGCAGGTCCCAGAACGAGATGGTTTCCGGTGATGAAAAGCTGTCCATGATGCGGTCTGACGTCAGTTCCGTCGCCAGCACATAGGTTGCCACCTGGCGTGCCGGCTCGTTCGGCGTCGCCACCACCGCGTCCACCAGTCGCCATTGGCCGTCCTCCAGGGCGCCGCTGCGGGCGTCAACCCGGCCAATGAAGCGACCCGTGGCGTCGTAGCGGAACAGGGTCACATTGACCAGCCGCATATCCGCCCCCGGCGGCACCGGCGTGTGCAGAATAGCCTCGCCACCGGCTTCCGCCTGGCGCAGCCACAGGCCGTTGCCGGTGAGGGTCAGCGCGCTCGCACCGCTTTCCAGCAGGCGGCTCTCGACGGCCTCGAAACGAGCCTGCATGGAGGCCGCCAGTGGATTGACGAAGCCCAGCTTGGCCGCGCCCAGCGCCACCGCCACGGCCATCGCCGGCAGCATGAACTGCCAGGCCGAAACGCCGGAGGCGCGGACGATCACCAGCTCATGGTGCCGCGACAACCGGGCAAATGCCGCCATGGCGCCGAACAGCACCGCAAAGGAGATGATTTCCTGCAGCATGGTCGGTGCCTTGAGCAGCGCCATGGCAAAGACCAGGCCGACGCCGACGTCGCTGCGGCTAGCCGCCCGCCGCAGCAGCTCGACCGTGTCGAACAGAAAGACCACGGCCAGCAGCACCCCGGCGACCAGAGCGATCCACAGCAGAACCTGGCGCGCGATATAGAAGGACAGGGTGCCCGACAGCCTCATGCCCGGCGGTCCCCGGCCTGGCCGGGCCGGCGCGGCTGGCGCGGCCGGATATCAGCGTCGGCGCGCGGGCAGCGGGGGAAAGGGGGCAGGTTCAAGTGCATGGCGGCGCATATTAAGCAGTCGGCGGGTAAAAGCGGAACAGCAAGGTTAACGGCAGGACGTTAATCACCGGTTGGTGTGCGGTGGCAAACCGTGCCGGGATTGCCACGACCCGGCATCGGGGCGGGGTGGGGCCGGTTGCCGCATGTCCTCCCTTTCCACACAATGCGGCGGTTGGGCCAACGCCGGAGCGGTGTTGGAACAGCCTAGGAAACGCCCGATTTGCGGCGACCTCGCCGCGTCGGCACTTGGGGAGGGGTTTGCCATGGAAATCACCATCACGCCGGCGGTCACGCCGCAGTCCGGGACGCTGGTTCTTTGTGTCGGTGACGGTGGCCGGCTCGGACCGGAGGCGCGCGACCTGGACCGCACGCTGGATGGCCGGATCAGCGCCGCCATGGCGGCGTGGGACAAGGCCGGCGCCAAGGGCAAGCTCTTCGACATCCCGGCGCCGTCCGGCACCGAGCTCAAACGGATCATTCTCGCCGGCCTCGGCGCCGCCGGCGACATCAACGACACCGGCATGGAGGCTTTGGGCGCCAATCTGGTGGATGGCCTCAATAAGCGGCGTGATGGCCAGGCTACGGTCCTCCTGCCGGAACGGCGCGGCCGCTTCGACAGCGCCCACATGGCGGCCCACCTGGCCTTTGGTGCGCGGCTCCAGTCCTACCGCTTTGACCGCTACCGTACGCGGCTCAGTGATGACAAGAAACCAACCCTGCAAAGCCTTGATATAGCGCTGAAAGGTCCAGCCTCTGCGCGCCGTCACTTTGACCGGTTGTCGGCCATCGCCGACGGCGTTTTTCTGACCCGCGATGTGGTCAGCGAGCCGCCGAACGTGCTCTATCCGGAATCCTATGCGGAGCGGTTGCTGGACCTGCGCAAGGACGGCTGCAAGGTCCAGGTGCTGGATGAGACGGCCCTGCGCAAGCTTGGCATGCACTCCCTTCTCGGCGTCGCTCAGGGCAGCGCCCGGCCGGGCCGGGTGGTCATCATGGAATGGCATGGCGCGGCGAAAACCCAGGCGCCGCTTGCCTTCATCGGCAAGGGAGTCACCTTCGACACCGGCGGTATCTCGCTGAAGCCCGGCCCCGGCATGGACATGATGAAGTGGGACATGGGCGGCTCAGGCACCGTCGTCGGGCTGATGCGGGCGCTGGCCCGGCGTAAGGCGAAGGTCAACGCGGTTGGCATTGTCGGCCTGGTGGAGAACATGCCCGACGGCAACGCCCAGCGGCCGGGCGACATCGTCTCCTCCATGTCCGGCCAGACCATCGAGATTCTCAATACAGACGCTGAGGGCCGGTTGGTCCTGTGCGATGTGCTGACCTACGCCCAGCAAAAATATAAGCCGGCCCTGATGGTGGACCTTGCCACCCTGACCGGCGCCATCCTGGTTGCGCTGGGCGCCCCTTATGCGGGCCTGTTCAGCAATGATGATCGCCTGTCCGGCCAGTTGTCGCGAGCCGGCGAGGCGGTGGAAGAGCGCGTCTGGCGTCTGCCGCTCAGCGATGCCTATGACCGGGAGATCGACTCCAAAGTGGCTGACGTGAAGAACATCGCCGCCAACCGCAATGCCGGCTCCATCGTCGCCGCCCAGTTCCTGCAGCGGTTTGTGGACAAGGGCGTGCCCTGGGCGCATTTGGATATTGCCGCCGTCGCCTGGTCTGACAAGGCGCGGCCGACGGTGCCGTCCGGTGCTACGGGCTGGGGTGTGCGCCTGCTCGACCGGCTGGTGGCCGACAACTACGAGAAATAGGCCCGACCGATGGTGGAGGCGGGATTGGCGGTGGAGGTCCGGTTCTATCACCTGACCCGGACGGCCCTGGAACAGGCCTTGCCGGAGGTTCTGGAAAAGGTCATCGCCCGCGGCTGGCGGGCGGTGGTCCTGACGGGTTCGCCAGAGCGTGCCGAGGCGCTCAGCCACGCCCTCTGGACCCATGGCCGGGACTCGTTTCTGCCCCATGGAACGGCGCGGGACGGCGCAGCGGCGGCGCAGCCCGTGTGGATAACGCCAGAGGACGAAAACCCCAACCAGGCCAGTGTGCTGATTGTCACCGATGGGGCTGACAGCCGGTTGGACGGTTATGCGCTGCGTTGCGAGTTCTTCGACGACCGCGACGAGGCCGCTGTCGCCGTCGCCCGCCAGCGCTGGCGTGACTGCACCGCGGCCGGGCGGACGGTTCAGTACTACCGCCAGTCGGCCAGCGGCTGGGAGTCTGTCAGCGACGACCGCTGAGGGTCTTGGTGTGGTCGGCTCTGGCTTCCACCTGTTCCAGCAGCGCCAGCCACTGGGCTTCGGCCTTGGCCAGTTTCGCCGACACCTCTGCCGCTTGCTGCGCCAACTGCGCCATGGTGCTGCCATCCCTGTGGTGTCGGGGATCGGCCAGCGCTGCCGCCAGCTCGTTTTTCTGCCGGTTAAGGGCGCTTACCGCTGTTTCCGCTGTCTCCGCCTGGCGTTTGAGGGCCTGGACTGAGGCACCGGCCGGCGTCCCTTTGGCCCGCTGGTTGTCCGCTTTGCGTCTGGACCGGTCGCGCCGTCCCTCCGCCGCTACCTGCCCCAGCGAACGGGCATAGGTCGCCAGATCGTCCGCATAGGGACGGCACGCGCCATCGGCCACCAGCCACAGGCGGTCGGCCACCAGATCAACCAGATGGGGGTCATGACTGATCAGCACCACCGCGCCTTCAAAGGCGTTCAGTGCCTGAACCAGAGCGTCGCGGCTGTCCAGATCCAGATGGTTGGTGGGCTCGTCGAAAATAAGCAGATGAGGCTCGGCCGCCGACGCCATGGCCAGCAGAACACGGGCCCGCTCGCCGCCTGACAGATTGCCCACCTTTGTTTCCGCTCGCCCCTGGGTCAGGCCGAAACGGCCGAGATGGGCGCGCAGCCGGGTGGGATCGTCGCGCGGTCGCAGCCGCGCCAGATGGGTCACCGCTGTTGTGCGGTCGTCCAGGCTGTCGGCCTCGTCCTGGGCCAGATAGCCGACCTGCAGCTTGCCGGGGCGGATGACCTCGCCGGACAGGGGCGCCAGTTGGCCGGCCAGCAGGCGGGCCAGCGTCGTCTTGCCATTGCCGTTGGCGCCCAGCAGGGCGACCCGGTCGTCCGGCTCCAGACGCAACGACAGGTGTTCCAGGACCGGCTTGCCGCCATAGCCGACACTGACATCGTCCAGCGCCAGGATCGGCGGCGACAAAGGTCTGGGTTGGGGAAAATCGAAGCGGACGTCGCCGGCTTCCACCAGCGGTGTTGGGTCGCCCAGTTTTTCCAGGGCCTTCAGGCGACTTTGCGCCTGCCGGGCCTTGCTTGCTTTGTAGCGGAAGCGCTCCACAAAGGCCTCCATATGGGCCTTTGCCTTGGCCACCCGCTCGGCCTCGCGGCCGACGGTCAGACGCTCTTCCCGGCGAATGCGTTCGAAAACGGAGAATCCGCCGCCATACAGCTTCAGCTTGCCGCCCTCCAGCAGCAGGGTGCGGTCGGTGGCCCGCTCCAGCAAACGGCGGTCGTGGCTGACCATCAGCACAGTGTGGGGATAGCGGGCCAGATGCCCCTCCAGCCACAGGGCGGCCTCAAGGTCCAGATGGTTGGTGGGCTCGTCCAGCAGCAGCAGGTCGGGCTCGGCGAACAGCGCCGCCGCCAACGCCGCGCGCATACGCCAGCCGCCGGAATACTCCGCCAGCGGCCGGGCTTGTGCCGCTTCGTCGAAGCCCAGGCCGGCCAGGATGCGCGCCGCCTGCGCCGGTGCCGCGTGGGCGCCGGTCTCCACCAGACGGGCATGGGCATCGGCCGCCGCCAGCGGATTACTTTGGTCGTCGGCCTGGGCCATCAGGCGCGCCCGCTCGGCGTCGCCGGCCAGAACCATCTCGCGCGGGGTCAGCCGTGGGTCGGGCAGGCGCTGAGCCACGGTGCCGATGCGACTGCGGCGCGGCATGGTGATCTCACCGGCCTCCGGCTGTATCTGGCCCAGGATCAGGGACAGCAGCGTGGTCTTGCCGGTGCCGTTGCGACCGACGAAGCCGATTCTGTGGCCGGCCGGGAGGCTGACCGAGGCGTGGTCCAGCAGCAACCGCTCGCCGAAGCGGAACGTGAGGTCTCTCAGTTCGATCATCGGCCGGTCAGGTCCGCTGGCGGCGCGGGCGGGCTGGCCAGCCGCCCTTGTTCGCCCGGGATACGGCCGATATAAGGCCGCCACCCGGTCCCCCTGCCGGCCGCAACACGAGGACAGGTGCCACCATGGCCAGCCAGCGTACGTTTTCGATCATCAAGCCCGACGCCACCCGGCGCAATATCACCGGTGAAGTGAATGCCCGGCTGGAGCGGGCCGGTCTGCGCATCGTCGCCCAGCGCCGTATCCGTATGTCCCGTGACCAGGCAGAGGCCTTCTACGGCGTTCACCGCGAGCGGCCGTTTTTCGCTGATCTGTGCGCGTTCATGACGTCGGGACCGGTGGTTGTGCAGGTTCTGGAGGGCGAGAACGCGGTCGAGCGTAATCGCGAAATCATGGGGGCCACCGATCCCGCCAAGGCCGCCCCCGGCACCATCCGCCGCGAGTTCGGGGAATCGATTGAGGCCAACACCGTGCACGGCTCGGATTCGCCGGAAAACGCGCAAACGGAGATCGCCTTCTTCTTCAAGCCGGACGAAATCACCGGCTGAGTCCAAGCCGGACGAAATTATCGGCTGAGTTCAAACCGGGCAAGTTTACCGGCTGAGTTCACGCCGGGCACATTTGCCCGCTAACCGGCCCTGGCCGCGCCCGGCGACCCGCGGCGGAAAGACCCCGGACTGCGCCGCAGCATACCCGCTACAGCAGGAAAATCGCCATTCCTGCCAGGATGACCACGACGATAGCCGTGCTCCACACGGTCAGGCGAACAAAACCCCGCCACATGGTGACGTGTGGTTCAAGGTGCTGGTCGTTCTCGGCGCTCATGTCCGGCTCCCCTCGGTTGTGCTCATACGCCCCTCGGGGGCCGGCGACTCTTAGCCTAGCCGGTGCCGCTTGAAAAGCCGGCGTCGGCGGCCGGCTGCCGGTCACTGCCGACGCGCACATCGGCCAGGGAGAGACCGGCCGGCAGGACCAGCCCGCGACCGTCCACCCGTGCCGTTTCGCCCGCTATGGCGACACGACCTTCGGCCACAAGACGCAGGGCCAGCGGGTAGAGCAGATGCTCCGCGGCCAGGATTCTTGCGGCCAGCCGGTCGGCGTCGTCATCCGGCAGGATCGCCACCCGGGCCTGGGCGATAATTGGTCCTGTATCCGTGGCGTGGCGCACGAAGTGCACGGTGCAGCCGCTCTCCGCGGCCCGGTCCTCCAGCGCCTGCGCCTGCGGGTGAAGGCCCGGATAGAGCGGCAGCAGCGAGGGGTGAATATTGATCATCCGGTTGTGCCAGCGTGTGACGAAAGCAGCAGTGAACAGGCGCATGAACCCCGCCAGACAGATGAAATCCACCTCATGCCGGTCCAGCTCGGCCTGCACCGCCTCGTCGAAAGCATCCCGCGAAGCAAAGGCCGTGTGATCCAGCGCGACAGCGGCGACTTCCGCGTCGCGGCCGTGGCCCAGGCCTGGCGCATCCGGCCGGCTTGAGATGACGCAGGCGATTTCAGCCGGAAAGTCCGCCGCTTCGGTGGCTCTGATCAGGGCCGCCAGATTGCTGCCGCGACCGGAAATAAGCACCGCCGTTCGGAGCGGTGTGGTCAGCCCCGCCATGCATCCTCAAGATGGGTCAGCCGGGTGGTCGCCGGGCCGTCGCCGGCGCTTATCCGACCGATGCGGAATACGCTTTCGCCGCTGCCGCGCAGGACTGTTTCCATATGGTCGGCATCGGCCGCCGCCACCACCGCCACCATGCCGATGCCGCAATTGAAAGTCCGCGCCATTTCCACCGCCGCCACGCCGCCGGCCTCGGCCAGCCAGCCAAAGACCGGCAGCCACGGCCATGACCGGGCGTCGATGTCGGCAACTGTGCCGTCAGGCAGAACCCGCGGGATATTCTCCGTCAGGCCGCCGCCGGTGATATGGGCCAGGGCCTTGACCTTGCCGCCGCGCACCGCCGCCAGCGCCGTCGGCACATAGATCCGCGTCGGTGTCAGCAATATTTCCGCCAGGCTGGCCCCTGGCGGCGCGGCAAAAGGCGGCGGGCTGTCCAGGGCCAGATCCAGATCGTCGATGATTCGCCGTACAAGCGAATAGCCGTTGGAGTGGACGCCGGAGGAGGCGAGACCCAGGATCACGTCGCCGGCGTCTATATCCTGGCGCGGCAGCAGATGATCGCGCTCCACCGCACCCACCGCAAAGCCGGCCAGGTCAAAGCGGTCGCCTTCGTACATGCCGGGCATTTCGGCGGTTTCACCGCCAGCGAGCGAGCAGCCGGCCAGACGGCAGCCTTCGGCGATGCCGGCGATGACCTGCGCTGCTCGCGCCACGTTCAGGCGGCCGGTGGCGAAATAGTCCAGAAAGAACAGAGGCTCCGCACCCTGCACCACCAGATCATTGACGCACATGGCAACCAGGTCGATGCCGATGGTGCTGAACGACTCCGCGGCCTCGGCCAGCAACAGCTTGGTGCCGACCCCATCGGTCGCCGACACCAGGATGGGATCATCAAAGCCGGCCGCCCGCGGATCGAACAATGCCCCGAATCCGCCAAGACGGCTCAGGCTGCCGCTGCGCCGGGTGGCTTCGGCCAGGGGGCCGATTTCGCCCACCAGCGCCTGCCCGGCGTCGATATCGACCCCGGCCTGGCGGTAGGTGCGGCGGTTGGCGTGGCTGCGTTGGCGGGACACTTTGGTCTATAAAGGCGGCACGGACATCGCGACCTTAGTGGATTCGGAATTGGCCGTCATGACGCTTCGGCGGACGGGCCTTTTGGCCCTTGCCTTTATTCTACTGACAGGCGCGCCGCCGGTGCTGGCGGCCGATGAGCTGTTCACCGTGCGTGGCGTGGCCGTGGACCGCACGGCGGCCAGCGCCGATCAGGCCAAGACGCTGGCGCTTGGTGATGGTCAGCGCCAGGCGTTTTTCCGGCTGATTGGCCGTCTGGCCTTCTCCGGCGCCGGCGCCCGGCTGGCCCATCTCGATGACCCGTCGATTGCCGGGCTGGTGGAAAGCTTCGGTGTGGAGTCGGAGAAAACCTCGGCTGTTCGCTATATCGCCAGCCTGACTGTGTCCTTCAGCCCGTCGCGCGTGCGCGACCTGTTGCGGCGGGAGGCCATCGCTTTTGCCGAAACCCCCTCCAAGCCGGTGCTGGTCCTGCCGGTTCTTAGCAGTGGCGGCGCATTCAGCCTGTGGGACGAACCCAATCCGTGGCGTGATGCCTGGGCCGCATTGCAGGACCATGACGGTCTGGTGCCGCTGGTATTGCCGCTTGGTGACCTGGCCGATATCGCCGCCATCAGCGCGCGTCAGGCGGTGGACGGCAATGACGACCGGCTGGCGGCGATTGCCGCGCGCTATGGCGCCAGCGACACGCTTGTTGTGGTTGCGGCGCCGCGCTTTGGCTCGAGCGGAACGGGGCTGCATCTGACCATCAGCCGGTTTGGCCCCGGCCAGGTCGGCGATGTGGTCGTCGATACGGTGGACGCCGGCGACAGGGCGGGATTGGCCGCGGCCTATGACCGGGCCGTGTCGCGGGTTGTGCGGGCGGCGGAAGAATCGTGGAAAGCGGCGGTCGCTGTTGGCACGGGCAGCGGTGGAACCCTGCCGGTCACCGTTCGGTTTGAGACGCTGGCCGCATGGGCGGCAATGGAGCGCCGGTTGCGCGCGGTGGCGGCCGTGCGCCAGGTCACTCTGCAATCCTTTAGCCTGCGGGACGCCGAAGCCCGTCTCCTCTATGTCGGTAGCGAAGCGCAGTTGGCGCTGGCCCTGGCCCAGAGCGACATCGTCCTGGGCCCGCCGGACGCCTTCGGCCGCCGGCCCTTGTCGTTGCGCGGTTCGGCCGCGCCGTGACCGGTGGCCGGCCATGACCGCGACCGGCGTTCGCGCCCGGCGAAGCCGTATCAGCTTGCCCAATGTGATCACGCTGGCCCGCCTTGTGACGGTGCCTTTGATTGTCTGGCTGCTGATGGATGGCCGGTTTGCGCCGGCCTTCTGGTTGCTGGTTGCCGCCGGCCTCAGCGACGCGGTGGATGGCTATATCGCCCGGCGCTTCAACCGGCGCACACATCTGGGCGCCTATCTCGACCCGCTGGCTGACAAGGCTCTGCTGGTCGGTGTTTTTGTCGCTCTCGGCGTTCAGGGGCATCTGCCAAGCTGGCTGGTCATTCTGGTGGTCTCGCGCGACATTCTGATCATTGGCGGCGCTCTGCTGATTCATACCTTGACGCAGAAACTGCGCATGGCTCCCATCTGGCTCAGCAAGCTCAATACAGTGACGCAGATCGTGCTGGCGGTGCTGGTGGTGGCGGAGCTTGGCCTGGCCACGTCCCTGACGCCGCTGACCGCGCCTTTGATCGGGCTGCTGATCTGGGTGGTGGCACTGACAACCGTCGCCTCCGGCGGCCAGTATGTGGTGACCTGGCTGCAACGGCTGATCAGGCTGGAGGACGAGCGATGACCCTACGCGGCGGAATCGGCTATGTGGCGGGCGGGGTGGCGTTCGTCCTCGCCATGATGGTGTTTGCGCCGATTCTTTTGCCGTTCATCGCCGGCTTTGCCATTGCCTACTTTCTCGATCCGGTGGCCCAGTGGCTGGCCCGGCATGGCGTGTCACGGACAATTGCCGCTCTCGTTCTCGTTGGCGGGTTTCTCGCCCTGATGGTGCTGGCCGTAGTTCTGCTGGTACCGCTCGTACAGCAGCAGATCCTGACCTTTGCCGATAATGTTCCACAGTACATTGCCGCGCTGACCGCCTGGGGCCAGCCCCTGGCCGGGCGCCTAGAAAATGTCCTCACGCCACAGGACCTGGAACGGCTGCGGAATCTTCTGTCGTCCGGCGCTGGCGATGCCTTGCGCGTTGTGGCCCGGTTCCTGACCGGTGTGTGGAGCGGCGGCGTGGCGTTTATCAACCTCCTGTCGCTGATCTTCATAACGCCGCTTGTGGGCTTCTATTTGCTGCGGGACTGGGACCGCATCCTGACGAAGATCGATGGCTGGCTGCCGCGCGATGACGCGCCGGCCATCCGTCGGATCGCTTCGGATATTGACCGCACGCTGGCCGGTTTCGTCCGCGGCCAGGGCGTGGTGGTGTTGTGCCTGGCGGTGTTCTACGCCACCGGTCTCACGCTTCTGAATCTCGATTTCGGGCTGGTGATCGGCATCGCCGCCGGTCTGGTGTCCTTCATCCCGTTTCTCGGCGCGGCCTTCGGACTGGTGGTGTCCGTTGGCATGGCGCTGGTGCAGTTCGGCCTTGCCGACTGGACGTCCGTCCTGCTGGTCGCTGCCGTGTTCGCTGCCGGCCAGATTCTCGAGGGCAATGTGCTGACGCCGCGGCTGGTCGGACGGCGGGTGGGCCTGCATCCGGTGTGGGTCATTTTCGCTGTGCTGGCCGGGGGTCTGTTGCTCGGATTTGTCGGCGTACTGCTGGCGGTGCCGGCGGCGGCGGTGACCGGCGTGCTGCTGCGCTATGCATTGGATGGGTGGCGCCATAGCCCGGCCTGGCGCGGTGGCCGACCCCCTGCGTCGTCCTCTTCGCCACCCGTTCCGTCGCCGCCCGCGCCGGTGGCTCCTGACAAGACCGACGGCTGATGCGGCAACTGGTTCTGGATCTTGGCCATCGCCCGGCCCTCGGCCGTAGTGATTTTCTCATCGCCGGATGCAATCAGACGGCGGTCGCCTGGCTCGACCGCTGGCCTGACTGGCCGGGGCACGGGCTGGTTTTGTGGGGCGGAGAGGGCGCTGGCAAGACCCATCTGGCGCAGGTCTGGCGCCAGGTCAGCGGCGCCGGCCAGATCGCCGCCGACCGCTTCATCGGCCGGCCCATGGAGTTGGCGCCGCCGGATGTTCCGGACGCGGAATCGGGACCCTGGGTGATTGAGGATGTGGACCGCGCGGTCACCGCGCCGGCCTTCGACGGCACGGCGCTGCTGCACTTTTTCAACCGCTGTCGCGAGGCCGGGTGCGATCTGTTGTTCACCGGCCGCACGCCGCCGGCGGACTGGCCGATTGCCCTTGCCGACCTGGCGTCGCGCCTTCGCGCGCTGCCGGCGGTTGGTATCGGCCAGCCTGATGACACACTGCTTGCGGCTCTGTGCGTCAAGCTGTTCGGTGATCGCCAACTGGCTATTTCGCCGGATGTGGTGCCCTATGTGGTGGCCCGTATAGAGCGTTCACCAGCCGCGGTTGCCCGTCTGGTAGACCGGCTGGATCGCCTGGCGCTACAGGAAAAGCGAGAGATAACGGTGCCGCTGGTGCGCCGGGTATTGGGCCACGACCATACTGCCGGCGGACGGCAGCCCGAAACGGCCGGCTGACGGCAACTCGCAATCGCAGGAAGGGAGATCAGCACATGGATTTGGGTTTGACCGGAAAGACGGCGCTGGTGTGCGCCTCAAGCAAGGGGCTTGGCAAAGGGTGCGCCATGGCGCTGGCGGCGGAAGGCTGCGCTGTGACCATCACCGGGCGCACCGAGGAAACCCTCGCCGCCGCTGCTGCCGATATTCGCCAGGCCACCGGCGCCACCGTGACCATTGTCAGCGGTGACATCACCACCGAAGCCGGCCGCGCCGCGGCGCTGGCAGCGTGTCCGGAGCCTGACATTCTGATCAACAATGCGGGCGGTCCGCCGCCCGGCGATTTTCATGACTGGGGCCAGAAGGAATGGGAATCGGCCCTGCAATCCAACATGCTGACGCCCATCTTCCTGATCAAGGCGGTGGTTGACGGCATGATTGATCGGCGCTTTGGCCGCATCGTCAACATCACCTCCGGCGCGGTAAAGGCGCCCATAGCCCAGCTTGGTCTGTCCAACGGCGCGCGCGCCGGTCTCACCGGTTTCGTCGCCGGCCTGGCCCGCCAGACCGTCCGCCACAACGTCACCATCAACAATCTTCTGCCGGGGCCGTTCCTGACCGACCGTGCACGTCAGCTCATGGAGGGACGGGCGAAGAAGGAAAACCGCAGTATCGATGATCTGGTGGCCGAACGGGCGAAGGGTAATCCGGCCGGCCGCTGGGGCCAGCCGGAGGAGTTCGGCCACGCTTGTGCCTGGCTGTGCTCGTCGCAGTCCGGCTTCGTCACCGGTCAGAACATTCTGCTGGACGGCGGCCACTATCCAGGAACGCTTTAGGCCGGGAACGCCTTAGGCCGCCCTCCGGCTGACACCTGGCGCCGGCGGGCTCAGGCGGCGCCCGGTTCCTGATCGCCGGCGGTGTCCGCCGGCAGATCGCCCGGCCGCGTAAAGCGCACCAGCCGGCCACGGCCGGGCGCTACCTGGCGCCAGCTTGCGGCGTCCACGGCGATTTCCGCCAGCGCCGCCGTGGGAAAGCCGCGCGCCAGAAGAGAGCGGGCAGGGGCCGGCCCGCTGGCTACCAGCATGATGGCCAGCTCGCTCAGACCCGGGTTGTGGCCGATGATGACCACCGAATCCGTGGCGTCATCCAGTTCGGCCACATGCGCCAGGATCTCTTCCGGCGACGCCAGATAAAGTCCCGTCAACTGGCGCACCGGGACACTCTGGCCAAAGGCGGCGAGAAACAGCTCGGTGGTCTCCGCCGTGCGTCGCGCGGTGGAGGTCAGCACCACGTCGATGCGAAAGCCGCGCTCGCGCGCATGGTTGCCCATGGCGGTGGCCGACCGCTGTCCACTGGATGTCAGGCGGCGGTCGCGGTCCTCCTGATCGAACTGCGGCGCCTCGGCTTTGCCGTGGCGCAGGAAATAGAGGAACTTCACGGGGTGACCACCAGTCTGGCGGAGCGCTCTTCCTGGCGTGCCGGCATGACACCCGCCGGCCGGTCGAACCTGACGGTCAGCAGGTAAAGCCCGGGCTGCCAGTCGCCATCCGGTTTGCGGCGGCCGGCAAAGTACAACTGGCTGGCCCGGTCACGCTCCACGGTGATCGCCTGGCTCACCACCACGCCGCCGTCCGGATCGCTCAGCACCAGGTCGATCCGGTCGCCCACACGAACACCGAACAGTGCCGTCCAGACGATGATCGCGTCAATCGTCGAAGGCAATTCCGTGGTGCTGTAGACGCCGCGTTCCACGCCCTCCATGCGCGGCGGGTTGGGTGTAAAGCCGAGGTTGAGGATGCCGCCGCCGCGATAGCCGAGGACAGCGTCGGCGCTGTCGTCCCACAGATCGCTCTGCTGGTCTTGCCCGAAGGGGTCGATGGCCTGGCCGTTGTGGCGGACCGCGAAATGGACATGGGGAAAATCAGCGAATCCCGACTGGCCGACCAGGCCCAGAACATCGCCGGCGGCGACCCGTTGGCCGGGGATCACGGCGATACTGTCCTGACGCAGGTGGGAGTATTGCGTTTCCCAGCCGTCCCCGTGATCGATCACCACCCCGTTGCCGGCCATGCGGTCGGCGGCGATTGCCGCATCGCGGGCGCGCCCTTCGATATCCGCCTCGCCATCGCGTACCCGCAGGACCGTGCCGGCGGCGGCGGCCACCACCGGGACGCCGCGTGCCATATCGACCCGGTCACGCACCCGGAAATCGGTGCCGTCATGTCCGTCATAGGTCAGCCGGCCACCGGCGAAGTCGGCGATGCCCTGGCCGGGGTCGCGGTCCACATGCTGCTGGATGGCGCAAACCAGGCCCATGTCACAGTCCACCGGGACAATGAACCGTGGCTCGTCGGCCATGGCCGCGCCGGCCGTCACTGCGCCGGCTGTCACAATGGCGGGCAGCAGGACTGCCAGCCATGCCCGGACACTGCACCACCGGCCGGCCACTGGCGTCAGCCCTTACCCACCAGGGCGTCGTCGGCAGCGCTTTCCGTTTCTGCCGCTGTCCGCCCGCCGCCCTTCTTGCGGCGTCGCGCCGGCCGCACGTTGCGCGCTGTTGGCGTGGTGTCCTGCAAGTCGTCGCCGTCCAACTCCAGCAGGCGCAGTCCCTGGCGGCCGATGGCTAAAGCCACGTCGCCGTTGGCCAGGGCCAGGGCCTTGTCGCCAAACAGATGACGCCGCCAACCGCCCATGGCCGGCACATCTGCCGCCGCCCCCTCGGCGGCAATCCGCTCCAGGTCGTCGCTCGATGCCACCAGGCGCTGGGCCACACCTTCGGCCTCGCACAGCAGGCGCAGCAGGACCTTGAGCAGCTCCACCACCTCACCCGGCGCGCCGTCGCGTCCGCGCGGCGGTGGTGGCCTGGGCCGTTCGTCCGCCGGTACCGCCAGGCCGCGCACCACCGCGTCAAGCAGAGCCTCGCCCAGTTTTGAGCGGCCGAACCCGTTGGGCACGGCGCGGATGCGGTCCAGCGCCCTGGCGTCGGCCGGGCGGCTCTGGGCGATCTCCACCAGTGCCTCATCGCGCAGGATACGGTTGCGCGGCACGTCGCGATTCTGTGCCTCGCGCTCGCGCACCGCCGCCACCTCGCGCAGAACCGCCAGGATTTCAGGCGTCGGCCGGCGCACTTTCAGGCGTTGCCAGGCCTTGTCCGGATCGAACTCATAGGTGGCTGGGTGGGTCAGCTTGGCGTCTTCCTCGGCAACCCACTCGGCCCGGCCGGTCTTCGCCAACTGATCGCGCAGCGTCTCATAGATCGGCCGCAGGTGGGTGACGTCGGCCAGGGCGTAGTCGAGCTGACGGTCGCTCAGCGGGCGCAGCGCCCAGTCGGTGAAGCGCATGGACTTGTCGATGCGGGCATTGTCCAAACGGGTCGCCAGCGTGTCATAGGCGACGGAGTCGCCGAAGCCGCAGACCATGGCGGCGATCTGGCTGTCAAAGACCGGCGCCGGCAACGTCCCCATCAGGTGAAAGAATATTTCCAGGTCCTGGCGACCGGCGTGAAACACCTTGGTCATGTCCGGCTTGCGCATCAGACTGAACAACGGCTCCAGCTCCAGGCCGTCGGCCAGCGGGTCTATGGCCACCGCCGCCTGCGGCCCGCCCACCTGAATCAGGCACAGACGTGGCCAGTAGGTGCGCTCGCGGATGAACTCCGTATCAACCGTGATGAACTCCTCGTCGGCTACGCTGCGACAGAAGGCATCAAGGTCGTCGGTGGTGGTGATGGGCAGGGGAAAATCAGGCATGCCCCTAGGCATACACGGCTTGTGCCGGCGCGAAAAGCGCCGCCCGGCCGGTTGCGGTGGTCAGCCGCGGCTGGTCGCCACCTGTTATCACCCGCCGCGCACCCCGTCGCGCCCCCGCCGTCCTACGACGGCGGTTGACAAGTCCGGGTGCGCCATGGCCATTGGCCGGCACCTGCGGGCGCTGTTCCGTGGGCTTTATCACGTCCTGGTCGGGGGCCATGCATCCATACCGAACTCATACCTGCGGCGCGCTCCGGCTGTCACATGCCGGTGAGACGGTTCGCCTGTCCGGCTGGATTCACCGCAAGCGCGACCATGGTCAGTTGCTGTTTGTGGACCTCCGCGACAATTCCGGCATCGCCCAGTGCGTGATCGATAATGAAAACCCTCTCTTCACTGAGGTGGAGGCGCAGCGGCTGGAAACCGTCATCACGGTGACCGGGACCGTCGTCAAACGAAACGCCGAGACGGTCAATGCGGATCTGCCCACCGGCGAGGTGGAGCTGCGTATCCAATCGCTTTCCATTCTGTCGGTGGCCGACCCCTTGCCGCTTCAGGTCAACAGTGACACCGACTATGGCGAGGAAACCCGTCTGCGCTATCGCTACCTCGATCTTCGCCGTGAGAAGATGCAGCGCCACATGCATCTGCGCAGTGATGTGATTTCGTCCATCCGTCGCCGTATGATCGACTCCGGCTTTACAGAGTTTCAGACGCCGATCCTGTCCGCCACCTCGCCGGAAGGCGCGCGCGACTATCTGGTGCCCAGTCGTCGTCACCCCGGGCGCTTCTATGCCCTGCCGCAGGCGCCGCAGATGTTCAAGCAGTTGCTGATGGTTGCCGGCTTTGATCGCTATTTCCAGATTGCCCCGTGCTTCCGCGATGAAGACAGCCGCGCCGACCGGTCACCGGGAGAGTTCTACCAACTGGATTTCGAGATGAGCTTCGTCACCCAGGACGATGTCTTCGCGGCCATCGAGCCCGTTATCCATGGGGTGTTTGAGGAGTTTGCCGCCTTTGGCCGGACGACCCCGCGCGCGGTCACACCGGCGCCATTTCCGCGAATCGCTTATGACGACGCCATGCTGCTCTACGGCAGCGACAAGCCGGACCTGCGCAATCCGCTGCTTATCCGCGATGTGACCCATGCCTTTGCCGGGTCCGGCTTCGGTCTGTTCGCGCGCGCGGTTGCCGCCGGTTCGATAGTGCGCGCCATACCTGCGCCCGGCGCCGGTGGCCGGCCGCGCAGTTTTTTCGACAAGCTGAACGACTGGGCGCGCGAGGAAGGGGCCGGTGGCCTCGGCTATATCACCTTTGCCGACGGCGCGGGGCAGGGGCCCATCGCCCGCAATCTGGAGCCGGCGCGGATTGAGGCTATCCGCCAGGCGCTTGATCTCGCGGATGGCGATGCGGTGTTCTTTGCCTGCGACGGGCCGGCGGCCGCGGCCCGGCTGGCCGGTCTCGCCCGCACCCGCCTGGCGACGGAGCTTGCCCTCGGCGAGAAGGACGCATTCCGCTTTTGCTGGATCGTTGACTATCCGATGTATGAGCGGGACGAGACCAGTGGCCGTATTGAGTTCAGCCACAATCCCTTTTCCATGCCCCAGGGCGGGCTGGAGGCGCTGGAGACCCAGTCGCCGCTGGAGGTCAAGGCCTATCAGTACGACATCGTCTGCAACGGTGTGGAACTGTCGTCAGGCGCCATCCGTAATCACCGCCCGGACATCATGCTCAAGGCCTTTGCTATTGCCGGCTATGATGCGGCGGAGGTGGAGGCGCGGTTCGGCGGGATGTTGTCGGCCCTGCGCTATGGCGCGCCGCCCCATGGCGGCTCGGCCCCGGGTATAGACCGCATTGTGATGATGCTGGCCGACGAGCCGAACTTGCGGGAGATCGTGGCGTTTCCGCTCAACCAGCAGGCCGAGGACGTGATGATGGGGGCGCCGGCGCCGATTGATGCGGCGCGCCAGCGTGAGCTGCACATCCGGGTGGTGGAGCCGCCGCGGCCCGTCGCGCCGGCAGTTTCCGGCCCCGCTTCTTCTGACGAGCCCGCCTAGCCCGCCTAGCCCGGCCTTGCCGTGGCAACCTCCTCGTGCCGCTGCCATCCGTGCCGTCATGCGCCGCGCTACGCAAGGGGCGTACCGCTTAAGCCTTCCGTAAGGTGCCGGGGCCAGGCTGTAGCCTCACCTGCGGAGAAAGCCCGTGTGCTGCTCCCGGCCTGGCTCGTGGTCCCGATCATTGCCCCGATCATTGCCCCAATGGCTGATGATCGCGGCCCTTGCCATGCATGTGGCCCCGGCGCGGAGCCTGGCCCATGACCAGACCATGGCCTGGCGCCAGATTCTGCCCGCCACGCCGCTATTGACCGGCGCGCCGGCCGGCCCCCATGCGGTGCTTGATGATGGTGCGCCGCCACAGGTCGCCGTGCGCGTCACGCCTGAGGCCTGGATCGTCGTCGCCAGTTTTCAGGAGCCGGAGCGCGCCAATCGCGCGCAGGCCCGCTTCATGCCCCTTCTGGGTGGTCTGCCGCTGTCGGTGATTCCGGCGGAGGTGTCCGGCCAGACCTGGCACCGCCTGTCGGTGGGGCCACTGACCCCGGCCGTGGCGACCGCCAGTCTGGCCCGGCTGCGGCAGCAGGTGGCGCCGGATGCCTGGCTGATTTTGCGCTGTCCTGGCGGCGCGCCGCCGCCCTGCGCCCTGGTGCTTTCCGCCTGGTAGGTCAGACCAGCCGGTCGCGTGGCGGCCGCCCGGCGAAATAATCATCCAGATTGTCCAGCGCCTTGAACCCCATGGCGTTGCGCGTCTCAATCGTGGCGCTGCCCAGGTGCGGCAGAAGGAAAGTGTTGGCCAGATCCGCATAACCAGCATGCACTTTTGGCTCGCCGGTATAGACGTCGAGACCGGCGCCGGCGATGACGCCGTCTTTCAGCGCCTGGACCAGCGCATCGTCATCAACCACATCGCCACGCGCGGTATTCACCACAATGGCGTGAGGCGGCAGCTTGGCCAACCGTTCGGCGTTCAGCAGCTTGCGGGTTTCCGCCGTTGACGGACAATGCAGGGACAGCACGTCCACCTGTCCCAGCATCTCTTCCAGGTCGCCGTGATAGTGGGCGCCCTTGGCGTCCTCTTCGGCCTTGGGCGAGCGGCTGTGGTAGTGAATCGTCATGCCGAAGGCGCGGCAACGGTCGGCGAAGGCCTGACCGATCCGGCCCATGCCGACAATGCCTACCGCCTTGCCGCTGACGTGCTGGCCCATCATGTGGGTCGGCGCCCATCCCGCCCAGCTTCTGGTGCGCATCAGATGCTCGCCTTCGCCGGCCCGCCGTGCCGCGCCCAGCATCAGCAACATGGCGATGTCGGCTGTGGCATCGGTCAGGACGCCCGGTGTGTTGGTGACGATGATGCCCCGTTCCTTGGCGGCGGGCAAATTGATGTGGTCATAGCCCACGGAAAACGTGGCGATGATCTTGATCGAGTCGGGCAGGCCGGCAATCAGCTCGGGCGTCAGCTTGTCGGTGGGGCAGGGCAGCAGTGCCGCCGCACCGGCGCAGCCGGCGATGGTCTGCTCGGCGCTCGGTTGAACATCATCAGGGTTGAGGCGCGGCGCGAAGTCCCGTTGCAGCCGTGCTTCAACGGCCTCCGGCAGCCGCCGGGTGACAAAAACGACCGGTTTTTCCGCCATACCTGCTCCTCTTCGCCACGTCCTGGTCTTGGCCAGGGCCTCATATCCCGGAGGCCCGCTTGCCGCCGCTATTTCATGGCATACTGGCTAACCTCTCGCCGGCTGAGGTGCAAGAATGGACGCCTCGGTCAGCGTCCGGTCGCACCCTGGCCCGTGGCTTCTGGAGAATGCCGTCGCCATGATCATTCAGGCCTTCGTCAGACGGTTCCGGCCGCCGCCAGCCTGCCGCCGGATAGCGCTGGGTGCGGCGCTGGCGCTGGCTACGGCTGGGGTCGCCGCTACGGCGGGGCAGGCCGCTGCCCAGGGCCTGGTGCCCCATCGCGCGCTCTACTCCCTGACCGACACCGGCGCCACCGCCAGTCACGGGGCGACCTCGGCCAGCGGTATCGTTCGCAGCGAAACCCTCAGTGTCTGTGGCGACTGGCGCTACAACCAGACTCTGGATCTGGTCATGACGCTCAGCGACGGCATGTTGCGGCGTATCACCACATTCTCTGAAACCGTCGAGTCCCAGGACGGCCTCACCTACACCTTCCGCCATGAAGTGTGGGTCAATGGCACGGTTGCGGGCCGTATCGCCGGACAGGCCCGCATGGCCGGGCCGGGGCAGGGCGGACAGGCCATCTTTCAATCGCCGCGCCGCCTGGTGGTGGCCCTGCCTGCCGGAACCTTGTTCCCGCTGGGTCATGCGGCGGCGCTGCTGGCGGCGGTAAAAGACGGCGCCCGGTTCGATCAGCGCTCGCTCTTTACCGGTGACGCCATGGAAACGCCGCTCTATTTCGGCTCCGCGGTGGTCGGTGCACCGGTCACTCCAGGTAGCGATCAGGCGCTGCTGGCCGGCCGTGCCTGGCCGATTTCCCTGGCCCTGTTCGATCCGGACGACAGCGGCCCGGCGCCCCTGGCTGAGATCGGCGGCCGCTATTTCACCAATGGCGTCGCCGATCATCTCATGCTCGACCTCGGCCTGACTGTCGTTGAGGGCGACCTGCTGGCGTTGGAGGCGCTGCCGGACGAAGGCTGTGCCGCGGCCGGCGGCTCCCGCGCGTCAGACTAGGGTCAAGGCGTTCGCGCCCGTCGCGGCCCGCTCTTTCGTCCGGCCGGCAGACCGCGCCCCTGGTGCACCACGTCGCTGCCCATTCTTGTTCGCAAATCGTCCAGCGCCGTCTCCAGCACACGGCGGCGGCCGCGACCGGGCTCCGCCAGGTCCGGCGGGTCGGCGTCTCGGCCGGGCCCAAGGTCGCTCACCCCGATGCCGATCAGGCGGAACCAGGTGCCGTCCGCCTCGTGCGCCAGCAGGCTCTTGCCGTGCCGGTACAATGTATCGGCAAGCTGCGTCGGGAAGGGGAGGCGAAGCTGGCGTGTGCGGCTGGCAAAGCGCGCCGTCTTCAGCTTCAGGGTCACTGTGCGGCCGGCTACGTCGCCGGAGCGCAGACGGCGACCAACCTTTTCGCACAATGGCCACAGCATGCGCTGCAAGTCGTCCGGCGCCCGCAGATCGTGGGCGAAGGTGGTCTCGGCCGATATGCTCCTGGCCTGGCGGTGGGTGCTGACGGGACGGTCGTCCTGGCCATGGCTGAAGCGGGCGAGACGGCTACCGATGCGGCCGTAGCGCGCCACCAGCACGGCCTCGTCCTGCCGCTGCAGGTCGCCGATGAGGCGCAGCCCGTCGCCGCTGAGCCGCCGCTCCAGGGCCTGGCCGACGCCCCAGATGCGGCCGACGGGCAGGGGGCGCAGGACGGCTTCCGCCTCGGCCCGTCCGATGATGGTAAAGCCGCGCGGCTTGTCCATGTCGGAGGCCAGCTTGGCCAGGAACTTGTTGGCGCTCAAGCCGATGGAAACGGTGATTCCCACCTCCTGCTCGATCTGCCGGGCCAGGCGCACCAGATTGCGCGCCGGGCTGCCGCGCAGACGTTCGGTGCCGGCCAGGTCGAGAAACGCTTCATCAATGGAGATGGGCTCAACCTGCGGTGTCAGGTCTTCCATCATGGCGCGGATGCGCCGCCCCTCGCGCGCATAGGTGGCCATGTCGGGACGCACCACCTGGGCGTCGGGACAGCGCCGCAACGCCTCGGCCATGGGCATGGCCGAACGGCAGCCATAGAGGCGCGCCACATAGCAGGCGGCCGCCACCACTCCCCGTTCGCGACCGCCGACCAGGACCGGGCGATCCGCCAGCTCCGGGTGATTGCGCTTTTCGATGGCGGCATAGAAGGCGTCGCAGTCCACATGCGCCATGGTCAGCGTATCGCGCTCTGCATGGCGCAAAAGGCGGGTCGAACCGCAGGCGCCGCAGCGCCCGTCGCCGGCCGGCGTCAGACCGGCGCAGTCGCGACACAGGGCCGCAATCGCGGCATCCGACGTCGGTTCGGCCATGATCGGTTCTCTGTGTGGCGGCATTCTTGGTTGTGGACGGGGCTGTGGATCGGACTGTGGCGGCACCTTACGCTTCGTTAACCATTCTTGCATAACCTAGTGCGGCGCGGCTGTCGCACGCGCATATCCCGCCGTGTCTGGGCGGCAGGCGACCGGCTGAGGGGCGGATAATGGCCAAGAAGGTGCTCATTGTTGAGGACAACGAACTCAACATGAAGCTCTTTAACGATCTGCTGGAGGCGCACGGCTACACCACGCTGCAGACTCGTGACGGGCTGAACGCGCTGGCCATGGCCCGCGAACACCAGCCGGATCTCATCCTGATGGACATTCAGCTGCCGGAGGTTTCCGGCCTGGAGGTAACCCGCCAGCTCAAGGATGATGCGGAGCTGAAGGCGATTCCGGTGGTGGCTGTCACGGCCTTTGCCATGAAGGGCGATGAAGAAAAGATACGCCAGGGCGGATGCGAGGCCTATATCTCGAAGCCCATCTCCGTCGCCCAGTTTCTGGAAACCGTTGCCCGCTATGTCCAGTAGCCTTCAGCGGCACCCAGCAGCATAGCGTCAGCCAGCCCACCGGACCTGATTCATGTCGGCCAGAATCCTCGTTGTTGATGACATCCCGGCCAATGTTCGCCTGCTGGAGGCAAAGCTGCAGGCGGAGTATTTTGAGGTCATCGCTGCGGAAGATGGCCCGTCGGCGCTGACCATCGTGGCCCGCGAGATGCCGGACATCATCCTGCTGGACGTCATGATGCCGGGCATGGACGGGTTCGAGGTATGCCGCCGCATCAAGCATGACCCGTTGGCTCAGCATATCCCCATCGTCATGGTGACGGCGCTCAGCGAGCCGGAAGATCGTGTGCGCGGCCTGGAAAGCGGCGCCGACGACTTTCTCACCAAACCCATAGATGACAAGGCCCTGTTTGCCCGCGTTCGCTCGCTTGTCCGACTGAAGATGATGACCGACGAATGGCGTATGCGCGAAGAAATATCCCTTACCCTCGGCGATGGCGACGGTGATGTCCGGCCGGTTATGGAGATTGACGCCAGCGATGCCCGTGTCGCGGTGGTTGGCGACCGCGATGGGTCATTTGACCGTATGGCTCAGGCCATTTCTCGCGACAGTGACCGCCTTGTTCATGTGCCCGTCATCAGCGGCGGCGGCGCCGACCTCGACATTGCCCTTGCCGAATCCTGCGAGGCGGTGGTTATCAACTGTACGCCTGGTCGCGGCGCTGATCCGTTGCGTGTGCTGGCGCACCTTCGCTCACAGGAACAGTCGCGGACGATTCCGGCCATTGTGGTGGTGGATGACCACGACTCCGATGTCATCGCACGCTGCCTTGATCTCGGCGCCAGTGATTATCTGACCCGGCCGGTGGATGCCAACGAGGCCATCGCCCGGATTCGCACTCAGGTTCGCCGCTTTCGCTATCAGCACAGGTTGAAGCTCAGTTACCGGCAGAACCTGTCCATGGCCTATCGCGACGAGCTGACTGGGGTCTACAACCGGCGCTACCTGGCTACCCACCTCAATGCTGTGGTCGGCCGTATGCGCGATGCGGGCAAGCCGCTGTCACTGCTGATGCTGGATATCGACCACTTCAAGGCGACCAATGACCGGTATGGCCATCTTGCGGGCGATCAGGTCCTGGCGGAAGTGGCAGACCGGGTCACGTCATCATTGCGCGGTTTCGATACGGTGGCGCGCTTCGGCGGTGAAGAGTTCGTCGTTGTCATGCCGGATACCGCGGCTGAGCCGGCCTTCATGGTGGCCGAGCGCCTGCGCCGGCGGGTGGCGGATAAGCCCGTTGTTCTGGCCGATGGCGAAGCCGTATCCGTGGCTATCAGCATCGGCGTTGCGACGGCGCCATTGAGCAACGCTACAGGGGAATCGCTGCTCGAACTGGCGGACACCGCGCTGTATCAGGCCAAGGCCGCCGGTCGCAACCGGACGGTGGCTGCGGCGCCCGGTTCCGCGCCCGCTTCGGCGCGGCGCACGGCCTGAGCCCCAAGCCCGAATCAAAACGCCCGCCGGGCAGGCGGGCGCTGACGCTTGAAAAGCCGTTCAGGCCTACTTCATGCGGCCTTCCTTGAACACCACATGCTTGCGCGCCTTGGGGTCGTACTTGCGAAACTCAAGCTTGCCTTCGGTCTTGCGCGGGTTTTTCTTCGCCACATAGAAATAGCCGGTATCGGCTGTGCTCTCCAGCTTGACGAGAATGGTCGCCGGTTTCGCCATTGCGCTGTTCCTTTGATCATTGGCCCGTCAGGCGCTGGCCATGGGTGGCCTGCGATCCTGGCTGACCAGGGGCATGAGACTGTCACCGGCCCGACCGGGCCCGGCGACGCAGCGCGCAGGATAGGGCCGGCCGCGCGCCTGTCAAGCGTGGCGTGGTGGTGGCTATCGGGCTATCAACGCCGGCCGGGACACCGCCGGCCAGCGGCTGGCGGTCAGCGGCTGGCCGCCTGATGGCTCGCCGCCAGCAACCGGTTGTACAGGCCGCGGTCGTTCAGCAGGCCAAGCGCCACCGCCATATCGCTGTCGCGCAGGCTGGGGTCGGCGGTGCAGTAGCTGCGCAGCACCGCCCGCCGTTCCGCCGTGGCCACCGGTTGAATTCGCCACTGGGTTGCCTGGATGACATGGCTTTCCATGGCCCGTGTCGCGGCGGCGATCTGGGCCGATGCCGGCCCCTCATTGCCGGCCGTACATATGTCGGGCAACAGGCCAAGGCCATGGATGGCATAGCCCGATGGGGCGACGAAGCGCGCCCAGGTGAGGGTCAGCTCGCCATCATTGGGCAGGCGGGTAATGCTCTGGATCGATCCTTTGCCGAAGGAATTGGTGCCGACGATCAGGCCGCGGCCCCGGTCCTGCAGGGCGGCGGCGACCACTTCGGCGGCGGACGCCGAATTGCCGTTGATCAAAACCACCAGGGGCAGGCCGCGCGCAAGGTCCTGGCCGCCGGCGGCGAAGTTCTGGTCGGCGTCGGGATGGCGGCCGTCTGTGGTCAAAATCACGCCGCTGGACATGAACAGGTCGGCCACTTCAATGGCCTGGTCGAGCAGTCCGCCAGGATTGCCACGCAGGTCAAGCACCAGACCCTTCAGCGCCGTGTCACTATGGTCAATGCCGCCCAGAACACCGGCCAGGCGACGGGCCGTTTCCTGGTTGAATCCGGTCAGGTGAATGTGCAGCACGTCGTTGGTTCGACGGGCTTCCACGGTCGGCAGGACAATATGCGAACGCTCAACCGCCACATCAAAGGGTTCAGCTACGCCGTCCCGTAGCACCTTAAGCGTCACGATGGAGCGCGGCGGGCCACGCAGCAGATTGACCACTGTCGTCGGCGACAGGCCGGCCAGCGGCCGCTCATCCGCCGCCAGAATCATATCGCCTGGTACCAGCCCGGCGGCGGCGGCCGGAGTCTCCGCATAGACCAGCCCCACCCGTACGCTGTCTTCGCCGACGACGACGGCGATGCCGATACCGTCAAACCCTTCACGCTGGGCGCGCTCTTCCCGTGCCCTGGCCGGGCTGTCATAGCGCGAGAACGGGTCGAGGATCGAAACCGCGTTCTGCAGAATGGCGTCATACAGCGTTTCCGCATCCACCCTGGCCAGAATGTCTGATGACTTGCGGCCGTCCTGCAGGATGGCGATGGTCATTTCGGCCCACTTTTCGGCGCCGGCGCGGGCCGAGGGCTTGGCGCGGAACGATATTTCGCTGCCCTTGTAGTAGACCGTGTAGCCGCCGGCCGATTCGGCCAGTCGCAGATCGGGATCGATGTCGTGAAGACCGCTCAGTCCCGCCGTGGCGATGGCCTCCAGGGTCACGGGCTCCAGGTAGCGCGTGGTGATCTGGCTGTAGCCGGCGCCGATCATGCGCTCAGCCGAGGCGCGGTTGAATCCGTCGCCGCCGAATCCGCCGGCACAGGCCGCCAGCAGCAGGCTGACGGCGACGCCGGAAAACGCCACGCGAAGGCGCATGTCCTGGATAGCTTTCATGGGCGCGCGGATCATAGCCGTCAATTCATAGTCCTGGGTTAATACTCTGCCGTGCAACCGGGCTCATGAACAGGCGCTTAGCGGCCGCGCGGCCGCCGGCCGCCGGTGTTGGTGCTGCGCCGCACCCGAGCCGGGCCGCGGCGGTGCCGCGACTGTCGTCCGCCGCCCTCGCCAACGATCTCGCAGATGATGGATCCGGTCACCGGGTTGGCCTCGATCAGGCGGACCGTCACCGCATCGCCCAGAATATAGTCCGCCGCCCCGCCGCGTCCCACCAGGCCGTGGGGTGCGGCGATATAATCTCCGGCCGGCAGGCGTGAACGTGGCACAAAGCCGTCCGTGGCGTGGTCGCTCAGGCGCACATACAGGCCCGCCGGCGATGCGCCGGCGACCCGCCCGTCGATCTCCGTGCCGGTGGCCGATGTCAGCATACGCGCCGCATAGCGCGTAATCGCCTCGCGCTCGGCCACCGCTGCCCGCCGTTCGGTGGTGGACAAGTGCGCGCCCAACGCCTCCAGATCCGCCGTGCTGTCGCCTGGCGTCACCGGCTCGCCGGCTGTCGCCAGATCCAGGCTGGCGATCAGGCCCCGATGCACCAGCAAGTCCGCATAGCGGCGGATCGGCGAGGTAAAGTGGCAATAGCGGGCCAGGGCCAGACCGAAATGACCGCTGGCCTTGGGTGTATAGACCGCCTGACTCTGGGTTCGCAGCACCATCATGTTTACCGCGTCGGCCAGCGCCGTGTCGCTCACCCGCTGCAGCAGATCGTTGAATTGTGCCGTGGTTGGCGTGGCTCGTCGCGGGAAAGGCACATCCAGCGTGGTCAGCAACTCGCCAAGGGCCAGGACCCGGGCGGCGTCCGGCGCATCATGCACACGATAGAGCGTCGGCCGCCGCCTGGTCTCCAGGGTCACCGCCGCCGCCACATTGGCCGCGACCATGAACTCCTCGATAAGCCGGTGGCTGTCATGGCGCGGCCGCTCGCGCAGGGCCCGGATACGGCCGTGCTCGTCCAGCAGAACCTGGCTCTCCGGCAGGTCGATTTCCAGGGCGCCGCGGCGCTCGCGATCATGTCTCAGGGCATGGAACGCCGCATAGAGCGGGGCCACCGCCGGTGCCAGCGCGACTTCCTCGCCATCCCCGTCGGCGGCGCGCTGCACCTGTTCATAGGTCAGACGGGCCGACGACCGCATGACCGCTCGGACAAAACGATGACGCAGCGCCTTTCCCCGGCGGTCGATCCACAGATGGACCGCCACGCATGGCCGATCCTCACCGGGCCGGAGCGAACACAAATCGGTACTCAGCCGCTCCGGCAGCATGGGGATGGCGCGATCTGGCAGATAAACAGAGTTACCACGCTCCTGCGCGGCGGCGTCCAGGGCGGAGCCGGGCCGCACGTACCAGGCCACGTCGGCGATGGCGACGACTAGGTGAAAGCCGCCGGTATTGTCTGCTGACGGATCGGCCTCGGCCCACACCGCATCGTCGAAATCCCGCGCGTCCGCGTCGTCAATGGTGACCAGGGGCAGCGATCGCAGGTCTTCGCGCGCCGTGTCGTCCGGCGGGGTAGCGCTGGCCGCTTCGTCCACAGCCGCCGGACTGAATTCGCTGGGGATATCGGCGGACAGCAAGGCTATCAGGCTCGGCCCGTGTGGTCCGGCGCTGTCGCCCAGACGCTCGACCACCTCCACTGTGACAGTCCGGCCACGGGTCGGGCCGCGCAGCACCGCGCGTACCAGTTCGCCGTTGACGCCGCCGCCGGTCCTGCCGCGTGGCACGCGAAAGCGGCCCTTGGCCCTGCGGTCGAGCGGTTCGATCTCGCCGGGGCCGTCATCGCGCGCGCCCTCGTCCAGGGCCAGTACGCCAACCACAACATCGGGGCGCGGTGTCTCCAGCCGGCGCATGACACTGGCCTCATAGCCGGAGTCGACCGCACTCAGCTTGGCCAGGACGCGGTCGCCGATGCCGGCGCTGGTCGCCCCCGGCGCCTCGCTGACCACCACGATCATCGGCATCGCTTGTTTGTCCGGCCAGTCCACCGGCTCGGCGATCAGGTCGCCGTCCGCCGTCATGCCGGTCAGCCGCAAGACCGCTACATCCGGCAGCGTTCCCGACACCGGGCGCCGGCGGCCACCGCTGCGCCCGTTCCGCCGGCCACCGTCCGGTCTGTGGGGCCGCCGGCTCACGAGGGCGTCGGGTCGCCGCCCGACGCGTCGCCTGACCTCGTCTGCTGCGGCGCGGCGGAACCAGGTGCGCTGGCCGTCGCCTTGACCGCGGCCTTTGTCTTGGGTTTGGCCTTGCTCTTGGCTTTCGTTTTGCTCTTGGCTTTCGCCTTCGCCTTGGGACCGGCTTTTACTTTCCCTTTTGCTTTCACTTTGCTCCTGGTCTTGCCCTGGCGCGCCTGCCGCGCGGCCAGCAGGGCAACCGCTTGCTCCATGGTCAGGGTGTCCAGATCAAGGTCGCCCGGTATGGTGGCGTTGGTTCGGCCGTGTTTGACATAGGGTCCATAGCGGCCTTTATGAATCGTCACCGGCTTTTCGTCGTCGGGATGGCCCCCAAGGTCACGCAGCGCCGCCGCCTGGCCGCGACCGGCCGGTGCGCTGGCCAGAAGGTCCACCGCGCGGTTGATGCCGATGGTCAGCACATCGTCGTCGCCTTTCAGCGAGACATAACGACCGTCATGGCGGATATAGGGGCCGAAGCGGCCGATGCCGGCATCTATGGCCTTGCCGCTCTCAGGGTGGGCGCCCAGGGTGCGGGGCAGGGCCAGCAGCGCCTGCGCCTCTTCCAGGGTCACCTGATCCGGCTCCAGGTGCTTAGGCAGGGACACCCGCTTCAGTGATGCTTTGTCCTCGGCGTCGCCCTGCTGCAGATACAGGCCATAGGGACCACGGCGGACGGCGATCACGGCGCCGCTCTCGGCCTTGCCCAGCTCACGCGGCAGGGCTTCCGTTGTGGCGCTGTCCTTGCGCCGGACGTGCAGCGGTTCGGTGTGGCGGCATTCGGGGTATTTCTCGCAGCCGATGAAGGCGCCGTTGCGGCCAAGCTTGAGGGTCAGGCGGCCGCCGCACAGCGGACAGGCGCGCGGGTTGAATGTGCCCTCCTCGTCGGCCGGAAAGAAATGCGGCCCCAGATCGCCATCCAGCGCATCCAGCACTTCGGTGATGGTCAGACCGCTGGTCTGCTCCACCGCCTGGGCAAAAGCCTCCCAGAAGCGCCGCAGCACGTCCTGCCAGTCCTCGCGCCCGCCGGACACATCGTCAAGCTGTTCTTCCAGATCGGCGGTGAAGTCGTATTGCACATAGCGTTGGAAGAACCGCTCAAGGAAGGCGGTGACAAGGCGGCCGCGGTCCTCCGGCACGAAGCGGCGGCGGTCCAGCCGCACATAGTCGCGATCCTGCAGGACCTGCATGATGCTGGCATAGGTGGATGGCCGGCCGATGCCCAGCTCTTCCATGCGTCGCACCAGGCTGGCCTCGGTAAAGCGCGGCGGTGGCTGGGTGAAGTGCTGCGTTGGTGTGACCTCGCGCGTCGCCAGGCTTTCGCCGCGGGTCAGCTTGGGCAGGCGTGCGCCGTCGTCATCTCCGTCGCCCTGTGCCGGCGTATCGTCACGGCCTTCTTCGTACAACCGCAGAAAACCGTCGAAGACAAGCGTCTGGCCGGTGGCCCGCAGGGTCACCTGACCATCGCCGCCGGCAATATCAACGCTGACCTGGTCAAAGACGGCATTCTCCATCTGGCTGGCCAGGGTGCGACGCCAGATCAGGTCATACAGCCGGCGCTGGTCGTTATCCAGCGCGCCGGCAACGCTGCCCGGTTTGCGCCGCAGGTCCGCTGGCCGGATGGCCTCGTGGGCCTCCTGGGCGTTCTTTGCCTTGGTGCGATAGGCGCGGGCCACGGCGGGCAGGTAGTCCTTGCCAAAATCGCTGGCGATCAGGCTGCGGCACTGGCCCACCGCATCGCCGGACAGGGTGATGCTGTCGGTCCGCATATAGGTGATCAGGCCGGTCCGCTCACCGTCCACGACCACGCCCTCATACAGACGTTGCGCCACCCGCATGGTGTGGGTGGCGGAGAAGCCGAGTTTGCGGGACGCTTCCTGCTGCAGTGTAGAGGTGGAGAAGGGCGGCTGCGGCGTTCGCCGCACCTGCCGGGTTTCGATCTCGCCGGTGCGCAGCGCCGCGCCGCGGACCATGGCCGCCGCCGCTTCGGCCGCCTCGCTGTTGTCCAGGTCGAAGCGGTCCAGTCGTTTGCCGTTAAGGTGAGTCAGGCGCGCGGCGACGGTTTCGTCGCTCCGCGTCGCCAGCGTGGCCTCGACGCTCCAATATTCGCGGGCCTTGAAGGCTTCGATCTCCGCTTCCCGGGTACAGATCAGGCGCAGCGCCACCGACTGCACACGACCGGCCGACCGGCTGCCTGGCAGTTTGCGCCACAGAACTGGCGACAGGGTAAAGCCCACCAGATAGTCCAGGGCGCGGCGTGCCAGATAGGCGTCGATCAGGCGCTGGTCCAGGTCGCGCGGCTCCGCCATCGCCTCCAGAACGGCCTTGCGCGTAATCTCGTTGAAGGTGACCCGGGCGACGGCCTTGCCGGCCAGCGCGCCGCGCCGGCGCAATTCCTCCAGCACATGCCAGGAAATTGCCTCGCCTTCGCGATCCGGGTCGGTGGCCAGAACCAGCCGGTCCGCGCCCTTCAGCGCTTTGATGATGTCGGCGATATGTTTGTCGGAGCGGCCGTCCGTCTGCCACGACATGGCGAAGTCGTCATCCGGCCGGACGGAGCCGTCCTTGGGCGGCAGGTCGCGCACATGGCCATAGCTCGCCAGGACGTGAAAATCGTCGCCCAGATAGCGATTGATGGTGCTCGCCTTGGCTGGCGATTCGACAACGACAACGTCCATGGCTTCCGTCGCGAGACCCTAAAGTGGAGGTGTATGCAAACCGTTAGCGAGTACAGAGCGCCGTTCTTCCGGTGGCGCTAAACTCCCGTCAGGCGCCGGTTTGCGGCTCCGCCACCAGGCTGACCCGGCCGCCGGCGTGCCGCTCAAGCCGTCCCGCAAGCTCCAGTTCAAGAAGCGCGGTGAGGACGGCGGGGGCACTCAATTGGCACTCACGAATGAGTTCGTCAACTACGACCGGTGCCGGACCGAGCAGCGATTGCAGGCGCTGATGGGCCGAATCCACCTCGATTTCCGTTACCGCAGCAGGCTGTCCGGCAGGCGCAGCGACGGCTGGCGGCTCGTCCAGGCGCGGCTGCAGGGCGCCGGCCAGGGCCTCGATCACATCCTCCGCCCGGGTGACCAGCGTGGCGCCCTGGCGGATCAGATGGTTGGGCCCTTCGGCTCGCGGGTCGGTGGGCATGCCGGGGACGGCCATGACTTCGCGCCCCTGTTCCAGAGCAAGGCGGGCCGTAATCAAAGAGCCGGAGCGGCGCGCCGCCTCGACCACCACCACCCCAAGGCTCATACCGGCGACCAGGCGGTTGCGCGGTGGAAAGTGGCGCGCCTGCGGCTGCACGCCCGGCGCCATTTCGCTCACTGCTGCGCCTTCGGCGCAGACGCGCTCGAACAGCGCCTCGTGTTCGCGCGGATAGACCTTGTCCAGGCCGCCGGCCATGACCGCCACCGTGCCGCTGGCTAAAGCTCCTTCGTGCGCCGCGCCGTCAATGCCGCGGGCCAGGCCCGACACTACCACCAGATCATGGCGCCCCAGTTCGCCGGCCAGGCTGCGGGCAAACCGCAGGCCATTGGCCGAGGCGTTGCGCGCACCGACGATGGCCACCATCGGCCGCCGCAGCAGATGGCGGTGGCCCATGACGCTCAGCAGCGGCGGCGCATCCTCCGTCGCCGCCAGCGCTTCAGGATAGTCCGGCTCCACGGAGGCGATCAGGCTGGCACCCAGCCGCTCGACGGCGATCAGTTCCCGTTCGGCGGCGGCGCGTGAGGGTATGCGCAGCGCACCGCGCCGGCCACCGCGTCGGCTGAGGTCGGGCAGGGCGGCCAATGCCGCCGTGGCGCTGCCAAACCGATGCAACAGGGCATGAAAGGTGATGGGCCCCACATTCTCCGTACGAATCAGACGCAGCCAGTCGCGTCGCTCTTCGTCGGACAGGGTTTGGTTGCGCTCCATTCCGCTGGCCATCCGGCTGGCCGCTCAGGTCCGCCGGAGGTGGATGTGTGGCTCCTCACCGCGCGCCAGCCTTACCAGATTGCCGCGGTGGCGGGCCCAGACCAGCAGCGCCAGTACCCCGGCCAGCTCCGTCGCCTGAAAGGCGACCACGCCTTCTGTCGCCAGCCAGCGGCCGATGACCGCCGTTGCCGCCACCGCCACCAGACCGGCCAGCGAGGAATAGCGAAAGGCCAGCGCGGTCGCCAGCCACAGGCCGGCGAACACCGCGCCAAGCGGCGGCGCGACCACGGCCAGCACTGCGAAGGTGGTGGCCACCCCCTTGCCGCCACCGGTCCGTCCCGTGGCGAACAGGGCCGCCACCAGGGTCCAGGCGACAAACAGCCAGCCGCCAATGGGGGCGCCGCCGGCGCTGACATTGTGGGCCACAATGACGGCGCCCACCGTACCCAGGGCCAACCATGACCTGAGATGCAGCCAGGCCGGCATCACATGGCCGAGCACCGCGAAATAGCCGGCGATGATGGCCATGTCCGGGCTGAACGCCCCGCCCACTACAACCGCGGCCGCACCTTTGCCGGCGTCCAGAAGCACGGTCAGCGCGGCCAGTCCGGTGCGGCCGGTGCGCAGCACGTTGGTTGCCCCGAAACTGCCGGAACCGATGCGCCGCAGATCGCCGGCGCCGGCCAGCCGCGTCAGGATCAGTCCGAAAGGGATGCCGCCGATCAGCCAGGCGCCCACGGCGGCGGCATAGAACGGCCAGAGCTGCCCCACCGTGCCCTGCAGATCGGGCATGGGGTTGGCCGCCGGTCGCTCAGCGCCCGGCCGCCGTCGCCGCCGCGCCGTCGCGGCTGGCACCGGTGGCGGGGGCGTCGGCAGCGGCGTCGGCGTTGAAGTGGACGTTTCCGGCGATCGCCGTCATGGCGACGGTGCCTGGCAGTTCCCAGTCCTCGAAGGGCGTATTCTGCGTCTTGCTGTGCAGCCGGTCGGGGTCCACCCGCCAGCTAGTGTCCGGATCAAACAGCACCAGGTCGGCCGGTTGCCCGCGCGTCAGGCGTCCCCCCGGCAGGCCCAGAATGCGCGCCGGGTGGCTGGACAGGGCGGCCAGCGCCGCCGTCAGCGACAGGTGGCCGTCGCGCACCAGCGCCAGGCTCAGCGACAGCAGGGTTTCAAGCCCAAGGATGCCCGGCTCGGCGATGGCGAAAGGAACCCGCTTTGAATCCGGGTCCTGCGGTGCGTGATCGCTGGCAATGGCGTCTATGGTGCCGTCGGCCAGTCCGGCAATGATCGCCAGGCGGTCAGCCTCGCCCCGCAGGGGCGGCGACACCTTGGCGAAGGTGCGGTATTCGCCCACCGCATCCTCGGTCAGGGTGAAGTAGTGCGGTGCCGTGTCGCAGGTGACCGCCAGGCCCTGCGCCTTGGCCTGCCGCACGGCGGCGACGGCGGCGGCGGTGCTTAGATGAGCGGCGTGATAGCGCCCGCCGGTCAGGGCCACCAGGCGCAGGTCACGCTCCAGCAGGATCACCTCCGCCGCTGCGGGGATGCCGGTCAGGCCAAGCCGCGTCGCGGTCAGCCCTTCATTCATGTGGCCTTCGTCGGCCAGCGCCGGATCTTCCGGGTGCTGCAGGATCAGCGCGTCATAGGTCCGCCCATAGCTAAGCGCCCGGCGCATGACCAGACTGTCGGCGACGGCTCGTGTGCCATCTGTGAAGCCGGCTGCGCCGGCGGCCAGCATCAGGCCCATTTCGGTCATCTCGCGACCGTCGGCATTCTTTGTCACCGTGCCGTAGGGGGTGACGCGCACCGGCGTCGACTCCCGGGCCCGGCTCAGCACATAGGACAATAGCGAGGGGTCGTCGATTACGGGATCGGTGTTGGGCAGGCAGGCCATGGCCGTCACCCCTCCGGCCAGTGCCGCCGCTCCGGCCGAGGCGATTGTCTCCTTGTGGGCGTCGCCCGGCTCGCGCAGGGCCACCCGCATGTCCACCAGCCCCGGCGCCAGGATCCGGCCGGCCGCCTCGACGACCTGGCATCCGTCCGCCGCGGCGCCGTCCAGCAGGTTCAGGCCCATGTCCCGGATGACGCCATTCTCGACGATCAGATCGCCGGTTTGATCCGTGCCGCTGGCCGGATCAATCAGCCGCGCGTTGCGAAAGGCGAGGCGACTCACGGCGCGGCTCCGCCGCCGGGCTGGTCATGCCTGGACTGGTTGTGCCCGGACTGGTTGTGCCCGGACTGGTTGTGCAGCGACCGTGTGACCAGGTCGAGGCACGCCATTCGCACGGCAACGCCTGTTTCCACCTGTTCGGCGATGACGCTGCGACCGATATCATCGGCCACCACGCTGTCGATCTCGATACCGCGATTCATCGGTCCCGGATGCATGATCAGGGCGTCCGGCCGGGCGAAAGCCAGTTTCTCGCGATCCAGCCCGAAGTAATGAAAATACTCGCGGATGGACGGCACGAAGGCGCCGCGCATGCGCTCCGCCTGCAACCGCAGCATCATGACGATGTCGCAGTCGCTCAGCCCTTCGCGCATGTCGTGATAGACATCGGCGCCAAGACCCTCGACGCCCGCCGGCAGCAGGGTTGGCGGCGCCACGACCCGCACCCGGGCGCCCATGGTGGTGAGCAGTTGAATATTGGAGCGCGCCACCCGGCTGTGCGCCACATCGCCGCAAATGGCCACGGTCAGGCCGGCGATGCGGCCCTTGCGGTGGCGGATGGTGAAGGCGTCCAGCAGAGCCTGGGTCGGGTGGGCATGACTGCCATCGCCGCCGTTGATAACCGCGCAGTTCACCTTGTCCGACAACAGGCTGACCGCGCCGGAATCCGGATGGCGTACCACCAGCACATCCGCATACATGGCGTTCAGCGTCATCGCCGTATCAATCAGCGTCTCGCCCTTCTTTATGGAGCTGGCGGCCACATTCATATTGACCACATCACCGCCCAGCCGCTTGGCGGCAATCTCGAACGATGTGCGGGTGCGCGTGGAGCTCTCGAAGAACAGGTTCATGACCGTGCGGCCCGAGAGCTGTTTCAGCTTCGGTCCGCGTTCGCGGTTGTGGGTGAAGTAGATCGCCGACAGGTCAAGAATGCCGGTGATGGTACGCTCGTCCAGTCCGTCGATTCCCAACAGGTGGCGGCTTGGGAGTCGGATATCTGGCGGCGCTGTCATTAAAGCGGCAGATTACACGGAGCTTTGCCATGGCGGCAAGCCGCGCCGGGACGGCCAGCGTCCGTTATCTGTATGGTCATGACGCCAGCGTATAGTGTGGCAAAGCCGGCGGCGGCGCGCCGCCGGGCGCCGGGAAACAACAGGCACACATGACCGGACAGGCCGGATTTATCGAAGAGACCCTGCTTTTTCTGCTGGCGGCGGTGATTATCGTGCCGCTGTTTCAGCGCGTGCGGGCCAGCCCCGTGCTCGGCTATCTCATCGCTGGCGCGATTATCGGTCCGTTCGGCTTCGGCCTGGTCCACGACACCGGCGGTGCCCGGGCTCTGGCCGAGCTGGGCATCGCCTTTCTCATGTTCACGGTCGGCCTGGAGCTGTCGCTGGAGCGTCTGCGCACCATGCGCCACCTCATTTTCGGCATTGGCCTGGCCCAGGTGGCCATAACCACCGTGGCGGTGGCGGCTGTCGCCTGGGGGCTGGGCCTGCCGGTGGAAACCGCGGTGATCATCGGCGCCGCCCTTGCCTTGTCGTCCACCGCGATCGTCCTGCGGCTGCTCAGCGACAAGGGCGAGCTGCTGTCGCGTTCCGGCCGCGTCGTCCTGTCCATCCTGTTGCTGCAGGATCTGGCGGTGGTGCCGTTCCTTGCCTTGCTGCCGGCCCTGGCCGATCCGACCACCTCACTGCCGGTGGCGGTTGCCCTGACCATGGTGCGCGCGGCCGCCGCGCTCGTCGTCATCCTCGTTCTGGGCCGGCTGGTGTTGCGGCCGCTGCTGCGCACGGTTGCTGCCGCCGGCAATCCGGAGATTTTTTCCGCCCTCGTCCTGCTGGTGGCGCTGGGCACCGGCTGGGCGACTCATCAGGCTGGCCTGTCCCTGGCACTGGGCGCCTTCCTGGCCGGCCTGCTGCTGGCGGAAACCGAATACCGCCATCAGATCGAAGCCGACATAGAGCCCTACCGCGGCATACTCCTGGGCCTCTTCTTCATGACCATCGGCATGCTGGTGGATGGCGCCACGGCCATCGCCTCCGCCGGCCTCATTGTCCTGGCGCTCATCGGTCTTTTGCTGGGCAAGGCGGTGCTCATCACCGCTATTGCGCTGGCCTTTCGCCAACCCCTGGCCATCGCCGCGCGGACCGGGATTGTGCTGGCCCAGGGCGGCGAGTTCGCTTTCATCCTGTTTGCCCTGGCCCTAAGCCAGGGGCTGATGGAGCCGGCTCTTGGCCAGATTCTGGTGGTCGTCGTGGCCCTTAGCATGATGCTCACGCCGGGCCTCGCCCTGCTGGCGGAGAGGGTGGCGCGATTGCTGGAGCGACGGCGCGGCTTCGGTCCGGCCGATATGGCTGAGGAAATGCAGGGCCTGACCGACCACACCATCGTCGCCGGCTTTGGCCGGGTCGGCCAGACCGTGGTCAGCTTCCTGGTTGCCCGCGAGCTTCCCTATGTGGCGGTGGATATGGATGCGGCGCGCGTCACGGCGGCCCGCAGCCGTGGCCTCAACGTGTTTTATGGCGATGCCAGCCGCCAGTCCGTGCTGCGCGCGGCCGGGGCGGAGCGGGCGCGGTCCATCGTCCTGACGCTGGGTCCGCGGGCGACGGAGCGGGCCATCGGCGTCCTGCGGTCTCACCATAAGGGACTGCGCATTCTGGCCCGCGCCCGCGAGCGTGAGCATGGCCGCGACCTGTCACGGGCCGGCGCCGACATCGTCGTGCCGGAGACCCTGGAAAGCAGCTTACAACTGGGCGCCGCCACACTGCGCAGTCTTGGCGCCGCGCCGGAGGATGTCGCCGGCCTGATGGAGGAGTTTCGTCGCAACGACTATGCCGGGCTCGGTGACATCATCTCCGGCGGCCGCGCCTCGGGCAGTCGCGCAGGTGGAAAATCCGGCGACGGTCAGGCCGGCGGCTGAAGCGCGTCCAGCACTCCCTGCAGGATGTAGGCGGCGGCAAGGCTGTCCACGGCCGCCGCCCGCCGCCGTCGTGACACATCGCCCTGCTCGATCATCAGGCGCTCCACGGCGCGGGTCGACAGGCGCTCATCCCACAGCAGAGTCGGCAGGCCGAGGATGGCGTAGAGATTGCCGGCGAAGGCGCGGCTGGCCTGACAGCGCGGTCCTTCGCTGCCATCCATGTTTACCGGCAGGCCGATGACCACGCCGCCGATAGCGTCGGCCGCGACCATGGCGGCCAGTTTCGCGGCATCGTCACGCAGGCGGCCGCGCCGCAGCGTCTGGCGCGGGCTGGCCAGGACCAGCCGCGGGTCACTGATCGCCAGGCCAAGGGTCTTCTCGCCAAGATCGATCCCCAGCAGACGCTGGCCCGGCATCAGCAGCGCTTTCAGGTCGGCCGGAGTCTCTGCCAGGACGGGAGTGGTGCTCATGGCCTGGGCGATACGCCCGGTGACGGAGAATGGCAAGGGCAAGGGGCGGCGCGGCCGCCAGCCCGCTGCCGGACTGCCGCGGGACTGGCGCGGGACTGGCGCCGGCTCGGCGTGGTCGTGTTGCCGCTGTCGCGTGGCCGGTGATAGGGTCCGCCCGCTCGCTTGTTCTGCTTCACCCTGTGCTTCGCCTTACACTGTGCTCCGCCCATGGCTCTCGACACCGCTACCGTTGCCCGCATCGCTCGTCTGGCCCGTATCCGGGTCGGTGCTGAGGAGTTGGACTCCCTGCGTGGTGAGTTGCAGCAGATCATCACCTGGGTGGAGCAATTGGCGGAGGTGGCCACCGACGACGTGGCGCCCATGACCAGCGTCGCCGCCATGGCCCTGCCACAGCGTGACGACACGGTCAGCGACGGCGGCTATGCCGACCGCATCCTGAAGAACGCGCCGGACAAGGTCGGTGAGTTCTTTACGGTGCCGAAGGTTGTCGAGTGACGGTTCCGGCCGATCCAACCCGGCTGACCGTCGCCCAGGCCCGCGACTGCCTGGCGGCCGGTGATATTTCGGCCCGCGAGCTGACGGCGGCGCACATCGCTGCCATGGACAGTGCGCGTCACCTCAACGCCTTCATCACTGAGACGCCGGACCTGGCCATGGCCCAGGCCGATGCCGCCGACGCCCGCCACGCCCGGGGCGCCTCCCATGCGCTGGACGGCATTCCTATGGCCATCAAGGATCTGTTCTGTACTGAGGACGTGCTGACCACCGCCGCCAGTCATATCCTCGACGGCTACATCCCGACTTACGAGTCCACCGTCAGTGATCGGCTGAAGGCGGCCGGTGCGGTCATGCTGGGCAAAGCCAACATGGATGAGTTCGCCATGGGCTCGGCCAATATCACCAGTCACCACGGCGCCGTGCACAGCCCGTGGCGGCGGCCGGGCGACGACCGGCCGCTGGTGCCTGGCGGCTCGTCCGGCGGCTCCGCCGCCGCCGTCGCCGCCCGCATTGCCATGGCCGCCACCGGCACCGACACCGGCGGCTCCATCCGCCAGCCTGCCGCCTTTACCGGAATAGTGGGTCTCAAGCCCACTTATGGCCGCTGCTCGCGCTGGGGCATCGTCGCCTTCGCCTCGTCGCTCGATCAGGCTGGCCCCATGGCCCGCACGGTCGAGGACTGCGCCATCCTGCTGCAGGTCATGGCCGGCCATGACCCGAAGGATTCCACCTCCGTGGATCGTCCCGTGCCGGACCTGCGGGCGGCGCTCACCGGCGACATCCGGGGACTGCGGATCGGTCTGCCAAAGGAATATCGCGCCGATGGCATGAGCGATGAGGTGGATCGCCTGTGGCAGAGCGGTGCGGCGTGGCTGCGTGCCGCCGGTGCGGATGTGGTGGAGATCAGCCTGCCGCACACCCGTTATGCCCTGCCCACCTACTACATTGTGGCACCGGCCGAAGCCTCGTCCAATCTGGCCCGCTATGACGGGGTGCGTTATGGCCTGCGGGTGGCGGTTGACGGCGGCGATCTGACCGACCTTTACGAGGCAACCCGGGCCCAGGGATTCGGCGCCGAGGTGCGTCGCCGCATCATGATCGGCACCTACGTGCTGAGCGCCGGCTACTACGACGCCTACTACCTGAAGGCGCAAAAGGTGCGCAGCCTCATCGCCCGCGACTTCAGCCAGGCCTTCGATTCGGTGGACGCCATCCTGACGCCGACCGCGCCCACAGCCGCCTTCGCCATCGGCGAAAAAATGGACGATCCCATCGCCATGTATCTCAACGACGTGTTCACCGTCCCGGCCAGCCTGGCCGGGCTGCCGGCCTTGTCCTTGCCGGCCGGCCTCAGCGGCGATGGTCTGCCGCTCGGCCTGCAACTCATTGGTCGCGCCTTTGACGAAGAGACGGTGTTGCGCATCGCCGGCGTCATGGAGCAAGCCGCCGGCTTCACCGCCCTGCCAACCAGCCTGTCCACCGGTTCGGACGGGGAGGCCTAGGCCATGGCCGAAACCGCACCGGTTCTGTTGCAGGGCCGCACCGGCCCGTGGGAAGTGGTCATCGGCGTCGAGGTGCACGCTCAGGTGGTATCGCAATCCAAGCTGTTCTCCGGCGCCGCCACGGCCTTCGGCGCGCCGGCCAACAGCCAGGTCAGCCTGGTGGACGCGGCCATGCCCGGCATGCTGCCGGTCATCAACCGTGTGTGTGTGGAGCAGGCGGTGCGCACCGGCCTCGGCCTGCAGGCCAAAATCAACCTGACCAGCGTTTTCGACCGCAAGAACTATTTCTACCCCGACCTGCCGGCGGGTTATCAGATATCCCAGTTCGCCCACCCCATTGTCGGCCAGGGACAGGTCATTGTCGACATGCCTGACGGCACCGTCCGCACGGTGGGCATCGAGCGTCTGCATCTGGAACAGGATGCCGGCAAGAGCCTGCATGACCAGAGTCCCGACCGCACCTTCGTTGATCTCAACCGGGCCGGCGTGGCGTTGATGGAGATCGTCTCCGGGCCGGACATGCGCGGCGCGGAGGAAGTCGGCCTGTATGTCACCAAGCTGCGCTCGATCCTGCGCTATCTGGGCACCTGCGACGGCAATATGGAGCAGGGCAGCCTGCGTTGTGACGTCAATGTCTCCGTGCGCCGGCCAGGCGAGCCGCTGGGCACGCGCTGCGAAATCAAGAACGTCAATTCCATCCGCTTTGTCCGTCAGGCCATCGAGTTCGAGTCCCGTCGCCAGATCGAAGTGCTGGAGGACGGCGGCGTCATCGATCAGGAGACCCGCCTGTTTGATCCTGGCCAGGGCGAGACCCGCACCATGCGCAGCAAGGAAGAGGCGCACGACTATCGCTATTTTCCCGATCCGGATCTGCTGCCGCTGGTGCTGGACCAGGCCTGGGTGGACCACATCCGGGCCGGTCTGCCGGAACTGCCGGACGCCAAGAAGGCGCGGCTGGTGAGCGATTACGGGCTTTCCGTCTATGATGCTGGCGTACTGGTGGCCGACCAGGCCATAGCCGCCTATTACGAATCGGTGGTTGGCGATGCCGGTGGTAAGCCGGTGCGCGATCCCAAGCTTGCCGCCAACTGGGTGATCAGCGAGTTGTTCGGCCGTCTCAACCGCGTCGGCACGCTGGTCACCGACTCACCGGTGACGGCGGAAGCGTTAGGCGGGTTGCTGGACCTGGTGGCGGACGACACCATCTCCGGCCGGACCGCCAAGGATGTTTTTGATGTCATGTGGGAGACCGGCCGTGATGCCGCCGCCATTGTCGAGGAAAAGGGCCTGCGCCAGGTCAGCGACAGCGGCGCCATTGATGCAGCTATTGACGCGGTGATCGCGGCCAACGCCGACAAGGTGGCGGAGTATCGCGCCGGCAAGGACAAGCTGCTGGGCTTTTTTGTGGGCCAGGTGATGAAGGCCACCGGCGGCAAGGCCAATCCCAAGATGGTCAACAGCCGCATGGCGGAAAAGCTGAAAGGCTGATGGGCCGTCGCGCACCTGTGATCGGGCGGACTCTGAGCGTCGGGCCATGAGTGATGGCGCCCTGGCCCTGCTGCTGGGCGGCCTGGTGCTGGCCCTGCTGGTGCTGCGGCGGCTTGTGGGGTTCGGCACCGGTTGCCTCTTCCGCCTGGTCGTTGTCGGTTTTGTGCTGGCCGCTGTGTGGTTTCTCTGGCGGCAGGTTTCCGGCTTTTAGGCTCGATTGAGACCGGCGCTGCGCCTGGGCTTGCCGGGCCGCTGCCTTGCCTGATCGCCGGTGGCGGCCTTATCTAGAGGTAAGAGCCGGCGGTTTGGCCCGGCGTGATCCACCCACAAAGGACAGGCGCCGCGGCAACGCGGCCGTCGTCGGGGAGTCTCAATCCATGATCGATCTCTATTCCTGGCCGACGCCTAACGGGCACAAGGTCCACATCATGCTGGAGGAAACCGGCCTCACCTATAACACCCACGCCATCAATATCGGCGAGGGCGATCAGTTCAAGCCGGACTTCCTCAAAATATCGCCCAACAACAAGATGCCGGCCATCGTCGATTCCGACGGTCCCGACGGCAAGCCGATCTCCGTCTTCGAGTCCGGCGCCATCCTCATTTACCTGGCCGACAAGACCGGCAAGTTTCTGCCGCAGGACAAACGCCGCTACTACAACGTGCTGCAATGGTGCATGTTTCAGATGGCCAGTGTCGGGCCCATGTTCGGCCAGGCCGGGCATTTCCGTCGCATGGCGCCGGACAATGAGTATGGGGTCAATCGCTATTCCAACGAGGCCGGCCGCATTTACGGCGTGATGGACCGTCGTCTGGCGGAAAGCGACTATCTCGGCGACAGCGAATACACCATCGCCGACATGCTGACCTGGCCGTGGTGCCGCTATCCGGAATCCCAGGGTCAGAAGGCTGGCCATGCGGACTTCCCAAACGTCAAGCGCTGGTTCGACGCCATCGCCGCGCGGCCGGCGGTGCAGAAGGGGGTTCAGGTTCTGGCCGACGCCAGCAGCGGGGCGCCCATGAGCGACAAGGCGAAGGAACTTCTCTACGGCAAGGGCCAGTATCAGCGCCGCTAGGCGCTGGTCGGGCAGGGGACGGATCATGCTCTATGAAGACGAACGGGACAGGCCTGAGCGCACCGGCAAGCGGCCGGAGACATGGGCGGCACGGGGGCTCGGCTGGATTGATGAGGACTCACGGTCCTTTGTGGAGCCGATCATTACCGGCACCACCTATCTGCGCGATCAGAACTATGCACTGCATAAAGAACGCAACTACACCCGCGACGTAAATCCCATCTATGAGCGGACGGAAGCTGTCCTGCGCAAGCTGGAGAACGGCAAGGAGGCGAAACTCTACGCCTCCGGCGCGGCGGCTACGGGCTGTGTCTTCCAGGCCCTCGATTCCGGTGACCATGTGGTCTCGCCGGAATCCTCTTACTTCGGCACCCGCAAGTGGCTGATGGAGGTGGGCGTTCGCCACGGCATCAGCCACACCTTCTATCGCAACAATGATCTGGCGGCCCTGGCCGCGGCCATCCAGCCGGGCAAGACCAGGCTGGTGTGGGTGGAATCGCCGGCCAACCCTACCTGGGAGGTGACCGACATCCGCGCCGCGGCGAAGTTGGCCCATGACGCCGGCGCGATCCTGGCGGTGGACAATACGGTGCCGACTCCGGTGCTGACCCGGCCGCTCGATCTCGGCGCCGACCTTTCGGTCCACTCCGCCACCAAGTATCTGGCCGGCCACAACGACGTCATGGCCGGCGCCATCGTCTCCGCCAGCGATGATCATCCGCTGTGGGTCAAGGCCCGCGATCTGCGCTGGATCGCCGGGCCGGTGCTCGGTCCGTTCGAAACCTGGCTGCTGCAGCGCGGCATGCGCACCCTCTTCCTTCGGGTGGAGCGGCAATGCGCCAATGCCCTGGCTTTCGCCCGTCATTTTGACGGCCATCCCAAGCTGGAGGCGGTGGCCTATCCCGGGCTGCAGAGCCATCCCGACCATTCCGTCGCCAGCGCCCAGATGATTGGTGGCTATGGCGGCATGGTGTCGGTCAGGGTCAAGGGCGGGCTGGAGGGCGCGAAGCGCTGCGTCGCCGCCATGCGGCTCTTCTTCCCGGCCACCTCGCTGGGCGGCGTGGAGAGTCTGGTGGAGCACCGCAAGATCGTCGAGGGTGAGGACAGCCCGGTGCCGGAGGACTTGCTGCGCCTGTCCATCGGCATCGAGAATGTGGACGACCTTGTAGAGGATCTGGAGCGCGGCCTTTCTGCCGTTTGAGGAAGGCGGCGATGTAAGCACCGGCCGTCCGGGACGGCCGGCTTGTCTGGCCGGCGGCTGCCGGCTGTCCGGTCAGGCCAGGGCAGCGACCCGCGCTTCGCGGCGCAGCGGCGGCCGGCTGCGTTCGGCTTGCCGTTCCGCCGGCCGGGGAATGACCGCTTGCTGGGCGGCAACCGGGGTGAGTGGCGCTGTTTTGGGTTTGCGGCCCCGGCGTTTGGCCGGTGGTGTCATCTCCGCGCCGGGTTGGGCGCCGGGTTGGGCGCCGCCGGCGAGCGCCAGCAATTCGCGGCGGGCAAACTCCAGAGTGGCCATTTCCCGGGCATCGTCGCGATCCATCACCTGCATGCAGCTCTGCTTGATGTCGATCAGGTCCAGCAGCACCTGGAGCGACCGGCCGGTCATCGTGCAGGCCGGCCTTGCGGGGAGGGGCTCAGTCATTGGTATTTCCCGTTCTAGTTGTATTTCAGACTGCGGCCAAACGCCACGATTTGCCTTTGGAACAGAAAAACCGAGGCTAAGTAACCCTGGTTAGTGCCGGGTTAACGTTAGCGGAGTGTTCCTGGGTGGGTGTAAGGCTTCACTTAATACACTGCGGAGTTGCAGAACCCGGTCGCCGGATTCAGGTCTGCTTGCGTTGACGCGGTGCTGGCCGGTGGATAGAAGGGCGGCGCATACGTCGTGTTCCCTGCGGAGGGATGGCCGAGTGGCTGAAGGCGGCGGTTTGCTAAACCGTTATACGGGGTAAACCCGTATCGGGGGTTCGAATCCCCCTCCCTCCGCCATTTCTACCCTGTCGAACGTTCTCCGCTCCCGAGATCGCGCCGAATATCGCGAGGAACCGCGCCATTCGGCGTGTGACCTCTGGACTGCCTTCTGCCGTCGCAGGCCACGTCGGCGTTCTCTCTCCGCTGTTTTCTCTCGACCTCTGGACTGCGGCCTGGTTCGTACAGTCCGGAGAGCGTTGAAACCAAAGGGGAAAATCAACGGGCTTGCGGCCCCGGTTCGAGGCATTGTCGGCAGCCGGAGACGACATCGATCCAACTCCACCAACGGGCTTCAGATAATCGACCTTTCCAAGAGATCCTTGCGGCGCTCCCAGTCGGGCATCAAGCGGTTCAGGAGGCGGAAAAACCGCGGCGAATGGTTCGGCTCGACGACGTGGCAGAGTTCGTGGACGATCACGTAGTCGATGCAGTCGCGCCGCGCCGCGATCAGCATGTCGTTCAGCAGGATGCGGCCCGACGACGTATGACTACCCCAACGCTTCTTCATGGGGCAGATCATCAACGGCGGCGGTTCGATCCCCAGGGCCGCCATGGTGGGGCGCGCTTCGTCATAGCGCTCTTTAAGCACTTCCCGCGCGCGCTGGCGCATCCAGCGGCGAACCAGCACCCGGGTCCAGTCGGGGTCGTCCGGGAATCGCGTCTCCACGACGAGGCGCCCGGATCGGATCAGAACCCGGTCCTTTCCGGCGGCGTCGATCTTCAGGCGGTATTGCCGGCCCAAGTAGCGATGGGTCTCTCCGCCGACGTACTGCCGTGGGGGCGTTCGCGGCCGAAACTCCGCGAAGCGCCTCTGCTGGCGCAGGATCCAGCGCGCCCGCCGTCGGACGCGCTCGTCGATCTCGTCCGGATCCGCCTCTTCCGGGGCAGTGACGGTGACGGCGCCATCGGGCATTACCGAGATCGAGAGGGACGAGCGCGGAGTTCGGGTGAGAGTGTATTCGATGACCGCGCTGCCATAGCTCGTCGACCTGATCATCACGCTGCCTGGCGGCGCGCGACCATCAACAGGCGATCGATGAGGGCGTCGATCGCTTCCGTCGAAAACGGTACGTTGTGCTCTCCGCGGATCACATCGAAGATGTAATCGTCGATGTCATTCTTCATGGCGTTCTCGACATCCGGATCCTGAGCCCAGTCCACACGCCGATGGCTGTTGATGATGCCGACCAGCTGCACGGCGGCTTCTGCGCTCAATGTCTCGGCATCGTCCCCGGAGCCCTGGACGTCAGACAAGGCTTCGCGAAGGCAGCCGTAAAAGGCTCGTCCGAGCGGGTCGTCCCTGATCGGTTCGGGGATATCCGTCGTATCCCGTCGCACCATCTGGTCGCGGATGTCGCGCACGCACTTGAGGTACTCGAGGTCGGAGATGCTCTTGGCCCGGAAATCCTCGATCACCTGGCGGATAAGCTCCGAGAACCGCTTGTAGTATGTCGGATCTTCCTCCCACCGCTCGTCGATGGTCCGCTTCGTTGCGTGGGCGATGGAGTCCGCGCGGCTAGCCGCTGACTCGTTGGAGTTCAGAACCTCGGCAAACGCATCTTCATCGAAGATGTTGACGAGGTCGGTCATCGGCCGGACGTCGTCCGCGACGACGTAGGTATCGAGCAGCTTTTCGATCCGCTTGCGGTACTGGCCGTAGTCGACCGCATCCTGGTAGCGTGTTCTCACGGCGCGGCGCAGGTTCTCGAAACGGCGAAGGTCGTCGCGATAGCCGGCGATGCGACGCTGGTTCGAGGGCTCGTTCGCGAACTCGTGGCTGGACAGCGCGATGGCCAGCGTCCTGGAGAAGGCATTGAGACGGTCGTAGAACTCGTCGCGCCGGGCCTCGTCGGCCAGATGCTGCTCCAGCGCCTCCTCATCTGCCGTGTTTGCGACGCCCCTGAAGACGTCCCACAATTCTGAATGCCGTTGGCCGAGCTTCTCGATCTCGGTGTTGATCGACGTGACCGTCCCAGCGAGGTCGGCCTCATCGAAGCCTTCGAGCGCCGAGTAGCTCGACAGGGCCTGGTTCAGTTCGCCGAGAACGCTGCAATAGTCGACGATGTAACCGTAGTCCTTGCCTTCCGCGACACGGTTCACGCGCGCGATCGCCTGCAACAGGTTGTGTTCGGTGAGCGGACGCGCCAGGTAGAGAACGGTGTTGCGGGGGGCGTCGAAGCCGGTCAGCAGCTTGGAAACCACAATCAGGATCTCGGGATCTTCTCGCTTCTTGAAGGCTTCGATGATGCGCGAGTTGTAGGTCGCCTCGTCGCCGTAGCGGTCCATCGCCGTCTTCCAGAACCGCTTTACCTCGTCCGACGAGGCCTCGTCGATCCGCTCTTCGCCTTCGCGGTCATCGGGCGCCGAGATGATGACTTCGGAGGTGACCACGCCCAGCTCGTCCAATGCGCGCTTGTAGAGGATGGCGGACCGCTTGGAGGGCGTGACCAGCTGGCCCTTGAACCCGGTCCCCTTCCATGTGCGGCGGAAATGCTCCGACACGTCGAACGCGATAAGCGCGATGGTCTGCTCCGTCTGGAACAGCCGCGCCGTCCTGGCGTATTTCCGCTTGAGGTCCGCCTTCTGGTCCTCGGAAAGGCCGGCGCACACGCGCTCGAACCAGGCGTCGATGGCGGTCTCGTCGACGCGCTGCTCGACATGACGGCCCTCGTACAGGAGCGGCACGACCGCCTTGTCCTTGACCGCCTGGTCGATCGCGTAGACGTCGATGATACCCCCGAACTTGGCGGCGGTGTTCTTCTCGGTCTTGAGAATCGGCGTGCCGGTGAAGCCCAGATAGCAGGCGTTTGGGAAGATCTTGCGCATCCGGGAATGCAGCCGGCCGTACTGCCCGCGATGGCTCTCGTCGACCAGCAGGAAGACATCCTCCGACGGGTCGGAGAAATCGCGGACGTTCAGGGCCGTGTCGAACTTGTTGATGAGGGTGGTGACGACCGCACGTTTCTCGGTCGCGACGAGATCGAGCAGGTTGCGGCCTGTGGTGGCCCGCTTGGGCTCAAGGCCGCATGCCTTGAAGGTGCCTTCGAGCTGTTCGTCCAGATCGATCCGGTCGGTCACCAGGACGATGCGAGGATCGGGGATCGACGGTTCGAGGCCGAGTGCGCGCGCCAGCATGACCATCGTCAGCGACTTGCCGGAACCTTGGGTGTGCCAGATCACGCCGCCGCGCCGCCGCCCATCGTCGTCACGTTCGCCGGTCACGCGGCGAAGGATCTTCCGCACGGCGAAAAACTGCTGGTACCGCGCGATCTTCTTCTCACCGGCGTCGAACAACGTGAAGCGGCGCGCCAGATCGAGCATGCGCTCCGGGCGGGCGAGCGACCACAACACCCGGTCCTGTTCGGTGACGAGTCTGTCGCCCTGTCCGAACCGCGCGTCGTAGGAGGCGCGGTCCTCGCGAAAGCCGTCGGCGAAGGTCTGGCGGTTCTGATCGGCATCGAGCGGCGCGTTGATCGCGGCCAGGACGTCGGCCTCGCGGTCCTCCAACTCGGCCCATTTCGACCAGAAGGATGCGGCAGTTCCGACGGTGCCATAGCGCACGTCATTCTTGTTGGTCGCAACGAGGATCTGGACCGTCCGGAAGAGGCCCGGAATCTCCCCATCCTGCTGGTTCCGGATGTGCTGCGAAACCGCCTGATCCACACCTGTCGATGGGCCCTTGCACTCGATCACTGCGAAGGGAATGCCGTTTACGAACAGCACAAGGTCCGGACGCCGCGTATCCGTCGTGTGCTCGCGCTCGACATCGAACTCGGCGCAGACATGGAACACGTTTGCCGACGGATCTGCCCAGTCGACGAACTTGACCTGGAACGCCCGCGTGATCCCGTCCACCGTCTGCTCCACCGCCGTGCCCAGGAGCAGCAGGTCCGTCAGCTCCTCGTTGATGCGGAGCAGGCCGGACGGGCGCGGCCGCTTTAGCCGCTCGATCGCTTCGGCAAGCCCGTTCTCGGTAAATGGGTAGGACTGGCCGCGGATCTCCACCCGGTTGATGCGCGCAAGGCTCTCCTTCAGGATGCCGTCGAGGTAGACGTTGGCGCGCTTGCCGCCCCGCTCGCGCTCCGCCTCCTCGCGTGTGAGCAGCCGCCAGCGGGGCTCCATCTTCTGGAGCAGGTGCAGTGCCGGAAGCTGCGACAGGTGCTTTTCGGTATCCTGGATACGGGGGTTCGGTGCCTTGGTCATTGGCAGGCTCCCGATCGGCTCGGATTCGCCTGATGAACCCGATAGCCGGGAAAATGATGTTTCAGTTCAGAGGGTTGAGCCGGTCCGATGGAATGGGTCCTACTGGCCTCGCCCTTGGACCGGGCCACCCGTCCATCAACAAATCCTTGACATTCGGGCGCTAAGCTCGCACGTATATCCGCGAGTTCACTGCCTAGCGGCTTTGAACCAATCGAGGCTTCGGGCGCTGAGCCAGCATGGCGAATCAGCGCCCAATTTCTTTCAGCGCAGCGCATTCAGGCAGGCCTCCCTTGTCCAGAGGGGCGAGGTGCGGATCTTGCCGATGCTGTTGTCAGCCTGGAAACAGGTGATGAAGTTCGCCCTCAGCGCCCCGGCGCGATTCAGGCCCAGCGCTAGGACCACCACGAAATCCTCATAGAGAAGATCGACCCTCCGCGCCGGGTCGTAGCTCCGCGTCCTGGCAACCCATCCCTGGTAACGGACCGCAGCCGGATCGGTCAGCGTGGCGCCGATCCAGTTCATGCGCTCGGCCCGCACCCACGAGAAGGCGTCCTTGGCGCCGTCGCGGTTGGTGCTCTCGTAGAAGGCGTGGTCAAACTGTTGCTGGCGGAAAAACACCCGGATGCCGTCATGCGTCTCGATCACCCCACGGCAATAGGTGCCCACGAAATGCTGTCGATAGGCGGCCTCGTCGGGCAGCTGGAGAAGCGGCGGCAACGGCATCACCAGCCCCCGTCCAGCCGGATTCTGAAGACGTTGAACTTCTCCTCGGTCCGGCGCGTGGGTCCGATGCGGCCGTGGATACTGAGCCGCTCTTCCAGCTTCCTGACCACGGCCTCCTTGGCCGTGCCTTGTCCGAGCGTGTCGTTCAGCCGGCTGCTCGCCGCCCCCAGCAGCACATCGCAAAGCTGAAGGAGGACGACCTCCGGCGATGGCAGCGACTGGATGTCGGTGATCGTGGCGGAGAGGTTCGAATAGTGCAGGCAGCGTTGCAGGTCATGCAGGCGCTTCCGGTCCCGATTGGTCTTCAGGTCGCAGAAGATACGGTACTCGTTGAAGTCCAGGATCCAGTGATGCAGGAGCTGGTAGTAGAACTTGTAGAAGCCAAGCTCGCCGTCGTTCTGATGCAGTGCGAGGTTCACCTGCTCGCGATCGACGGCGATGCAGCGGAAGCGCATGTCCATGCCGAAGGACATGAAGACGTCGATCAATTCCTCGTAGAATGCCTGCTTCGACGGCGAGATCTTTGTCCACTTCATCTCGCCCCACACCGCATGGTCTGCCCGCAGCGCGGCGATCCTGGCCTTGACCTCGTCGCGCATCTCGGCGGGCAGCCATAGGCTGCCGATCATCAGGTATCGGGCGCGCGGGCGCTGGGAGGTGAAAAGGTCCGGAAGAGCCTCGTCGCAGTAGACCTCGAACTTCATGACGCTGCCTCCGCCTGTGGCACCCGGAGGCGCCCCGTCAGCAGCTCGGTCGCGAGCGCGTCGCGCTGCCGGGCAAGCGCCGCCCGCTCGGCCTCGAGGGCGGCAATTTCCCGCTCCGCATCATCGAGCACTTCGACGATGGCGCGCTGCTCCCTGATTTCGGGAAGCTGCAGCTCGCTTGCCAGGAAAGTTTCCCGGTCGAAGTTTTTCCTCACAATGCTTGCCCGTTCGACGGCGGCATTCTTCAGCAATGTGACAAATCGAGCAGTACGCACCACATGCCGCATATACTTCGGATCTATGGATCCGTTGATTTTAAAAACCTTGTAGTCCGGTGAGATGCAGACGGGTTCATCTAGCGTACTTACATCCACCGAACCCAACCAGAAATTCAACCCACTCAGCGCAAGGTCTCCGGTGCGGACGATGATGTGTCGTGACAGATCGCTATTTGCGATCCGCTTGTTGAAGTGTTGCTCTTGAGGGAGCATCCCCACCTTCGTAATGGAGTAGACAGGAAGATCGGAGCCGTTCCCCACTCGCTCATTGTGGAGCTTAAGGAATGATCCTATGGTGACGGTCTGCCACGGACCGTCGAATCCATCGATACGCCTCGTGCCGTGAACTACAGCCTCACGAAGCGATGCGAACACTTCTGCCTTTCGCTCGATCTGCAGCGACAGGCGCGCCAGGGTTTCGTCCCACGTTGACAGAATCTCGGCGATGCGGGTCTGCTCCTCCAGCACAGGGGTGGGGATGAAAATCTTGTCGAAGGCGTCAAGCGTAAGGCCGAAGCGGGTGACACCGTTTGCTGAGCGCGTGAATTGTCGGCGGATGCCCGTTTCTTTCATCGCGTAGTAAAGAAAGCGGCCGTCGACATCCTTTTTCGGGCGCGCAATGGCGAGGTGATAGCCACAAACAACGCCGCTCAGATCCTCTGCCACGTAAGCCGGTTCAGCGATCTCCTCTGGCGTTTCAGAGTCCTTGGTGAAAACGACATCGCCCTGGAGCAGCTTGAAATTCGCTACCTCTCTCTCGGAGGCGGTCGCGGTCATGAAGTCGATACCGCTATGAATACGGTGGTTGTGGAAGACATCGACGTAATTGCAGAGGCGAACGGGAATCTCTCCGGGCGTTGTTTTCTTGTCGACGCCACTGAAGGAGACATCTGCCAATTCGGAAAATGACTTGCGCCGCCATCCATGGGGTAGAGAGGAAGAACGGTCAGCCATTGAGCCCCAGCTCCTTCAGATGCTCCCGCATCTTTGCGCGCAGGGTCGTGAGCTCCTCCTCTAGAGCGTCGATTTCCCTCTGAACTTCGGCAATGTCGACTTCCTCAGCCGGTTCGAACGTGTCGACGTAGCGGGGAATGTTGAGGTTGAAGCCGTTTTCCTTCACCTCGTCGACCGGAACGGCGCGGGCATAGCGCTCCACATCCTCGCGCGCGATCAGCGCCGAGATGATGCGGTCGACATGGCTGTCGAGGAGCTGGTTCTGGTTCTTGCCCTGCTGGAAATCCCGGCTCGCGTCGATGAAGTAGATGTCGCGCCGGTCCGCCAGCGTGCCGCCCTTCTCGCGCCGCCGGTCGAACAACAGCACCGCGACGGGGATGGTGGTGGTCTGGAACAGGTTCGCCGGCAGGCCGATGACGGCGTCGAGCAGGTTCTCCTCGATCACCGCCTTGCGGATGATGCCTTCCTTGCCGGCCCGGAACAGCACCCCGTGCGGGACGACCACCGCGACGCGACCCTCCTGCGTTTTCGCGGCCTCGATCATGTGGGTGATGAAGGCCCAGTCGCCCTTGGACTTCGGCGGCACGCCGCGCCAGAAACGGCCGAAGCGGTCGTTCTCGGCATTCTCGGCGCCCCACTTGTCGAGGCTGAACGGCGGGTTGGCGACGACGACGTCGAACTTCGTCAGACTGGCGCCGTCGACGAGTTTCGGGTCGTTGAGCGTATCGCCCCATTCCAGCCGCGCGCCATCGATGCCGTGCAGGAACATGTTGAGGCGCGCCAGGCCCCAGGTGCCGCGGTTCACCTCCTGCCCGAACAGGGCGAAGTCCCGCGAGCCGACTTCTTCCGCCGCCTTGATCAGCAGGGAGCCCGACCCGCAGGCGGGGTCGCAGATGCGGTCGCCCGGCTGCGGGGCAGCGATCCTGGCCAGCACGCGGGCGACCTGGCGCGGCGTGTAGAACTCGCCGGCCTTCTTGCCCGCCTCCGAGCCGAAGCGTTCGATCAGGTATATGTAGGCCTCGCCGATGACGTCCTCGGCGGTCTTGTGATCCGCGCCATCGCCGACCACGCGGGAGGGGCGCAGATCGAGCTTCGCGAAGTCCTCGATGAGCGACTTGAGCCGCCGATTGCGGTTCCGGGTGTCGCCGAGCTTCGTCTCGCTGTTGAACATGACGTCGGCGAAGGCGTCGCCGATCTTGGTCTTGTTCCGCTCGGCGATGGCGTCCAGCGCCTGATCGATCAGCTCGCCGATGTTGTCGGCGTTGCGCTGGCGAAAGAGGTCGTCGAAGCTGGCGCCCTTCGGGATGACGAAACGCTCGCGCGCCATCTTCCGCTCGACGCGAAGCTGATCGCCCTTATAGCGCTGGTCCGCTTCCTGGTAGTGCTCCTTCCAGACGTCGCTCACGTACTTGTAGAACAGGAAGACGAGGATGAAGTCCTTGTATTCCGAAGCGTCGATCACGCCGCGGAAGGTGTCGCATGCCGCCCAGGCGATCCGCTTGACGTCGTCGAGGGTGGTTCTGTCTGCCATGGTTTTCTCCTTGGGATGGGGCGGGCGCCTGCGCGCCCGCCCGTCCTCGATTGCTGTCAGCGTACGCCGCACACCGGGCTGAACTGCGCCCGGAGCTCCCGCTCGATCCGCATCCGCGCCGCCTCGTCGCAGTAGAGCGCCGCGACCGCGAGATTACCGTGGTTGTTGCGCCTCCACTGATCCCGCCGGTCGTGGTTGGCCACACGGTCCTGGATCCAGCCGGCCTCGCCGATGTCGATCACCGTGTAGCGGTCCGTGTCGGTCCGCCGGCTGAGGATCGCATAGACGCCGGAATTGTTGCGAAGGTCGGCCGTGTTGCCGAAGGGGCCCTCGAAGCTGTAGTTGCCGATCGTGATGGACATGCGTAGATTGCCTTTCGTCTAAGACAGTTGGACAAGGGACCTCAGGGTGTTGGCGCACCTTTGAGGCCCGGGATGGAGCCGGGAGCGCTAGCGCGCTTCCGGCTTTTCTTCGCGATCTCCCGCAGAGCCAGGTCGAAGAGCCGGCCCCGCGCTACGCGAAGGCGGTCCATCACCTCGATCTCGCGCCGTTCGAGCCGGGCGAGGTCGGCGAGCCTGATCTGGCTTGAGATGTCGGGAAGCTCGATGTGCAGGGCTTCGAGGGCCTGCCTGGGAATTTGCGGAACGTGAGTTCCGACGGCGTCCTGGCGCAATATGCTCTGGGTCGACGCCGCCTCGAGGAACGCGACGAGGAAGTCGGGATCGACGTCCTTGGCGCGGCGTCGGAGGATGTAGAGAGGCGCCGCCGCCACCGTAGGGCCGGTAACTTCGTCCATCTTGCCGACCGAGTAGCGGTTGCCGCGCGGCTGCAATATGACATCGCCCGGCTTCAGAAGCCCCCTTGTCGAACTGGGCGGAGCGGCGATGCGGGCGGCGCCTACAAGGTCGACCGTGCCGTCGCCGACGAGGTCGCGCGCCTGCACGACGATGCAGGCGCCGTTCTTTTCGCTCTCGATGCGAGAGCGGAACGGAACCCCGGGCAGGACCTCGACGACTTCGGAAAGATACATTTCTCCACCACGCCAACGCTTGTCTGCGCAGAATATAAGCGCCGGAAGGCAGTCCGTCAATCCTGTTGCAGCAATGGCGTTGCTGCAATGACAAAACGCGGGGCCGTTTTAGGTGGGCAGCACGGCGATGCGCCGATAACACTATGATTTAATGTAATTTTCTGAGGAAAGCGCCTTCCGTTGCTCTGACCAATCGCCGGGAAATGGCTTCAGGAGCAGTTCGAGTTGCCAGGTCGACGGCTGCCGCCCGTCGAGAATCGCTTCGACGATGTCCGGCGCCAACAGGGTCAGACGAAGCACCCGGCCCAGGTAGGACAGATTGATTTTCTCGGCCCGGGCGAGTTCCGTCAGGCTGTCATAGTCGCCCTGCTCCAGCATACGCTTCCAGCGATGCGCCCGGGCGAGCGCCTTGACCAGCGTGCTGTCGATACGCGGCTGCGCCGGTGCGGAGGCGCCATCCGGAGAGACCATCAACTTCCGGCCGCCGTGTTTGCGGATGCGGAACGGGACGCGCACGGAGAGGGTCTCGCGGCTCGTCATGCGGCCGCCCTCGCGAAGCCGCTGACCTCGTCGACCAGCGTGGACAAGCCGTCGGCGCGAAGCCGGATGTCGAGTTCGTTTTCACCGATCTCGACCCGTTCGACGAGCAGCTGTACGAGGCGGGCCTGTTCGGCGGGGAACAGCTCGTCCCAAAGTGGATCGAGCTGCTGCAGCGCGTCGCGAACTTCGGCCTCCGTCACCTCGGCGTCATGGCCGCGTGCGGCGCGCCACGTACCGACGACGATCTCCGGCTGGCGGAAGACGGCTCGGAGCTGATCGATCACCGCGCTCTCGATCTCCCCGGCGGGGACGCGGCCGACCGGACAGGCATCGCGCCCGCGCTTCAACACGGCCTGACTGACGTAGTAGCGGTACAGCCTGTCGCCCTTGCGGGTGTGTGTCGGCGAGAAGGCCGCGCCACCGGGGCCGAACAGCAGCCCTTTCAGGAGGGCGGGCGTCTGGGCGCGTGTCTGCGCGGCGCGCTTCCGAGGGCTCTCGGCGAGGATCGCATGCACCTTGTCCCAGAGGGCCCGGTCGATGATGGCGGCATGCTCGCCGGGGTAGCTCTTCCCCTTGTGCACCGCCTCGCCGATATAGACCCGGTTGTTCAGCAGCTTGTAGAGTGCACCCTTGTCGATGGGCTTGCCGCGCTTGGTGACGACGCCCTCGGCGCGAAGCTCCCGCGCCAGCGCGGTCGCCGAGCCGCTGGTCACGAAACGCTCGAAGATCATGCGGATTGTCGCGGCCTCGGCGGCGTTCACGATCAGCTTCCGATCCTTCACGTCGTAGCCCCAGGGCGCCCAGCCACCCATCCACATACCCTTCTTTCGGCTGGCGGCGACCTTGTCGCGGATGCGCTCGGCGGTGACCTCGCGCTCGAACTGGGCGAAGCTGAGCAGGATGTTGAGGGTGAGCCGTCCCATCGACGACGTCGTGTTGAACGACTGCGTCACCGAGACGAACGTCACGCCGTGCCGGTCGAACACCTCGACCAGCTTGGCGAAATCGGCGAGCGAGCGGCTCAGGCGGTCGATCTTGTAGACCACCACCACGTCGACGAGCCCGTCCTCGATGTCGGCGAGGAGACGCTTGAGACCCGGTCGCTCCAGCGTCCCGCCCGAATAGCCGCCGTCGTCGTAGCGGTCGCGAACCAGAGCCCAGCCCTCGGATTTCTGGCTGGCGACATAGGCCTCGCAGGACTCGCGCTGGGCGTCCAGGCTGTTGAATTCCTGCTCCAGCCCTTCTTCGGAGGATTTCCGGGTATAGACGGCGGCGCGGAGCTTGCGAAGAACCGGCTTCGTCATGCGCCGCCCCGCCGGTTCTTCAGCCCGAAGTACACCCAGCCGTTCCAGCGGGTGCCGGTGATGGCGCGGGCGATCGCGGAGAGCGATTGGTAGGGACGGCCCTGCCATTCGAAGCCGTCGCCGGTGACGGTGACGACATGCTCGACGCCCTGCCACTCCCGGATCAGCTTCGTGCCGGCGATCGGCTTGCGGTCGTGCCGGATGCGGCGGGTGGTGATGTTGCCGCCGTCGAGCTGCTCGCCGAGGGCTTCCAGCCGCTTCACCGTCTCGGGCTTCAGCCCGCCATAGGCGAGTTCCTGGATGCGATAGGCGAGCCGGCTTTCGAGGAAGCGGCGGTTGTAGGGCGGCGGCTCGGTGTCGAACAGCTCTCGCCACTGCGCCTTCAGGTCGGGCGTCTTCATGGTCTTCAGGGCGGCCAGGCGCCCGGGAATCGGATCGGTCGTCATGCGCTCTCCTCGGTCAAGTTCGGGGTCGCATGACGGCATCGGTCGGCCGATATGTGTAGGCAAATTTCTCCAGTATCGTCAGATAGTTGACGCTCACGCGCCCGGAGCCGGATCAGTCCCAGCGCAAGGATCTCACATGCTTCGGCGATGCGCTCCCGGCTGGTCATCCGGTCCGGATGCAGGGCGTTCGATCGGTTCACGCCGCGCTCCGAGCCGCGTCCCGCAGAACGGCCGCGCGGATGGCGCTCCGATTCCAGCGGAAGTTCAGATGGCAGTTGGCGGCGTACTTCGACAGACCGAAGTCGAGGCCGTCGGCCGGTTGGCCGGCACGATGCAGCAGCTCGATCTGTCGCATGGTGGCCGGGTCGTTGAGCCAGCGCCTGCTCTTGGCCGAGGCGCTGGTGGTCTCCGTCTCCCGCAGGAAGTCGTCGGCCGCGGCAAGCGCCTGGACGCGGGTGCCGATGGCGAGGGTGCGGAGCGCTCTCCCCTTCGGGTGGCCGAGAGCGTGCCAGAGCGTGCCGTCGTGGAAGACGCCCGCCCACCCCTGAAACCCGCTCGCCATTAGAGCCTGGCCGTCGCCGTGCAGGTCGCACCATGAGAACGGGGATCGATCGAGCAGATCGATCTCGGTCATCTCGAAGGACGCGAGCAGCCGCTTCTCGCCGGTCTCGCGGGTGAAGACGTGACCGCAGAAGTCGCAGACGGACGCGCCGAGCGGCAGCTCCGCCTCGCAGGAGGGGCACGTCTTCCAGGGTTGCTCGCCGGCGGACGGCTCGTCGTCTTCGAGCCCGATGTCCTGTTCGAGCGTACCGTGGCGCAGCGCGGCGCCGGCGAAGTCCAGCACGATGCAGTCGGTCTTGACGATACCGGGAAAGCGCTCCGGATCGACCCGGCGCAGCCCCCGCCCGACGGCCTGAACGAACGTACCCTTGTGGAGCATCGGGCGCAGGATGCCGATGCAGCCGACGGGCTGACTGTCGAAGCCCTCGGTCAACACCATGCAATTGGTGAGTACCTGCACCTCGCCGCGGTCGAACCGCGCGATCAGATCCGCACGCGCCCGAGGCGCCATGTCGCCGGTGATCGTCTCGGCCGAGGTGCCGTCGGCTCGGAACGCCTCGGCCACGGCCTCGGCATGGGCGACCGTCGAACAGAAGAAAATGCTGCGCCGGTCCGCCGCCTTGTCCTTCCAGTGCTCGACCACCGTCTCGTTGAGGACGGAACGGTTCAGCACCTTGTCCGCCTGGCGCATGTCGAAGTCGCCGGCGGTGCTGTCGATGCCGGCGAGCTCGTCCTCCACACCGAGATCGATGGTGAAGGTCCGCGGCGGGACCAGCAGGCCGCGCGCGATGAGCGTGCCGATCCGCAAGTGGTAGCCCACATTGCTGAAGGTCTTGCGCAGGCTCCGGCCGTCGCCGCGGCCGGGGGTGGCGGATAGCCCCAGCAGCTTGAGTCCCGGGTTCAGGTCCCGGGCATGCGCGATGATCGACTGGTAGCTCTGGGCCGCCGCCCGATGGCACTCGTCGATGACGAGATGGGTGAATTCCGGCATAGACTGCCGCCGGTTCGTCCGCGCCAGCGTCTGGACGCTGCCGAAGACGACCTGGCCGTCCCAGCAATCCTGTTCGGCCTTTACGACGGAGGTCGCGAGGCCGGAGACCTTGCCGATAGCGGTGCGGTTCTGGTCGATGAGCTCGTCCGTGTGCTGCAGGACGAGGGTGCGGGACTCGCGGCGTCGCTCGGCCTGCTCGCCCACGAAGAAGCCCGCGATTGCCGTCTTGCCGGCGCCGGTCGGCAGCACGAGCAACGTGTTGCCGTGTTCGGCTGTCCGGTCGTGGGCCGCGTCCACGGCCGCCCTCTGATAGTCGCGCGGGATCATGGCGGATGCCCCCTCAACGAGCCCAGAAGGGTGCGCCGCCTTGGGCCGGCGCAGACGCGTTGCCATAGGGATCATCGACCATGCGGGAAGTGGGCGCGGCCTGCGGCGTGCCCACGGCGGGCGGCGTGGTGGGCGCGCCACCCATGATCGAGACATACTCCGCGTGATCGGGGCCGATCGCGGCCTTGATGACGTTGCGGCCGCTGTCGTCGGGGTTGTCGCGGTCCTTCTCGATCCCGATCTTGGCCACGAAATCGAGGCCGTTCAGGTCGCCGAGGCTGCGGATCTTCCGCGCCGCGCAGGCGCCTTCCGACTGGTCGCCTGCCTGGATGCCGCGCGCCGATTCGAGGATCCCACGGATCAAGGCCCGGCCCCGGTTGGCGTAGGTGTCGTCGCCGCGTTCGTTGACGCTCTTCCCCTTGAAGCCGATGCGCGTGTAGATGCGCCGCCGGACATAGGGACCGTCGAGCACCACTGCCTCGGTGTTCAGATAGAGCGCCGTGCTCGTGCGGCTCTGGGTGAGCCAGCCCTCAGGCCCGGCGCCGCCGGGACGGATCGTCAGGGACACCTTGGCGAGCGTGTTCGCCGGGATGAGATCGAACGCGGCGTCCTGGCTGTCGGCGCCGTTGAAATCCATGTTGTCCGACATGGGTTCAAGCTCCTTTCGTCATGGAATGGGATTGGGCGGTTGCCGTCTCGGGCAGCCGGAAATCGAGGGCGTCCGCCGACGTGGCGCCGTGACCCGCGCGGATCTTCGCCATCAGGCGGCCGAGATGGGCCTGCTCGATCATGGCCAGCCGGCCGCTGCGATCCTTGGCGGGAAAGCCGAAGTCGTTGATCGTGGTGCACACGAAGGCGCGGAACGGGTCGCCGTCGGCGGGACGGATCTCGGCGAGCGTGATCACCTCGTCGACGATGCCCGGCAGCTCGAGCCCGGTCTTCGCCCCCTCGATCTGCATGGCGAAGTAGGGCTTGCCGAAATCGTCGATCTTCCGATCGAGCAGACCGACCAGCCAGATGTTCTTGTGCGGCGTGTGCTGGAGGTGGGTCAGCCAGCCGATCATCTCCTGACCGAGCAGACCATACGCGCCGCGCAGGTCGAGTTTGCCGCTGCGATCGGACTGCGCCTGAGGCTGCCCCTTGCACCACTGCATGCAGATGCGGGACGCGACCGAGATGCTGTCGACGAAGACGGTCTCGTACTTGTCCAGCACGGTCGGGGCGCCGAAGGCAGCGCAGACGCGCTCGTAGTCGCGGTGGCTGTAGGGCTGGTCGTCGCGCATGGCGGGGTTGGGGCCGCCGATCCAGCAGGCGAGGTCGCGGGCGCGTTCCCAATCGCGGATGCGGATCTCGTCGCCGGGCCAGCCCTGGACGGCAAGCTCGCCGGCCTCGAGATTGAGGAACAGGGTGCGCTCGGGATCGAGCGTCCAGAGCTGGCTGGTCTTGCCGATACCGGAGATGCCGGTGAGCACCCCCTTGATGCCGCGAACCTCCTTCAAGCGCTCGTCGGCGGTGATGATCCTGAGCGGAGTAGGCGTATAGGGCGCGCTCATTTGCGCGCCTCCAGCTCGCGGGCCGCGGCCGACACCGCCGGATCCACGCCGGCGGCGCCCTGATTGCGCGCCATCGACATCACTTCCTCCAGCGCGCAGATGGTCCGCGTGAGATCGGAACGCTCGCGGTTCAACGGCAGCAGCGCGAAGGCGATGTCGTCGATGGTGGCCTGCTCGATCGGCACCGTGCGCGCCGGCGTATCGCCGCGGGCCGGTACCGAGATCGTGTCGGGGATGGCGCCCAGCCAGGTCGACTCGCGCAGGCGTTTCAGAGGCGTCTTGAACATCGGAATGCTCCTTTCCGTCCTGCCCAGGGGTCGTCGCGATGAAGCTGCTGCCGGGCCCGACGCCGCCCTGGAGCTTGCGGTCGGGGTGTTTCCCGAAGGGTTTTGCATTCCCCCGAAGGCCCGGCATGAATTCGCTTGATTGCTTGCCGTCACTTACCGGCGGGCAGCCGCGACTGTCGGGGCCCGCTCAAAATACTCGGCGAGTCCTAGGTCCATGGCCGTCCGGCGGATGGCTGCAAGGTGCTGGTAGACGGTGCTTCGGTGGAGCCCCAGCTCACGCGCCGCTTCGGCGACCGAGAGGTGGGAGACGGCGATCGCGATCTGCCGCGCTGTCGGGCAGAGCCTTGCCAGGAGCTTTGCGATGTCGCTCCGCAGACCCGGCCCGTGGATCTTTGCGAGATCGTCGCTCGCGTGCAGCGCCGCGCTCTCCGGAAGCACATCGGCGAGGGTGAGGTCGCCGTCTACGTCGTCGCCGGCGCCGATCGGTATATCCAGCGACTGCATCGTGCGTTCGGCACGGCTCGCCTGCGTCGCGCTGGCGAGGCTGGCGATGCGGTTGGCGACGATGCGATCGGCGAAGGTTTCGAACGACGCCTTGGCGGGGTCGTAGTTCGGCGCTCGCCGGATGAGGTCGAGCCTGAGTTCCTGCTCGATATCCTCGACGTCCATCCCCGGCACGGCATTCGATCGCGCCAGCCGTGCGGAACGGACACTGATGTTACGGGAGATGCGGGAATTGGGGCTGGTTAGCTCCTGAAGCTGCTCCATGGTTTTCGCCTTCGTCCAGGTGGACGGGCACGCGGCCCGAGTACCCGGCACCGGCGAAAATTCGTCGGCGAGACGGTTGGAGCGGTATCAGCGCAATGAAAAACCGCCGAACCTGGCGGGTTTCAGCGGTTTTTGGGCGGCGATTTTTTTGAGATTTTTTCAGAGGCTGTCAGCGAAATTTCGTCGGGACTGCCCCTGCTTTCCTTGTTGGAGGTCGTCCGCGTTGATCACGAAGCGGGTGACATAGTCGCCGCCTTCGGTCGGGATCGGCTCGTCCGGAATCCCGAAGGCCTGTCGAAGCGCCTTCGACAACGCCTGCTTCTGCTTCTGGAGCTTGTTCGTGTCCTCGCCGTTCGCGGGTTGCACTGGCAGACGGCCGGAACGGGATCCCAGGAGCTTCAGGTAGAGCCATTGCTTCGTGGCTTTGCCGCTCTTGCCGTTCTTCATGCCCAGCGAATCGGGTTCGAACCTGCGTGTCTCGCCGCGGAAGCTTACATTGATGACCTCGTCGGCGATGAACCGGATGCCGAGTTCCTCCCATCGCGCATCGGGCGGCAGCTGCCACGCGAGGTTGGACGGACTCGTGCTGGAGGATGCCTCGACTCGGGCGCGGAGCTCGGAAAACAGGGTATCGGGCGGCTGTGCAGGCTCCAGGCTTCCTTGATCGTTCACCACGAGAAGATCGCCCAAGGCGAATAGGGTGACGTCGGCCCGTTGCAGGTTCCCGATGACGCTTGCCGGCAACGAGGCGTTGGTGGGCGTCAGGACCACCTTGGGACCCGGGAGCCCGATGACGTCGTCGAAGGGGGTCGCATCGTCCGTCGGCGCAGGACCCGGAACGGTCAAGAAGACGGGAAACCCGCGACCGGCGAAGACGTCGTGCGAGCCGATCCTGAACACCTTCTGGCGTTCGAACTTGGCGGGGGTGTTGAGAGCGAGGGCGGTCGCGACTGCGGCAGCCAATCCCGTCCGATCGAGACCGAGGATGGCGATGTCGTCCCGGCTGAGGTCGAGATCTGCGCATGCTTTCGGTCTGTCGCCGCAGATCGCCCGTATGGAGCCGTCGTCATGCCGGACGACCTTGCGCGGACATCCCTCGCCTCCGGGAGACGGGCAAGCGATGCTGGTGGCCAGTGTCCCGGTCGACGTCAGGAACCGAGAGACAAGGTCGAATTCGCTGCCGAGGATAGCCTGCCATTCGCGTCGGTCCGTCGCGGCGTCCGCGAGATCGTCAAGCGCTTGCCAGAACTTTGGTATCTGCATCATCTGCCGCAGCGGCCGGGATAGACCAGAAGCCGCGCGCCTTCAGCCAGCTTTCGATAACCTCCGCGTCCGACTCCCTTTCGTACCTCGCGATATTCGCCGGGCGGATCGTCACCGAACGCTCACGCTTGGTGCCGTCGAAGGCGAACTTGAACGTGGCGTGGGTGAACGAACCGCCGCTCAACCGCTTCTCCCAGTTATCGCCGTAGGACTTGAAAAGATCCTCTGACTTTCGGATTTCCAGCTCCGCGATCTTGCCAGGCCAGCGCCGGCCGAACTCGACGAGACGGACGCCCGCCAATCCCTCAATGTCCTCGTGCGCGAGCGCGTCGGGGCCATGTTCCCGCAGCGGATCGAGCGTATAGCGCTCCGAGCGATCGAAATAGTCCTCGTTGCCGAACAGCACCAGGCCGAACGTCTTCAGATAGAGCTCCCGCTCGCCCTTGGTTTCGGCGTTGACGGCAATCTCGTCGGAAGCGCTGTCGTAGATCAGGACGTCGTGCTTTTGCGGGCGATAGAACGCGATCCCGCTCTCGCCGTCTTCCTGGTGCTTGCCTTCCCGGCGCATGGGCATGCCGTGGCGGACAAGAAGCCAGATTTTCTCGCCTCTTGGAAAGGCAAACACCCGGCTGTTCCGCCCGCGGCGCTTCGCCTCGAACCAGTTGTCCATCCGGCTCTGCATAGTCTTGGCATCGGCCTCGGAGACGGATGAGATGACGGCTGCCGGCTTCTTGGGCGCCGAGCCTGCGAAGTACATGAAATTGGAGCGCTTCAACGCGACCGTCTCGGCGTGCTGGCGCTGCAGCAGCATTGGTTGGGCGAGCCAGATCTGGACAGCGACATCGGCAGCCGACGCTTCGTAATCCTTTTCGATGTCGATTCCCGCGGCTTCGGCGCGGTCGAGCAGCTCCTCCATCGCCTCGTGCGTGGCGGTCTCATGGACGTAGTAGAGCGCGTTGACCATGTCCTCGGGCACCGAGGCATCCGGGTTCATCAGTACGTGAGCGATATCGCCGAGCGGCATGTCATCGGTCGAAGCGGACGCAATATCGAGACCGCGGGCTTCAAAGTAATCCTGCCACTGCCCAAGGAATGTTTTTAGCCGTTCGGGCGAAATGTGTTTCAGGCGATCGGGACTTGTAAAAATTCTCGGGTTGAAAGCAGGCATCGGCTTCGATTCTCCAGCAATTACCTTCGAGTTGCAAAATTAGGCCGGCACTTCTCCCGCTACAAGAATCAAGTCTACGGGATGGTTGTCCCACCTTCCGACAGACAGCCCAGCGTCTCGGTATGTGAGGGGGTCAGCTGGAGCTTGCCCCCAATGATACAAAGATTCGCGCGAATCCGCCGCACACCATTGCCTACTGACCGCCCGGATCGCGTGCTCCGGAGGCGATCGACATGATCGATCCTGACGAGCGCGAGAAGACCGCCCTTCGCCATGCCCTGAAGTTCATGGCGGAGCTGATGGGCGAGATTGGCTGGGAGAAGCGGCTCAATGAGCTGACAGCCGAGGATGCGGCGGCGCTCGCCGAATCGGCGGTCGACGGCTTCCAGGAGGCGATGCGCGCGAGCGCCGACCGGCCCGACCAGGACGTCCCGTTCTGATGGAGGCGTTGCTCGACTTCAATCACCGGGAAAAGCCGCCTTCCTTCGCCGATGGCGTCAATGCGCTGATCGACCGGGCGCTGGTGGCGGAGCAGGCGTCTCGCCCCGAACGGGACTACCTCGGAGGCAGCCGGCTCGGGGATGCGTGCCAGCGGCGGCTCCAATACGAATACGTCAAAGCGCCGAAGGACGAGGACGCCGATTTCAACGGTCAGTCGCTCCGCATCTTCGCGCTCGGACACGTGCTTGAGGATCTGGCGATCGACTGGCTGCGCCGGGCCGGCTTCGACCTGCGTACGCGCGACCGGCATGGAGAGCAGTTCGGCTTCTCGGCGGCGGACGGACGCATCCGCGGGCATGCCGACGGTGTCGTCGTCGCCGCCCCTAACGACATGGCGGTTCCCGCACTCTGGGAGTGCAAGTCCGCAAACGCAAAGAACTGGCGCGAGATCGCGAAGCGGGGCGTGGTCAAGGCGAAGCCCGTCTATGCCGCTCAGATCGCGCTCTACCAGGCCTATCTCGGGCTTACCGAGGCGCCTGCGCTCTTCACCGCGATCAACAAGGATACATGCGAGATCTGGCATGAGCCGGTGCCGTTCGATGCGGGGCGTGCACAGGCGGCGAGCGACAAGGCGGTTCGCATCCTCCGTGCCTGCGATGCCGGCGAATTGCTGCCCCGCCACACGGAAGACCCCGACCATTTCGAGTGCCGGTTCTGTGCCTGGAAGAACAGGTGCTGGCCGTGATGGAACCGCAATCGACACCGGCGGAGCCGGGAGAGGTCGGTCCCGACCTCGACCTGATCGCGACCTACACCGAGGTCGTGTTCGGCTATTGCGAACATTGGGCGCCGGTTCGGGCGCTTGCCGAGAAGGGCAACCCCGACGCGCCCCCGCATACGCCGTTCCTGGAGGCCGACGCCGACCTTGCGATCAAGATCGGGCAGCAGGCGAACTGGGCCGCCGCGGCGGGGATGGCGCTCTTCGTCGTACCCGGCACGGTCCTCGCCCCGGGCGACGCGAGTGCGGGGCATATCGTCCAGACGCAGGTCGTCCTCGTCGACCTCGATCACGGCGACATCGCGGCGAAGCGCGCGCATCTGGAACGCCACCTCGGGCCACCCACCCTCGTGGTGGCGTCGGGCGGCATCACGCCCGAAGGCGCGCGAAAGCTTCATCTGTACTGGCGCCTGACGGAGCCGGCGGAGGGCGAGGACATCGCCGGGGTCTGCCGCGCGCGACAGATGATCGCCGCCAAGGTCGGCGGCGATCGATCCTTCAAATCCGCGCACCAGCCGATTCGCGTCGCCGGCTCCGTCTATGCGAAATCCGGCCAAAGGCGGCTCGTCGAAATCCTCCACCACAAGCCGGTCGAGTATGAGTTGTCGGACTTGGTGGAGGCCATCATCGCCATGCCGCCGATGGACGGCGCCGGTGATCCCGATCTCGACTTCAACGGCGCGGATGCCGCGACCGGCGCCGTGCCCGAGCTGTTCGCCCGCCCGATCCGGGAGGGCGGCGTCGACGGCACGACGCGATTCGACGCGCTCTCCCGCGTGATCGGCTACTGGATCCGGCGATGTCGGGAGGGCCACGTCTCCCCAGCCGGGGCCTGGGAAGAAATCAAGTCCTACAATCTCGCGCGCATCGATCCGCCCTGGCCGGAGGAACGGCTCCGCAAGGAGGCGGAACGTCTATGGAAGCGCGATCTTAGCCGCAATGGCGAGATCGAGGAGGCCGACGATCCTGGCGCCGCGGACGGCGGAGACGATGGCGGGGATGGCCCCATGCCGGTGCGCTTCACCGAGGATGCGCTGGCCACGATATTCGCCGACCGTCACTCCGATCGTTGGCGCTATGTCGCGGGCTGGGGTCAGTGGCTTACCTGGACGGGATCCGTCTGGCGACGGGAAGAGACGCTCCAGGCCTTCGATCTGGCGCGACAGATCTGTCGCGAGGCGGCCGTGCAGGCCCCGTCCGGGCGCATCCGGACCAAGCTGTCGACGGCGGCGACGGTCGCAGCCGTGGAGCGGCTGTCCCGGAGCGATCGTCGGCATGCGAGCACCACGGAGATCTGGGATCGCGACCCTTGGCTCCTGAACACGGCCGATGGCGTGATCGATCTGCGCACCGGCGCCCTTGCACCCCACGATGCCGGCCTGTTCATGACCAGGATCGCCGCCGCCGCGTCGTACGGCGACTGCCCGACATGGCAGGCGTTCCTCCACACGGTCACCGGCGGGGACGCGGAACTCCATGCCTATCTGCGGCGGGTCGCCGGATACTGCCTGACCGGCGTCACCACCGAGCACGCGCTGTTCTTCCTCTACGGGACGGGGGCGAACGGCAAGTCGGTCTTCGCCAACACGCTGACGGCGATCATGGGCGACTACGCGACCGTCGCGGCGATGGACATGTTCATGGCGACCCACGGCGATCGCCACCCGACCGACATGGCCGGGCTTCGGGGCGCGCGGATCGTCACCTCCATCGAGACCGAACAGGGGAGCCGCTGGGCCGAGAGCAAGCTCAAGGCCCTGACGGGCGGCGACAAGATCACCGCCCGCTTCATGCGGCAGGATTTCTTTGAGTTCATCCCGCAATTCAAGCTCCTCGTCGTCGGCAATCACAAGCCGTCGATCCGGAACGTGGACGAGGCCATGCGCCGGCGTCTGCACATGGTGCCGTTCACGGTGACGATTCCGCCCTCGAAACGGGATCGCCGCCTGCCCGACCGGCTGTTGGCGGAACGCGACGGCATCCTCGCCTGGGCCTTGCAGGGCTGTCTCGAATGGCAGCAGACCGGGTTGAAGCCCCCGGATGCCGTCATGGCGGCGACAGAGGATTACTTCGAGGCCGAGGACGCGCTCGGTCGCTGGATCGACGAGTGCTGCCAGACGGGCGCAGCGCACTGGAGCGGCTCGAGTGCGCTCTTCGCCAGCTGGAAGGCATGGGCGGAGGCGAACGGCGAGTATGCCGGCTCAATGAAGCGCTTCTCGGAGAACCTGAGCGTGCGCGGCTTCGAAAAACAGAACACCAGCAGGGCCCGGGGATTCCGCGGCCTGGCCCTGCGCGAGAGCAACGACGAGCTGTTCGAGGGGTGAGGCAGATGCCCAGAAAACCAACGGCCGTGACGGGTGTGACGGGTTGTCCCCATATAAGCGTTACGCGTGCGCGTACGCGCGCCCGTGACCGGGTTACGGAGCAACCCGTCACATCCGTCACACCCGTCAGCGTCGGCGTGGTCCTCGACGGCGACGGTCTCCCCGATGCCGTCCTTGCGCTCGACCTTGGTACGTCCACGGGATGGGCGATCCGCGGCGCCGACGGGTTGGTGGCCAGCGGCACGGTCAGCTTCCGGCCCGGCCGCTATGACGGCGGCGGCATGCGTTACCTGCGCTTCGGCAACTGGCTGACCGAACTCGACCGGCTGAGCGGACCGCTGTCCGGGATCTGGTTCGAGGAGGTCCGCCGACATTTTGGAACCGACGCTGCGCATGTCTATGGCGGACTGATGGCGACGCTCACGAGCTGGGCGGAGCTGCGTGGCGTGCCCTACGAGGGCGTCCCGGTCGGCACCATCAAGCGACACGTCACGGGGCTGGGCAACGCGCCGAAGGCCTCGGTTGTCGCGGCCATCCGTGATCGAGGTTTCGCGCCCGAGAACGACGACGAGGCCGACGCGTTGGCGCTCCTGCTGTGGGCGATCGAGACGAAGGGCGGCTTGCGATGAACGCGCAGGCCAACCGGGCGATCGTCAGGTGGACGCCCAGCCTGGTCGAGGCGCGGCTGTCCGAGGCTGCCTTCGTCCTGAAGCGCCTGCCCGAGCCCCGGCTCTTCGGGTACTTCAGCACCTGGCCGGAGATCCGGCACACCTTCGCCGACCAGGTCGGCCAGGAGCCGCGTCGCCTCCGGGTGCTCCCGTCTCCCCAGGCGATCAGTCGGATGGAGGAGACGCTGAGCTGGACGGTCTGCCTCGAACCCGTCGACGGCAAGATCGTCTGGATGCGCGCCTTCGGCTCGCGCTGGCGCGAGATCTGCCGGACGGTCGGGCTGCAACGGGCCTCGGCTCATCATCACTGGATCTACGGGATCTGTCGGATCTCGCATCACCTCAACCAGCAGAGGCTCAATCCGCGTCTGTCGATGCAGCAGGTCATCGACCTCGCGCGGGCAGATGATCCTGCCTTCTGAGGGGGCGTCGCCGGTCTGATATTTTCTGCCAGACACTTTTCGCGTCCAGCCGGTATGTGAGCGGTAAGTTCGGGAAGTGCGCCGACTGGCCGCCGCCTTCTACCGCCGAGTTCACGGGTCCTTCCTGGCGACTTCGTATGCTGGCGGGCGAAGCGCGGCATTTCGCCAGCGACAGGGCCGGATTTTTGGGAAGCCACCCGGAGTCCACCCCGGCCGCCGCTTCCCGATACCTGCGATAAATCAAAGCCTTCGCGCCACGCCCAGGTGGATGCCGCTGGACTCCGACGGACACCAGCGCCGGATCCAGTGATGGACTCCGGTCCCGGCGTCCGGCTTCGCTCGAACAGGAACGTTCATGATGCTCAGCTTCGCGCCCGACGCGATCGAGACCTGGCCGCTCGATCGCCTGAAGCCCTATGCGCAGAACGCGAAGACGCACGGGGACGATCAGGTCGCGAAGATCGCCGCCAGCATGGCGGAGTTCGGCTGGACGGTCCCGGTGCTCGTCGCCGAGGACGGCGAGGTAATCGCCGGCCATGGGCGCATCCTGGCGGCGACGCAGCTCGGGCTGACCGAGGCGCCGGTGATCGTGCTCGGTCATCTGACCGAGGCTCAACGGCGCGCCTACCGTATCGCCGACAACAAGCTCACGGAGATGGGCGGCTGGGACGAGGACCTATTGTCGGCTGAACTGAAAGGCTTGCTGGCCGAGGAGTTCGATCTCTCGCTGATCGGCATCGCCGACGGCGAACTGGATCGACTGCTCGCGGAAACGGGAGCCGATGACGGCGCCGGCGGCGGTGGCCAGCCGCCGGTCGTCGTGCCGGAGCCGCCGCGCAATCCGGCGTCGAGGCCGGGCGATCTCTGGCGGCTCGGGGACCACCGGCTGCTCTGCGGAGATTCGACCAATGCGGAGGACGTGCGCCGCCTGATGAACGGCGAGCGCGCGGTGTTGTTCGCAACCGATCCGCCGTACCTCGTCGACTATGACGGCTCGAACCATCCGACACGGAACAAAGACTGGTCGGCCTCCTATGGCACGACATGGGACGACAGCAGCCAGGGCGCCGAGCTCTACGACGGGTTCATTTCTGCCGCCGTCGCCGAGGCGATCACCGAGGACGCGGCCTGGTACTGCTGGCACGCTTCGCGCCGCCAGGCGATGCTGGAGGCCTGCTGGGAAAAGGCAGGTGCCTTCGTCCACCAGCAGATCATCTGGGTCAAGGACCGCGGGGTGCTGACCCGGTCCCATTACCTCTGGAAGCACGAGCCCTGCTTCATGGGCTGGAACAAAGGAAAGCGCCCGCCGAAGGTCGCGGACGAGACACTGCCGTCGACCTGGGAGATGCCGAGCTTCGCCAAGGACGAACGGCCTGACCATCCGACGCCGAAGCCGCTCGACGCGTTCGGGATCCCAATGCGCCAGCATGTCGAGCGCGGCGGTCTCTGTTACGAGCCGTTCGCGGGTTCGGGTTCGCAGATCATGGCTGGCGAAGCCAACGGCCGCCGCGTCTATGCGATGGAGATCAGCCCGGCCTATGTCGATGTCTCCGTGGAGCGCTGGCAGGTTGAGACCGGCCGTGATGCTATTCTCGATGGCGACGGTCGGACCTTCGCGGAGGTTCGGGAAGAGAGGCTGGGTGCATCCGATGCGGCGGATGCGGCATGAAGCAGTCGCGCGCCATGTCGCTCGTCGAGGCCGTCGCCAACGTCGCCGTGGGCTTCGGCGTTGCCGTCGTCACGCAGATCCTGATCTTCCCGGTCTTCGGGCTGCAGACGACGCTGGTACAGAACCTGAAGATGGGCGCGGTGTTCACCGTGGTGAGCATCGCACGGTCGTTTGCTCTGCGGCGGCTGTTCGAGGCGATCCGGCTGCGCGGCGTCCGATGAGAAACCGCCGCCCCGAAGGACGGCGGTCTCCGCGATGGAAGATGCTGCCGCGTCAGGCGGGCGGCAGCTTGTAGACCCGCCCGCGCCCCTCGACCTTCTCAGAGGTGACGTCGAGGCCGAGCTTCTTCTTCAGTGCTCCGGCGATGGCGCCCCGCACCGTGTGCGGCTGCCATCCGGTGGCTTCGACGATCTCGGCGATGGTCGCGCCACCCTCGGCGCGGAGCATCTCGATCAGCAGCGCCTGCTTGGTGCCCTCGCGCGCTGTCCGCGCCTTGGGTGCGGACTTCGTGGCGGCGGCGGCGTCAGATGCGGCGTCGTCGGCCGGCGTCTGGGTGGCGCCCGTGGGCGCGCGGTCGGCGCCATCCGGCTCGACCCCGATGGCGGCAAGGCCTGCATCGGTGATCTGCAGGAGGACCGCGCGACCGTCCTCGTCGTTCCGCCAGATGCGGTTCAACGCCGGGTCGGCCTTGGTCTGCGCATCGGTGACGCGCTCGGCGATCAACCCGCGGGAGAGGAGTGCGCCGACCACCTTGGCGGCGGCGTTGCCCCGCAGCGATCCGGGAAGCGGCAGGACATTGCGATCGTCACGCTGAGCGGCAGCGCTCAGGATCACGAGCTGGGTATCGGAAAGTTTCGGCATTTGTCGTCTCCGTCGTATCGGGGCGCGCGGGATGCGGGCCCTTCTACGAGGTCGAGCCCGCCATGCGGCGGGCGGGACCCGGAGACGCGGCGTCTCAGGCGTCGGAGAGGATCTCGAAGTGGGTGGCGAAGCCCGTGAGGTAGGGAAGCCCGGTGGGGATTCCGGTGTCTCGGCTCGTGCGCCGGTCAATGGTCCAGCCCATCCAGCGGGCGACGGCGGCATCGATGGCGTCCTTCAGCGTGTCGCCGCGGGCGAGCCAGTTGGCGACGTCGTTGGCGAAGTGGCGGCCGTGGCGGCTGTCGAGGAAGTCGCGCACCCCTTCGGGGGAGACGCCCGTGGCGGCGGCGATGGCTTGCGAGGCTTGCGTCCAAGCCTTGGGTGCGTCGGCGGCCAGATCGTCGTCGATCCGGTCGATGGTGCCCCAGAAGCCCCATTCGGTGTTGCGGGTGGGAAGGATCGTGGTGGCCATCGTCTGGCTCCTGGCTTGATCGTGCTGGCCCCATACAGGCTCCGATGCGCGCCGCTATCAAGCGGATAAGTGCATCATTTCATTGCTGTTTTAGAGGTCGCATGCAGGGCATGAGCGAGCGCCGTTATGCCGCCCATGTCGGGCTGTCGCGCGGCGCGATCCAGAAGGCGAAGGCCGCCGGCCGGCTCGTCCTGCATGCCGATGGTTCGATCGACGCGGCGGCGAGCGACGCGAAGCGGGCCGAGACCACCGACCCGTCGAAGAGCCGCCCGAAGTCCGCATCGGCGCAATCCGGAATGAAGCCCGTGCCGGAGGCGGCTGTCTCGGCGGTGGGCGATACGCTCAAGGAACAGGGGATGTCCGCGCCCGTGACGGGCGGCGGCACGACCTTCCTGCAGGCGAAGACCGCGCACGAGGTGTTGAAGGCGCAGGAGCGACGGATCCGGCTGGCGAAGCTCAAGGGCGAGCTCGTCGATCGCGACCGCGCCACCGCGCTGGTGTTTCGGCTCGCGCGCGAGGAACGGGACGCGTGGGTCAACTGGCCGGCGCGGGTCGCCGCGCTGATGGCGGCGGAGCTGGGGACGGAGACGGCGGCCATGCAGAAGGTTCTGGAGGCCCATGTCCGCGCCCATCTCGACGAGCTCGCCCAGCCCCGCATCGCCCTCTGAAAAGATTGCCGGGTTCGACGGGGCGGAGGCGCTGATCCGGGCCTGGGGTCGCGGGCTGACGCCCGATCCCTGGCTCACGGTGTCGGAATGGTCGGACACGCATCGCTGGCTCTCGTCGCGGGCCTCTGCGGAGCCGGGCCGGTACCGGACGGAGCGTACGCCCTATATGCGCGCGATCATGGACGCGCTCTCGCCGAGCCATCCGGCGCAACGGATCGTGTTCATGAAGGCGGCGCAGGTGGGCGCCACGGAGGCCGGCAACAACTGGATCGGCTTTGTGATGCACCACGCGCCGGGGCCGATGCTGGCGGTCCAGCCGACGGTGGAGCTGGCCAAGCGCAACTCGCGCCAGCGCATCGATCCGCTGATCGAGGAGAGCCCGGCACTGCGCGAGCGCGTGAAGCCGGCGCGGGCGCGCGACAGCGGCAACACGCAGCTGTCGAAGGACTTCCCGGGCGGTGTGCTGGTGCTGACCGGCGCCAACTCGGCCGTTGGGCTGCGCTCGATGCCGGCGCGCTACGTCTTCCTCGACGAGGTGGACGCCTACCCGGCCTCGGCCGACGAGGAAGGCGACCCGGTGGGTCTCGCCGAGGCGCGGTCGCTGACCTTCGCCCATCGGCGCAAGGTCTTCCTGGTCTCGACGCCGACGATCCGCGGCGTGAGCCGCATCGAGCGCGAATACGAGGCGAGTGACCGGCGCCGCTTCTTCGTGCCGTGCCCGCATTGCGGGGAAATGCAGTGGCTCAGGTTCGAGCGGCTGCGCTGGGAGAAGGGGAAGCCCGAGACGGCCGCTTACCATTGCGATGCCTGCGAGACCGCGATCGCGGAGCACCACAAGGCCGCCATGCTGGCCGCAGGCGAATGGCGGGCGACGGACGAGGCCGACGATGGGCGGACGGTGGGGTTTCATCTCTCGGCGCTCTATTCGCCGCCGGGCTGGAAGAGCTGGGCAGACATCGCGCGGGACAAGGAGGCCGCGAAGGGCTCGGACGAAGCGGAGCGGGTGTTCCGCAACACGGTGCTCGGCGAGACCTGGATCGAGACCGGCGACGCGCCTGACTGGCAGCGTCTGGTCGAGCGCCGTGAGGACTGGCCGGCAGGCATTGTGCCCGCCGGCGGGCTGTTCCTGACCGCGGGCGCGGACGTCCAGAAGGACCGGATCGAGGTCGACGTCTGGGCCTGGGGTCGCGGACTGGAAGGTTGGCTCGTCGACCATGTCGTAATCGAAGGCGGGCCCGGCCAGCCCGACAGCTGGGCAGCGCTGACCGATCTCTTGGGCCGCAACTGGCGGCATGCCGGTGGCGCGGATCTCGGGCTTGCCCGGCTGGCCATCGACACGGGCTACGAGACCGCGGCGGTCTATGGCTGGGCGCGCGCGGCCGGCTTCGCGCAGGTTGCCCCGGTCAAGGGGCTCGAAGGATTCAACAGGGCGAGCCCTGTCTCGGGACCGACGTTCGTGGATGCGACCGCGGGAGGCAAGCGCCTGCGCCGCGGCGCGCGCCTGTGGACCGTGGCGGTTTCGACCTTCAAGGCCGAGACCTATCGCTTCCTGCGGTTGCCGCGGCCGACGCCCGAGGAGCTGGAGGCCGGCGCCGCCTTCGCCCCCGGCACGGTGCATCTGCCCGGCTGGGCCGACACCGAATGGATCAAGCAGCTCACCGCCGAGCAGCTCGTGACGGTCAGGAACCGGCGCGGCTTCGCCCGGCTGGAATGGCAGAAGCTCCGCGAGCGCAACGAGGCGCTGGACTGCCGGGTCTATGCCCGGGCCGCGGCCTGGATCGCCGGCGCGGACCGATGGTCCGAGGCGACATGGGCCGATCTGGAAGCGCAGCTCGGCGTCCCGACCGGCATGGATACGCCGGCCGGCATGATTGGGCGGCCGGTATCGCAACAGCAAGGCAAGCGGCGGTCCGACTGGCTCGGGCGGCGTGAAGGATGGTTCTGACAATGGCAGACTGGACGGAAGCGGAACTCGCGGCGCTCCGGCGCGCCTATGCGAGCGGGACCACGCGGGTGAGCTATGACGGCAAGACCGTCGAATACGGTTCCGCCGAGGATCTGCTCGGGCGCATCCGGACCATCGAGCGCCAGATCAATGGGGCGGTCAATCGCCCGATCGCCGGTTTTGCCGGCTTCGCGCGCGGGGACCGCTGATGTCGGTGTCCTGGTTCGACCGGGCCATCGCGACCGTCGCCCCACGGGCGGCCACCCGGCGCGTCCTGGCGCGGCAGGCCTTCGAGGGGCTTGCCCGCTCCTACGAGGGCGCGGCCCGCGGACGGCGCACCGATGGCTGGCACGCCCCGGGCAGCTCGGCGGACGCCGAGATCGGACGGGCCGGCGCGCTCTTGCGCGACCGGATGCGAGACCTGGTGCGCAACAACCCGCATGCGGCCAAGGCGGTCTCGGTACTGGTCAACAACATCGTCGGCGCCGGCATCATGCCACGCGCCGCCAGCGGAGACGCTGCACTCGACCGCGAGGTCGATCGGCTGTTCGAGATCTGGGCGCGGGCCTGCGACGCCGACGGCCAGCTCGACTTCTACGGCCTGCAGACACTTGCCTGTCGCGAGATGGTCGAGGCCGGCGAGGTGCTGGTCCGCCGCCGCCCGCGGCGCGCCGGCGACGGGGTCATGCCGCCGGTGCAGCTGCAGCTGCTCGAGGCCGATTTCCTCGACGCGACCCGCACCGGGCCGCTCGGCTCCGGTCAGGCGGTCCAGGGGATCGAGTTCGACGCGCTCGGACGGCGCCGGGCCTACTGGCTTTTCGGCGCCCATCCGGGCGACGCGATGCACGCCCTGACTGGCGGGTTTACCAGCCGCGCGGTCCCGGCGAGCGAGATCGCCCATATCTATGAGAAGCAGCGCACGCAGGCGCGCGGCGCGCCCTGGGGCGCACCGGTCATCCGCGCGCTTCGCGACCTCGACGATTACGAGGTCGCCGAGATCGTCCGCAAGAAGACCGAGGCCTGCGTCACCGCCATCGTGTTCGGCGAGGAGGAAGCGCAACAGGGGATCGCGCCCTCGGTCGTCGACGCCGACGGCAACCGGGTGGAGCAGTTCGAGCCCGGGCTCATCGCCTATGCCCGCGGCGGAAAGGACATCCGCTTCAACCAGCCGTCGGCGACCGGCGGCTACGGCGAGTACAAGCGCGCGAGCCTGCACACGATCTCAGCCGGGTTCCGCGTGCCCTACGAGTTGCTGACAGGCGATCTGAGCCAGGTGAACTACTCGTCGATCCGCGCGGGGCTCGTCGAGTTCCGCCGGATGATCGATGCGATCCAGTGGCAGCTCTTCATCCCGATGTTTTGTGCCCCGGTCTGGCGCTGGTTTACGGAGGCTGCATGGGCAGCGGGACGTATCCCGACACCTGACGTGCCGGTCGAATGGTCGCCGCCCAAGTTCGAGGCGGTCGATCCGCAGAAGGACGCGATGGCGGACCTGCTCGCCATCCGCTCCGGCACCATGACCCTCGCCGAAGCCATCGCTCGGCAGGGTCGCAACCCCGACGCGGTGCTGGCCGAAATCGCGGCCACCAACGCCAAGCTCGACGAACTCGGCCTCGTTCTCGACAGCGACCCGCGCCGCGTCACCAAGACAGGCAGCGCGCAAACGAACGACCCGTCCGAACCTGACCGTGTAGCCGATCCGGATGACCCGGACGACGACGAGACCTGATCCGAGGAAATCCTGATGGAGCAGATGATCGAACTGCCGGCCCTGCGCCGAGCGGCGGAGCTGTCCCCGAACACGATCGATCCCGAGGCCCGCAGCGTCGAGGTGATCTGGTCGACCGGCGCCCGGGTGCGGCGTCTCTCGCTCTTCGGCGATCCGCATGACGAGGAGCTGAGCATGGCGCCGGACCATGTGCGGCTTGAACGGCTGAACAACGGCGCGCCGTTCCTGAAGGTGCACGATGCGGGCGATCTCGATGCGGTGATCGGCTCGGTCGTGCCAGGCTCCGCGCGGATCGAGAACGGGCAGGGCATCGCCCGGATCCGGATCTCCGAGCGCGATGCGGTCGGAGACATCTGGCGCGACATCGAGGCCGGGCACATCCGCGCGGTTTCCATCGGCTACCAGGTCCACCGCTACGAGGTCTCGAAGCCCGAGGGCGGCCGCGAGCTTTGGCGCGCGGTCGACTGGACTCCTTTCGAGATCTCCGCCGTGCCGGTGGGCGCCGATCCCGCCGCCGGCTTCCGCGCCAACCAAAACCTCCATGACTGCGTCCTGCATCGCAGCGCCGCAGGCCAAATCCAGCAGAGGACCAATGTGATGCACGACACCGACCAGACCGACGAGAAGACCCGCGACGCGACCGACGCGCCTGCGGAAAAGGCGACCGAGGCGAAGGACGCCGAACTCCGGCAGAAGCCGAAGGAGACGGGCGCCCGCAGCGAGCCGAAGGCCACACCCGATCCGAAGCCCCAGGAGCAGACCCGCAGCGTCGACACGGATGCGCTGGTGACCGAGGCCCGTGCGCAGGAGCGCGAGCGCGTTTCCACGATCCACGGCCTTGCCGAGAAGCTGCACCTCGAGCGCGGCTTCGCCGACGACCTGATCAAGCGCGGTGTGTCCATCGACGAGGCGCGCCGCCTGATCCTCGACCAGGTCGCCGCACAGTCCGACGAGACCCGGACCTTCGGCCATGTCTCGGTCCCGCTGGGCGGACGCGATGCGACGGTGACCCGCCGCGAGGCCGTCGCCAACGCGCTGCTGCACCGCTACAGCCCGACGCTGTTCCCGCTGGAAGACGCGGCCCGCGAGTATCGGGGCATGACCTTGATGGAGCTTGCCCGCGAGAGCCTGGAGACCGTGGGGGCCAGCACGCGCGGGCTGTCGCGCGACGAGGTGGCGACCCGCGCCCTGCACTCGACCTCGGACTTCCCCGAGATCTTGGCCGCCGTCACTAACAAGACGCTCCGGCAGGCCTACGAGGCCTATCCGCGAACCTTCCCGCTCTTCTGCCGCCAGGTGCTCGCCACGGACTTCAAGGCCATGCACCGGGTCCAGCTGGGTGAGGCACCGCAGCTTCTCAAGGTGGGGGAGAGCGGCGAGTTCAAACGCGGCACGCTCGGCGAGTCGAAGGAGAGTTACCGCATCGAGACATACGGCCGCGTGGTCGCCATCACCCGGCAGGTGCTGATCAACGACGATCTCGACGCCTTCACCCGGATCCCGGCGATGTACGGCAACGCCATCGCCCAGCTGGAGTCCGACGTGGTCTGGGACATCGTTACCTCGAATCCGGCCATGGCGGACGGCACCGCGCTTTTCCATGCCAACCACAAGAACCTCGCCGGCACCGGCGCAGCCCTCGGCGTGGACAGTGTGGGCGCGGCGCGGGCGGCCATGCGCAAGCAGACCGGGCTCGACAAGAAGACGGTGCTCAACATCCGCCCCGCCTTCCTGATCGTGCCGGCGGCCCTCGAACTCAAGGCCGAGCAGCTGGTGGCGCAGAACCTTGTGCCCGCGCAGAGCGGGAATGTGGTGCCGCAGTCGATCCGGACGCTCGCACCCATCGCCGAGCCGCGGCTCGACGGGGCGAGCGAGACCGCCTGGTATCTGGCCGCCTCGCCGAACCAGATCGATACGATCGAGTACGCCTATCTCGAAGGCCAGCAGGGCGCCTACATCGAGACCCGAAACGGCTTCGACGTCGACGGCGTCGAGATCAAGTGCCGCCTCGACTTCGGCGCCAAGGCCATCGACTGGCGCGGTCTCTACAAGAACCCGGGCGCATAAGCCGGACCACCCCCTGACATCTGAACCCTGACGAGACGGGCGGAACCCCTCGTACTGCAGGCCTTCGACTGCGGGGAGCCGCCCTTCGCCTTTCAAGAGGACCCACGCGATGAAGAACTACGTCCAACCCGGCAACACGATCACCCTGTCCGCGCCCTATGACGTTGCGTCCGGCGACGGCCTGCTCGTCGGCTCCGTCTTCGGTGTGGCCGCCGGGGATGCCGCCAGTGGCGCAACCGTCGAGACCGCGCTCATCGGCGTCTTCGACTTGAAGAAGGTCGCGTCCCAGGCCTGGTCAGCCGGAGACAAGGTCTACTGGGACAACACCAACAAGGAGGCGACGAAGACCGCCACCGCCAACACGTTGATCGGCGTAGCGACCGAAGCCGTCGCCGGTGGTGCCGGCGACGTGATCGGGCGGGTACGCCTGAATGGCAGCTTCTGATGTCGGCCATCGCCGCTGCGTTCGAGACGCTGTTCGCCGACCCGAACATGGCGCGGGAGGCCTCCTTCACGCCCTCGGGCGGCAGCGCGGTCCCGGTCCGGGTCGTCCTACGCCGACCGGACCAGGTCTTCGAGTTCGGCGAGACCCGGCTTCATGCCGCCACGACGCTGCTCGACATTCGCGTCGCCGATGCGCCGCAGCTCGCCGAAGGCGACGGGTTCCAACTCGACGGCGTTTCCTACGTCGTCCAGGGAGAGCCGAGCCGGGATCCGGAGCGACTGATCTGGACGGCGGAGCTGCGCGAGGCATGAGGTTCTCGGTCACCACGATCGGCGATCTCGGCAAGCTGATGTCCGAAGAGGTCAAGGCCGCCGAGAAGGCCGTTACCATTGGGATTACTCAAGCCACCGACGGGCTGAAGACCGAGCTCCGGACGCAGGTCACCTCGGCGGGGCTGGGTGCTCGGCTGGCGCGCACCTGGCGGGGCGAGGTCTTTCCCAAGGGCGAGGACAGCATCCGGGCGGCGGGCCTCGTCTGGTCCAAGGCGCCGGGCATCATCCGCATCTACGAGGACGGCGCGACCATTCGGTCGAAGAACGGCTTTTTCCTCGCGATCCCGACGGCGGCTGCAGGCCGGTATGGCGATGGCGGCCGGAAGATCACGCCCGGTCGATGGGAGCGACGGACCGGGCAACGGTTGCGCTTCGTCTATCGCCGCAATGCTGCTTCTCTACTCGTCGCTGACGGCATGCGTGCCCGGACAGGAAAGCGTGGTGGCTTCTCGCGCGCGAGCGCTTCCGCGCTTCGGACGGGCCGAGGACTGGTCACCGTTCCGATGTTCATCCTGGTTCCACAGGTCACGGTCCGCAAGCGCCTCGAGGTCGCCGGCGCCGCGGATCGCTGGGTAATCCGGTTGCCCAGCCTCGTCGTGCGCAACTGGATTTCTGACGGGGACGGGAGCCGCTGATGTCTCGACGTGAACAGATCCTCGCCGCACTCGCGGTTGTTCTCGCGGGGCAGTTGGCTGCGCCGGTGCGGCGCAACGAGGTGCTGCCCGAGAAGGTGCCCGCCGCCGGTCTCGTCATCCTGCGCGACGGCGAACCAGGCGAACCCGACATCACCCTTAACCCCCGCACCGAGTTCTACGCGCATCGGGTCGAGCTGGAAGTCTATATGCCGCGAGATCCCAGTGGCGGCGGCGAATCGGCGCTCGATCAGCTGCTGGGTGCAATCGGGACCGCCCTGCGTGTCGATGAGACTCTCGGCGGGCTCGCCGAGAACCTGACGCCGTCAGCCCCGGAGACGGGTGCGCTCGCTCTCGAAGGAGCGCCGCCGATGCTGACCGCCCGGATCATCGTCACGATCGAATACCTGGTGAGCGATCCGCTCACCCCCTGACCCAACCACGACCCAATCACGACAAGACGGGAGTCATCCATGCCCAAGGCGCGCGCATATGGCGCGGACGCCACCCTCAAGGCGTGCCGGGAGGCAAGCTACGGGGTCGCGCCGCTCACCGGCTATCAGAGCCTCGATTTCAAATCGACCGATCTCTCCTCGGCCCAGCCGCTCGGGGACGACCCGCTGCTCGGACGCGGGCGCAACGCGCAGGATCCCTATCGCGGCCTCATCACCGACGAGGGTCAGCTCGACATCCCGCTCGACTTGCGTGGAACGGGCTTCTGGCTGACGGGCCTGTTCGGAGACCCGGTGACCACGCCCACGAGCGCCAGCGGCTCGATCGTCTTCGCCGTCAATCCCACGGCGGGCGACACGGTCACCTTGAACGGTACGGTCTGGACGTTCGTCTCCGGTACTGCCGGCGCAGAGGAGACGCAGATCCAGGGAACGGCTACTCAGACCGTCGATCAGTTGGTCAGCGACCTCAACGCCTCGGCTGATGCGGAAGTCTCGAAGTGCAGCTACTCCCGGCCGGCAAGCACGCAGACACTGACGATCGAGTTCGATACGGCAGGCCCGTCTGGCAACGCCTTCACCATCGCGGCTTCGGCGGCGAGCGTCTCGGGCTCCACGCTGACCGGTGGAGGCTATGCTCATGTCTGGGAGAGCGGCGCAGACGACATTCCGAGCTACACGATCGAAGTCGGCCACCCGAGGCTCACCACGCCGGTGTTTTTCCGTCACCTCGGCACGGTGATGGAGAGCCTGAACTTCGAGATGGGTCAGGAGGGACCGGCAAATGCCCGTCTCCAGCTCGTGGCCCAAGGCGAGGAACGCTTCTCGGCGACGGTCGACGCCAATCCGACGGCCTACGCGCTCCGGCGCTTCAGCCAGGGGCGCGGCTTCATCCGACGCGGCGGTGCGGCGCTCGCGGGCGTCACTGGCGGCAGTCTGACCTTCTCCAACAATCTCGAACGCGTCCGGGTCATTCGCGAGGACGGCAAGATCGAGGCGGCCGATCCCACGTTCGCCTCGGCGGAAGGGTCGATGTCGGTGCGCTTCGATGGCGCGACGCTGGTGGCCGAAGCCGCCGATGGAGATCCCGTCGCTCTGGAATACGGCTTCACCTTCCCGGAAGGCTACGCGCTCCGTTTCGAACTGCCGCGGGTCTTCCTGCCGAAACCAAAATACGCCGTTTCCGGCCCCGGCGGGGTCGAGGCGAGCTTCGACTGGCGCGCCGCCTTTGATGACGGCGAAACCACCATGCTGCGCGCGCATCTCCTGAACGACGTCACCAGCTACGCATAAGGAGTATCTCCATGATCCGTCTCGATCTTTCCCGCGAGCCGCGCTGGCTCGATCTCGGCCACGGCGTGCGCCTTCGCGTCGGTCCGCTGACGACGTCCTTGATGGCCGCGGCCCGCAGCGATCCGACCGTCACCAGCCTGCCCGAAGATGCATCGAACGAGACCATCGCGGTCACCATGGCCAAGGCTCTTGCTCGACTGGTCGTGCTGGAATGGGAAGGGGTGGGCGACGCCGAGGGCGAGCCCGTCCCGGTCACACCGGAAGGTATCGACGCGCTGCTGGACATCCTGCCGCTCTTCGAGGCGTTCCAGCTCCGCTACGTGTCCAAGGGTCTGCTGCTGGAAGCGGAAAAAAACGGCTCCGCGCCCTCGCCGAATGGCACTTCAGCGGGGGCGACCAGTATTGCCGATCCTGCCGTGGCATTTGCGGCGAATGTCCCGCCGTCCTGAACCGTCCGCAGACGGTCGAAGGCTGGCAGGTCTGGGATCTCGCCAAAAAGCTCACGGGGCAGCTGCGCGCCGTCCCCGGTGCGATCCTCGGCCTCGACATGACGGCCGCTCTCGCCTGCGCGCACGCGCTTGGAGTGGACACCCTCGTCTGCGCGGAACTGCTGCCCGAGGTGGAGGGCATGATGGTGCGCGGGCTGAACGCGCAAATCAGAACTGATCAAGATGGCTGAGAAACGCGTCTCCGTTCGCCTTGCCGTGGTCGGAGGGCGTGAAGTCCGTGCCGAGCTGCAGGGTATCGGCGACGCGGGGGAGCAAGGCTTCCGTCGGCTATCGCGGGAGATGGACGCTGCGAACAGCCGTGTCGCGGCCTTTTATCGGCGCGTGCAGATCGCGGCTGCCGCCGCGGCGACCGCCTTCGCCGCGGGCGCTGCGGCCATGATCCGCTCCGGCCTTCAGGTCGTCGACGCACAGGCCAAGCTCGCCCAGTCGCTCGGAACCACCGTCGAGAGCATTCAGGTTCTCGAACGCGCCGGTGAACTGGCCGGCGTCTCGATGTCCGGCATCGAGCAGGCGACCAAGGACCTCACGCGCCGTCTCAGCCAGGCGGCCGCCGGGACCGGTCCTGCCGTCGCGGCGCTCGAACGGCTCGGGCTTTCGGCATCGGCCTTGCTGGCCCTGCCGCTGGACGAGCGTGTCGGTCGGATCAATCAGGCGATCGAGGACTTCGTGCCCGCGGCCGAGCGTGCGGCGGTGGCCGGGCAGCTGTTCGGGGAGGAAGGCAGCATCGCCATCTCCCGGATCGACACGACGACCCTTCGGCAGGCGACACAGGACGTTCGCGACTTCGGCGTGGTCGTCTCCGAGCAGGACGCCGATCAGATCGAGCGGACGAACGATGCGATCTCCCGCCTCGGTCTGATCTGGCGCGGGCTGTCGAACCAGCTTGCCGTTGCCGCCGCCCCGGCCCTCGAAGCCGTCGCCGACGCGCTGGCGGCGATTTCGCGCACGACCGGTCCGCTTGGTCAGGGCATTCGGCTCCTGTTCGACAACATCGGCCGCCTCGCCTCGATCGCCGCAGCCTTCGCCGCCTTCATCGCCGGGCGCTGGGTCGCCGGCATGGTCGTGGCCGCCGCCTCGGTGCGCGGCCTTGCCACCGCGCTGGTCTTTCTGCGCGGCGCGTTGATCCGCACTGGGATCGGCGCGCTCGTCGTGGCGGCAGGTGAGCTGATCTACCAGTTCGGTCGGTTGGTGCAGGCGACCGGCGGCTTCGGCGCCGCACTCGGCCTTCTGGGTGACGTGGCAGCCGAGGTCTGGGACAGGATCGGACTGCTGGCCGGCGTCTTGAAAGCGCGCATCGACGCCGCCTGGAGCGGCATTCAGGCGAGCATTGCCGACGCGCTACAGGCGTCGCTCGAGGCCGTCGTCGCCTTCGGCAATCGCACCATCGGTACGTTTGAGGGTGCTTTCGATGCGATGGTCGTCATCTGGAGCAACCTGCCTCGGGCGATCGGCGATCTGACGATCCAGGCGGCGAACGCGCTGATCGCCGGGCTGGAGTCGATGCTCAACGGTGCCGTAGATGGCATCAACGCGCTCCTCGAAGGCGTCAATGCCGGTCTGGCGGCGATTGGCATCGAGCAGGCCATCGAGCTGGTGCCGGACGTGGATCTCGGCCGGATCGAGAACGAGTTTGCGGGTGCCGCGAGCCGGGCTGGCAATGCAGCGCGTGATGCCTTCGCCGCCGCGTTCAAGACGAATACCTTCGCGACGCCGGATTTCGGTCTCTCGGCTTTCGCCGAGGATGCGCGCGCTGCCGCCGACAACGCGCGAGAGACGGCGACGGCGCTGGGAGAGCTGGCAGGCGCGCCCCTCGCGTCCATCGCGGCGCTCCGGGAGGCCATGGCGGGCGCGAATACCGAAATCGACAATGCGGCCGGGGCGACGGAGCGCCTCGATGAAGCCTTTGCAGCCATTGGCGGCACCGGGGGCGATGCCGCAGGAGATGGCGAAGGCTCGGCCGGTTCCGCCGCGCGCGCCGCGGAAGCAAGCCGCGCCGCCGGTGAGGCGGCGGCAACGGCGGCCACGCAGGCGGCAACCGGCTGGGCGGCGGTTCGCGAGGAGCTGTCCCGCTATGCCGGCGAGGCGATGGATTGGGGCAAGGGGCTGGGAAGCGCTCTCACCAGCGCCTTTCGCAGCGCCGAGGACTCCATCGCCAACTTCGTGACCGGCGGCAAGATCGACTTCAAGGCGCTCGCCGATAGCATTCTGGCTGACATCACCCGCATCGCGGTTCGTTCCGCGATCCTCGGGCCACTGGCCAATGCGCTCGGCGGAGGCAGCGGAGGACTGCTCGGCGGCTTGTTCGGCGGCGGAGGCGGGCTGTTCGCCGGCATCTTCCATCAAGGCGGCGTCGCCGGGGGGTCCGCTCAGCAGCGGCTCGTCCCGGCATTCGCCTTTGCGGGTGCGCCGCGCTTCCACGACGGTGGCCTCGCGGGGCTTCGTGCCGACGAGGTGCCCGCGATCCTGCAGCGCGGTGAGATGGTGCTGTCGCGGGCTCAGCTCGCCGCCATCGGCGCCGCACGCGAAACCCGTCCACCGGTCAACGTGGTGATGAACATCTCCACCCCGGACGCGGGCAGCTTTCGCTACGCCCAAGGGCAGATCGCCGCCGACGCCGCCCGCGCCATGGAGCGGGCCCGACGTAATCTCTGAACTGGGCAATCTCTGACGGATCGACAGATGAGCGGCTTTCACGACGTTCAGTTCCCGCCGGACATCTCCTACGGGGCGTCCGGCGGCCCCGGCTACTCGACCACCGTGGTGACGACGGTTTCGGGACACGAGCGGCGCAACGCGAACTGGGCCGCTGCGCGGGGCAAATGGAACGTGGCGCACGGCCTGAAGAAACGCGATCAGGTGGCCGCCCTCATCGCCTTCTTTCGCGCGCGACGCGGGCGTGCCTACGGTTTCCGCTTCAAGGACTGGACCGACTATCAGGCGCTGGCCCAGCTGATCGGGCAAGGCGACGGCGCGAGCAAGACGTTCCAGCTCGTGAAGACCTACGCCAGCGGCGGCGAGGTCGAGACCCGGGTCATCACCAAGCCCGTTCCCGGAACGGTGAAGATCTACCGCGACGGCGTCGAGGCAGTCTCCGGCTGGAGCGTCAACACGGCGACCGGGCTCGTGACCTTCACCGTCGCCCCCGTATCCGGCGTCCAGGTGACGGCGGACTTCGAGTTCGACGTGCCCGTCCGCTTCGACAGCGATCAGATGGACCTCACGATCGAAACCTATCAGCTCGGCAGTTGGGGCCAGATCCCGGTGCTGGAGATCAGACCATGAAATCGACTTCGGCAGCCCTCGCGGCGCACATCGCCGGACCGGTGACGACGCTCGCCACCTGCTGGCGCATCTCGCGCTTGGACGGTAAGGAGTTCTTCTTCACCGACCACGACCGCGATCTGTCGTTCGAAGGCAAGGTCTACAAGGCGAGTTCCGGCTATTCGCGCACGGCCATCGCCAACGATGCGAGCCTGAGCGTCGACAATCTCGACGTCGAGGGCGTCTTCGACAGCGCGTCGATCACCGAGGAGGAGCTGCGCGCCGGTCTGTTCGATCAGGCCGAGGTGCGGATTTTCCTCGTCAACTGGGCGGACCCCGCCATGGGCGCTCTTCGGGTGCGCCGCGGTTGGTTCGGCGAGGTCGTGCTGACCGAGCAGGGCATTTTCCGGACCGAGCTGCGCGGCATGACCCAGGCGCTGCAGCAGCGCATCGGTGAACTCTACAGCCCCGAATGCCGCGCCGATCTCGGGGATCATCGCTGCAAGGTGCCGGCAAACCCGACAGAGATCGCCCGATCGACGGCGTACCTCGTCGGTGACGTGGTGCGCGTGCGCACGACCGGCACGCCGGTCAGCTTCCCGCTGCCGATCGTCAACGGCAGCTTCGAGGCAGATGGTGCCAGCGATGGGTCCAGCTTCACGCCCACCGGATGGACGAAGGTGTCCGGCGACTGGGACGTGCACGACGCTGGCAATGGCAGCCTGACGCCTGCGACTGGGAGCTCTTACCTTGAGGGCGGAAGCTCGGCATCGGGGGAGTTGACCCAATCCATCGACCTCGTCACATCGGGACTGGATCCACTGCAGATCGACGGAGACGCCTACCGGCTCGACGCGTCGGTGAGCCGGGCGAATTCGTTCCCGGACGATCTAGGGCGGGTCGTCATCGAAGCTCTGGACGGCTCGTCGAACCTGCTCTCAACGCTTCTCGACACGGGCTTCGAGGTGATCCTGCCCGAAGACAGCTGGGTTCAGCGGGGCGTTTCGCAGGCCCAGTTGCCGGTGGGAACCAGGTTTCTCCGCTTCCGGCTCCTGCACCAGCTCGCGGCTGGCAGCCAGTCGAACGCGGCTTTCGACGCCGTCGTGGCCACGATCACGGACACGACGGCATCGGTACCGACTTCCGCGGATTTCGAGAACCGCGTCTATCGCTGCGTGACCGCCGGAACGACCGCAGCTCAGCAGCCGAGTTTCGACACCACCGTCGGCGCGCAAACCGCCGATGGCGGAGCGGTGTTCGAGGCCGAAGAAGCCTGGAGCCGGTCGGGCGTCGTGACGGCAGTCATCGACCGGGCGGTCTTCAATGCCACACTCGATGAACCGCGAGCGGTTGATGGCTGGTTTGCTGGCGGTGTGCTGACCTGGGAGACCGGCGCCAATGCCGGTCGCTCCATCGAGGTCAAAGGCTGGAACCAAGGCAGCGGGCGGATCGAGCTGTTCCTGCCGATGGGATACGCGATCGAGCCCGGCGACGCCTTCCGCGTTCATCCCGGCTGCGACAAGCGGCTCGACACCTGCATCGACCGGTTCGCAAACGTCCTGAACTTTCGCGGCGAACCTTACGTGCCGGGCCAGGACGCCATGATGAGTTATCCCGATGCACGCTGACCGCCCACCATCAGCGACCGCCACCGCGATCGGGGATCTGGCCGATGCGATCGTCGCCGAAGCGCGAACATGGCTGGGTGTTCCCTGGCGCCACCAGGGGCGAAGCCGCGCCGGTGTTGATTGCGCGGGGCTCGTGGTGCTGGTGGCGCGGGCGCTCGAACTCGCCGACTACGACAGCACGGTCTATGGGCGCCGCGCGCAGGGACAGGGCTTTGTCGAACACTTTCGCGGGCACATGGACGGCATCGCCGTCACGCAAGCGCGGCCCGGCGACGTCCTCGTCTTCGCCGATCAAGCTTATCCCTGCCACTGCGGCTTTCTGACGGAACGCTTCGGACGGCCGCATCTCCTGCACGCGCACGCCACGCGCAGGCAGGTGATCGAGGAACCCTATGCCGGCGAATGGCCGGCCAAGATCAAGTTCGCATTTCGCTTTCGCTCTCCTGGATCCTGACCTCGGGACTTTGCGTATCGCGTTTTCGGACGCGGAACCGGCTCCCACTTTCACTGAGACCGCTCAATGGCCATTCTCGTCGCAGCAGGCGGGGCCGCGCTCGGCTCCGCAGTCGGCATCGGCTGGCAGGCCGGCTGGCTCGTCGGCTCGGTGGTCGGCAGCCTTCTGTTTCCTGCCAAGGGACAGAACGTCACCACCGAGGGACCGCGGCTCGGCGATCTGACCGTTTCCTCGTCCGCCTATGGCGCATCGATCGCCGTCGGCTACGGCACCTTGCGCATGGCCGGCAACATGATCTGGTCCTCCGGCATAGCTGAGCAGCAGAACGTCACCCGGACCCGCTCCGGCGGCAAGGGCGGCGGCGGAGCCACCCAGACCTCGGTCACGTATTCCTACTTCGCGTCCTTCGCCCTCAGCTTCGGCGAAGGGCCGGCCGAGGACGTGCTTCGGATCTGGGCGGACGGCAAACTCATCTACGACAAGACCGGCGCGAGCCCCGACGTCGCCAAGCCGGATCTCAAGTTCCGTTTCCATTCCGGGGCGGAGGATCAGCTGGCCGATCCGCTGATCGAAACGCACGTCGGCGCGGGCCGTGCACCCGCCCATCGGGGTCTTGCCACCATCGTCTTCGAAGATCTGGCGCTCGCGGACTTCGGCAACCGCATCCCCAACATCACGGCCGAGATCACCTACCAGCGGGCGGCTCAGCAGCCCTACCAGCTGCTCGATTTCATCACGACGGGCGAAGGCGGATATTTCGGCAGCTACCAGATCGACGACCTGGCCGTCGATTGGCGGCGCGGATACGGCTACTTCCTGGACAGCGACATCAACGCGGCGCAAGCCGGGATCCGCCGCTTCAGCCTGCGGACCATGAAGGAGGACCGGCAGGCGCGGATGACGGCCGTGACCAGCCTCACGCCCAACAATTTCCCTGGCACGCTGTTCTGCGGCGAGGACGGCCATCTCTACATGACCGTCGGTACGGGCAACTCGCGTCCGATCATCCGGGTCGAGCCCAACGCCTTGAAGGAGGTGGGCCGCTTCGGCTTCTCCAGCACCGGCCTGTCCAACTCCACAACCCGCTTCGTTGCAACGAGCTGGCTGGGTATGGTCTCGGCCTATGGGCCCTCCGGCCGCATCGACTGCCTGCTCACGGGCTCATTGTTCGATGACATCGGTCTCCTGCGCGCCGAGACTATGGGTTACGTCTGGGGCGCCGGCCAAACCGTGACCGAGCCGCGTGTGCGCGGCGTCATTGGTGGCGCCGTCGGCGAAGGGTTCGGGGACGGCTGGATCCTCGGCAGCGGGACGAGCACGAACCATGGGAGTCTTGGCCTCTACCGCATCCGGGTCTCGGCGCTCGCCCGGTACGATGCGCTAACCGGCCAGTCGCTCGGCGTCACCTTCGAGAAGATGGCGACATTCAGCCCGGCGGAGATCGAGGGCGGTGCGACCGGGTTCTACAGCAGTGCCGGCGGCCTCACCTACGACACCACCGATGACAGCGTGATCTTCCAGGTCCGCGTGTCGAACGGCGGCTCGGGCGGGACGGTCTACACCCTCAAATGGCGGGCGGACACCGGTATCGTCTGGAAGACGGCCGTTCCGAGCCAAATCAACTACGAAGGCCCGTTCCTCGGCCAGTGTCGTCTCAGGGGCCAGCGTTGGACGGTGATGCGCTCGACCCGAGTCGTGCAGCTCGACACCGCGACCGGTGCCATCGTGCTCAACGAGCTCTGGCCCAATGCGGTGAGCGAGCAGGGCGCCCAAGTCTACGACGCCGTCACCGATACGCATCTGGTGCGCGGCAGCCAAGGCTGGGCGAAGCTCTTCCTCAACCGCGGCGGTGGCGGCGGAGAGACGCTCTCGGGAATCGTCTCCAACCTCTGCGCGCGTGCCGGCCTCGGTCTGTCCGATATCGACGTCGCCGACCTCGGAGCAACGGTTCCCGGCTATGTCATCGGCCGGCAGACCACCGTGCGAGGCGCCATCGAGCCGCTGGCACATGCCTATTTCTTCGACGCCGCTGAAAGCGACGACGCCCTGCGGTTCCGGACGCGGGGACGATCGCCCGCCGCGACCATCGATGCGGATCTTCTGCTGCCGCTGGATGAGCGGACCGGCGAAAGCTGGCGTGAGCGTCGCACGCAGGAGGTCGAACTGCCGGAACGGGTCAGCGTCGTCTACATGGATCGCGGCGTCGACTACCAGCAGGGCACGCAGAGCGAAAAGCGCACTTCCCTGCCGCTGCCAACCATGCATTCGCGCAACCAGTCCAGCGTAGAGCTGGCCCTTGCGCTGGACGCGACGACGGCCAAGCAGATCGCCGCCAAGACGCTCTACAGCGCCTGGATCGAACGCAGCACTTACGAAGCCGAACTGCCGGCTGACTGGCTGCGCCTTGATCCCACCGATGTCGTCGACGTGGTCTTTGCCTCGGGCTCGACCTTCCGGACCCGCATCACCCGTCTCGATGTCGGGGCCGATTTCTCGCTCGCGGTGAAGGGGGTTTCGGAGGCTGCCGCTACCTACGTCTCCAACGTGGCTGCCGATGGCGGCTCCGGCAAGCCGGTCCAGATCGTCGGCAGTCAGGCCGCGACGCGGCTGATCCTGCCGGACTTGTCCCTGCTGCGCGACACCGATGACACCGGCGGGTCGGGGTCGCGGCTTTACTACCTCATGGGCGGCTTCGGAGGCCCGGGCTGGCCCGGTGCCTCTCTCTACCGCAGCGCCGACGGCACGGCGTGGGCCCAGGTCGGGCGATCCCTGAGCGAGGCGGCCTGGGGCGCCACCGCAAATGCCCTCGGCACGCCGACATCCCCGTTCGCGACCGATGAGACGAACAGCCTCACGGTGTTCATGACCACCGGCGCCGAGCGGCTGGAGAGCGTCACACAGGACTCGATGCTCAGCGGCGCCAACGCGGCCCTCGTGCTCAAGGCCAACGGCGAGCCCGAGATCATCCAGTTCCGCGACGTGACGCTGAACCCGGACGGCTCCTACACCCTGTCCGGGCTTTTGCGTGGCCGACGTGGCACCGATGTCTTCGTGGACGGGCACGAGGCCGGCGAGTTGTTTGTCCTCCTCGACCCCGACGATATCGAGACCATGGTCACCTCGCTCGGCGATCTCGATCTCCCCCGGTCCTGGAGGGCGGTTGGGTTCGGCACGATCTTCGAGGATGCGGAAACGTTGGTCGCCAGCCATACCGGCCGGGACCTCAAGCCCTACGCGCCCTGGAACGTGCAGGCTGCTCTGACCGGCAGTCCGGCCAACATCAGCCTCTCTTGGGTGCGGCGGACCCGGATCGGTGGCGAGTTGAAGGACGGCACCGGCCTCGTCCCGCTCGGCGAGACCTCCGAGGCCTACGAGATCGACATCCTCTCCGCCCCGGGCGGAGTGGTGAAGCGGACGCTCACCGCAACGAGCCCAAACGTCGTCTACGCCAATGCCGACATCCTCGCCGACTTCGGTGCGGTCCCGTCGTCCCTGACCGTCGCCGTCTTCCAAATCAGCGCCGTCGCGGGCCGCGGCTTCCCGCGCACCGTCACTTTGGAGATCAACTGATGCCCAGCCCCAATCTGGCCGTGACCCATGTCGCGGCCGCCCAGAACCAGAAAGAGGTCACGATCAACGACGCGGTCGATGCCCTCGACAACGCCATGAACCAGGCACTGTCGTTGGCGATGGCCGACGCCGACCTGACGCTGACTGGTACCCAAGCCAACCGTAACGGCCTGATCATCCTAACTGGCACGCTGACGGCATCCCGGATCCTGACGCTGCCCGCCAATCACCGGCGGCTCGCGATCCGAAACGCCACCAGTGGCGGCCAGGACGTCCGCGCCAAATATGCGGGCTCCGGCGCGGAGGCCATAATCGTTCCGGGTGCGACGGTGCTGGTTCAGGGCAATGGCAGCGATCTCTATGGGGTCGGCGGCGGCGCTGGCGCGCTGGGTGATCTCACCGACGTCTCCATCGCCGGCGCCGCCAATGGCGACGTCCTCCAGTTCGATGGAGCCGCGTGGGGCGCCGCAGGCGTCGGCATCTTCAACCGCGCTCTGTTGCCCTTCCGGGGCGCGCTCCTGCGACGCTCGACCAATTTCAGCGTCACGACGACCGGCGCCTATGTCGCCGTGCCATGGCAAAGCGCCGAGTACGACAGCGACGCGTTCTGGGATGCCGGCCAGCCCTCGCGCCTGACCGTTCCCGCCGGGGTGACGAAGGTCCGGATCGTCGGCAACATCGAGTGGCAGACATCGCCGACCAGTCAGCTGGTCGAGGTGCGCAAGAACGGCAATAGCGCGCTTGGCGGCGGCGCCGTCATCGTGCGCGGCGACAGCGGCTACTCCAACCAGATGCGCAATCTGTCGAGCGCGGTCCTGCCGGTGTCGGCGGGCGACTGGTTCGAGCTCTCCGTCTATGTCGGCACAGCCGGAGAGCTGCGTGGCCTCGAGCGCACGTGGCTGGCGATCGAGGTTGTCGAGACCGCGGATGCGATCGATCCCCCGGCCGACGTCACCGGCTACAAGGCCGGGCAGCCGGCAGCGGACGAGGTGATCGCGCGGGTCCCGGTGGCGCGACGCACCCGGCTGAAGATTGATCTTGCCGGAAGCCATGCCAGTGCCGAGGCCGCGGCAACCGCTCAGACGGATTTCGACATTCGGGTCGACGGCGTGAGCAGCGCCACCATGCGCTTCACCGCCACCGCCACAAGCGCCACTTTCATCGCCACCAGCGAGACCGTTCTGGAGCCCGGTCAGGTGCTCAGCGTGGTCGCCCCATCGACGCCTGACGCCACGCTCGCCGGGATCGGATTCACGCTGGCCGGCTCGCTGGTCCTCTGATCACTCCCTGATTGGGTCATGGACAAGGAACCAGACAGCGGTGCGCTGATCGCCCTGCCGGCTGCCGAGTTCGAAGCCCTGCTGGAGCGCGCGGCGGAGACGGGGGCGCGGCGCGCCCTGCATGAGGTTGGCCTTGATGGCCAGGATGCCGCAGAGGACATCCGCGACCTGCGATCGCTGCTCGCGGGATTTCGGCTAGCCAAGCGCACGGCCGTCCAGACCACCGTCCGGCTGATTACCTCCGGCATCCTGCTCGCCCTGATGGCCGGCATCGCCATCAAGCTGAAGCTGTTTGGCAACGGCCCCTGACCGCCGCCACCGATCCCAAACCCACCAACCCGCCGTTCGGCGGGTTTTTTTGTGCCCGGAGACCACCCATGACGACGAGTTACTTCAATCACTGGCGCGACGTGCCCGAGCGCTCGTGGCGCTGGAAGAATTTCTCCCCTGCTGAGATCGCCTGCCGGGGCAGCGGCTCCCTGCGGATCAACGAGGAGGCGCTCGACAAGCTCCAGGCGCTGCGCGACAGGCTTGGCAAGCCGCTCATCGTCCGTTCGGCCTACCGCAGTCCGGCACACAACCGCGCCGTCGGCGGCGCGCCGCGCTCGAAGCACATGGATGGCGCGGCTTTCGACATCGCCATGGCGAATCACGACCCGGTCGCCTTCGAGGAGGCGGCGCGGGCGGTCGGCTTCCTCGGATTCGGCTTCTACCCGCGCTCGGGGTTCATCCACATCGATCTCGGTCCGGCGCGGCAGTGGGGAGAACGTTTCCCGGTGCGAGCGACGGCGTTCGCCGCCGAAGCGCCGCCCGTGCGGGAGGTGCTGGCGGAGAGCCGCACGATGAAAGGCAGCGGCGCCGCAGGTGTGGCGACGATTGGCGCCGCGGGCGTCGAGGTGGCGCAGAACGTCCTGGCCGAGACCCAGTCCGCCATTCTGCCGCTCGTGCCCTACCTCGACACGCTACGCTGGGTGTTCATCGCCGTGGCGCTCGCCGGCGTCGCTGTCGCGATCTATGCCCGCATCGACGACTGGAAGAGGGGGCGGCGATGATCTCCGCGCTCCTGACCGGGATTGCCGCCAGCCCATGGGCCCGTGCCGCGCTGCGGTACGGCGTGCTCGCCTTCACCGTCATCCTGTTCCTGCTGTCGATCCGCCGCGCCGGCGAGCGCGCCGGGCGGCTGGCGGAACGCCTCGAAACCATGGAGAAGGCCAATGACGTGCAGCGCCGGATGTTGGACGCCGCGGCTCGCCGTCCTCATGATCGCGGCGAGCTTGCTGACCGCCTGCGCGACGGGCGGTTCTGAGCCGCGCGTCGTCACCTTCTGTCCGCCCGTGGTCGAGTACAGCCGCACGTTCCAGGCGCGAGCCGCCGACGAGCTCGATCTGCTGCCAAGCGGGTCCGCCATCGCCGAGATGCTGAGCGACTACGCCGTGATGCGGGATCAGGCGCGGGGGTGTCGCATCTCCCAGTGAAAGACTCTCTCACATTGCCCCTTGAATCTCTAGTTGCTGTAGGAACTATGTTTCGAGGACCTGAGCGAACCAAGGGTCCTTGCCATGTCGTCTGATACACTTGACCATCGCGACCGTCACAACGGCGACATGCATCCGCAGACCGAAGCGGAACCCGCCCGCACTTGCTGCGGCGCGAAGGCAGCCTGCGGCGATGTCGCGCCGGCGCGGCCCGACCCGAACCGGGGGCGCAGTTTCCAGGTCAGTGGTCTCGACTGCGCCGAGGAAGTGGCGATCCTCAACCGGATCGTGGGTCCCGTGGTCGGCGGGGCCGAGCATCTGGCCTTCGATGTCATCAACGGGCGCATGACGGTGCTCGACACGGCCGGCGATGTCTCTGACGACCGTGTCGTCGAGGCGGTCGCCGGCACAGGCATGAGCGCTCGTCCATGGGATGCGGACAATGCCGAGACCGACCGCGCCGTTCATCTGAAGCGTCAGGCGCGGTTCACCGCAGTAAGCGGCGGCTTCTGGGCGGCGGGCTTCCTTTACCATATTTTCGAAACCGGCATGGGTGGCGCGATCGGTCTGTTCTCCGGCCACGGCGAGGCGCCGATGCCGCTGGCCGAGGTGGCGTTGTTCGCCCTCGCGATCCTCTTCGGCGTCTGGCTGGTCGCGCCCAAGGCACGGTCCTCAGCTCGGCGTCTTTCCCCTGACATGAACCTCTTGATGGTCGTCGCCGTCGCCGGCGCGGTCGGGCTCGGCGAGTTCTTCGAGGCGGCGACCGTGGCCTTCTTCTTCGCGCTCTCGCTCTATCTCGAAAGCTGGAGCGTGGGGCGTGCGCGCAATGCCGTCGCGGCGCTGCTCGATCTCGCCCCGCCCACGGCGCGGGTGATCCGCGACGACAGGACCGAGGCGGTCGTGCCAGCCGAACGGGTTGCCGTGGGCGACCGATTTGTCGTGCGCGGTGGCGATCGCATCCCACTCGACGGCGAGGTGACGGACGGCACGGGCGCGGTCGATCAGGCGCCGATCACGGGCGAGAGCGCGCTTGTCCCCAAGGAACCGGGCGACGCCGTCTATGCCGGCACGATCAACGGCGAGGGCACGCTGACGGTGCGCGCCACGAAGCCCGCGTCCGACACGGTGCTCGCGAAGATTGTCCGCATGGTGGGCGACGCGCATTCCCGCCGCGCCGAGGTGGAGCAGTGGGTGACGCGGTTTGCCCGTGTCTACACCCCCGCCGTGATGGCGCTGGCGATCGCCATCGCGCTACTGCCGCCGCTCATCGCGGGCGGGGCCTGGGGCTTCTGGTTCTACAACGCGCTGGTGCTTCTGGTCATCGCCTGCCCCTGCGCGCTGGTGATCTCGACGCCGGTCTCCATCGTCGCGGCGCTCACCGCCTCGGCGCGGGCCGGCGTGCTCATCAAGGGCGGCGCCTATGTCGAGGCACCGGCGCGCACCACGGCGCTGGCGCTCGACAAGACCGGCACGATCACGGAAGGCAAGCCCGAGGTGGCCGCCGTGCATCCGCTCGGCGGCACGTCGGAGGCCGATCTGCTCGCCGTCGCTGCATCGCTCGAGGCGCGCTCCTCGCACCCGCTGGCGCACGCCATTCTGGACCGCGCCGGTCCGCAATTGACCGCCGCCGAAGATACCCGCACTGTGCCGGGCCGCGGCCTCGAAGGCCGGTTCCGGGGCCGTGCGGTCTGGCTTGGCTCCGACCGATTCGCCGCCGAGAAAGGGTTTGCCGAAGCGATCCCCGCTGACCTGCGCGAGCGGATCGAGGGCGCCGGCGCGACCATGGTCGTGGTGGGCGATGACGGCGGGGTGCTCGGCGTGCTCGAACTGCGCGATCGCATTCGCCCTGACGCCAAGGGCATCGTAACGCGACTGCACGCCCAGGGCGTTAAGACCATCGTTATGCTGACCGGTGACAACGAACGCACTGCGCGCGCGGTCGCCGCCGAGGTCGGTATCGACGAGGTGCGCGCCGAGCTTCTGCCCGAGGACAAGGTCGCGGCGATCGAGGAATTGGTCGCGTCGCACGACATGGTGGCTATGATCGGCGACGGGGTGAACGACGCCCCCGCCATGGCGCGGGCGCATTATGGCGTCGCCATGGGTGCGGTCGGCTCGGACGCAGCCATCGAGACGGCGGACATCGCGCTGATGACCGATGACATCGGGAAGGTTCCCTGGCTCATCGGCCATTCGCGCCGCACGATCGGCATCATCCGCCAGAACATCGGACTCTCGCTGGCGACGAAGGCGCTCTTCGTTGGGCTGACTGCTTTCGGCATGGCCTCGATGTGGGGCGCGATCGCCGCCGACGTGGGCGTGTCGCTGCTCGTCGTGGCCAATGCCCTGCGCTTGCTGAACGCAGCCGACCCGGATGCCCCGCCTCCCGTAGGGGGCGAAGGCATTGGCGACCGCGTGGCCGCAGGAGCGCTTGCCCACGGCCATTGATTCGCGCGACGGGGTCGCTCAGGCGTGGGCGCCGAAGGCACGCACACGCGCGCCGACCACGACGCCCAGCCATACCGAGAAGATCAGCAACGGCAGCACCAGATCGCCGACCCGGGCGTAGAGCGTCCGGGGCAATCCGGGTGGCAGTTCGGCGTCGATGATGCCGGCGCGATCGAGATCGAGCCGTCGAATCACGTCCCCGTGCGCGTTGATAACCGCGGAGATGCCTGTATTTGCCGCTCGGATCACTGGCAGTCCTTCCTCCACCGCCCGCATCCGCGCCGCGGTGAGATGTTGTTCGGGACCAAAGGTGGTGCCGAACCAGGCGTCGTTGGTGGCGTTGAAGATCCAGTCGGGCCGGTACACCCCGTCGATCACATGGCCAGGAAAGATGATCTCGTAGCAAATGGCCGGGGCGACCGGCGGTACTCCGGACAATGCCAGCGTGCGCGGTCCGGATCCCGGTGAGAAGTCACCTAGACTTTCGACCATGCGGGGCAGCGGCAGCCAATCACGTAGGGGCACGTATTCGCCGAAAGGGACGAGATGGTTCTTGGAATAGCCGGTCAGGACTTCGCCGCGCCGATCATAGGCCTGGATCGTATTGAAGTACCGCGTGCCGCCCTCATCCTCGACCCGGTCTGGCGCGCCGGTCAACACCACGGCGTCCTCAGGCAGGTTATCGGCGATGCGCGCCCGCGCCGCGGCATCCTCGTCCAGAAAACCCGGAAAAGCAGTCTCGGGCCAGAGAAGCACGTCGAAACGGCCGGGCCGCGTCGACAGTCGAAGATAGGTCTCAAGCGTCCGCTCGCGGCTGCCGGGCGCCCATTTCTCGGATTGTGGGATGTTTCCCTGCACGATGCGCAGGGAAATGCCCGTGGACGACGGCGTGGGTCCGCTCAGCCGCGCCGTGCCTGCCGCCCAGATTGCCAGCGGCAGAACGAAGGCGGCGACGAACGCGCCGCGACGGGCGCGCCCGTCAGAATGACAAGAAAGCTCAGCCCATAGCTTCCCAACCAGGCTGCCGGCTGACGCAATGCGTCGAAGTCCGCGGCTGCGTAGCCCGGCAGGTTCCAGGGAAATCCCGTCAGCAAATGGCCGCGCAGCCATTCCGCGCCGGTCCAGGCTGTGGTCAGCAGCAGCGCGGCAGGAAGGCCGGCGCCGACATGCCGTGACAGGCGCGCGAACACGGCGGCGGCGAGTGCAGGAAACACCGCAAGGCCGGTCGAGAGCGCGGCGACGGCGGGAAGCGCCAGCGCGCCGAAGCGCTCCGCATCCACATAAAAGCTCTCGGCGATCCATGAGAGGCCCAGACCGAAACTGCCGAGGCCAAAGGCAAATCCCACCAGGACGGCCCGGCGCGGCCGAAGGCCCGCGAGACAGGCGAATAGGGTCGACCAGGCGATCGGAACCAGGGCGAGCAGGGAAAAAGGTGGCAGGGTCAGGACGGACGCCGCCCCGGCCCCAAACGCAAGGGCGAGCCTTGCGGCAAGACCGGCCGGCTTCGGCCTGGAGAGGTCGGCGGCCGACACCGAGGCTCAGGTCCGGCCGTGCCGGAGACGCGCTTCGAGCGGACCCACGATGAGAAGTGCCGCGACCCCGCAGAAGATGAAGGTATCCGCGAGGTTGAAGGCCGGCCAGTGCCAAGCGCCCACGTAAAAATCGAGAAAGTCCGTGACCGCGCCGCGACGCAGTCGGTCGACGACATTGCCGAGCGCACCGCCTATGACCAGCCCGCAGCCCGCCGCTTCGATCCGGTTCCGGGTGCGCAGCATCACCGCCATGAGCCAGCAGCAGATCAACAGCGCGAGCGCAACCAGCAGCCATGGCGCCGACCCACCGAACATGCCGAAGCTCACGCCGTCGTTGCGCAGAAAGACGAGGTTGAAACCGGGGAAGACCGGTACGCCGGCTGACAGCTTGTCTGCCGAGAGCACGACAAGTACCTTGCTGAGCTGGTCGATCGCCAGGGCGACAGTCGCTGCAAAAAGTCCAACGCCCGTGGTTCGTCTGAAATGCCTCAAGGTTGTCACTATCCGGGATAGCTCGCGAAGATCTCGGTCGTGCCGTCGTTCCGGATCAGGAACACGTCATACGCTTCGGTCCTGCGCCCCTGATCCATGCCCGGAGATCCGAGTGGCATATCGGGAACGGCGAGGCCGAGGGCATCGGGGCGCTCCTTCAGCAGGCGGCGGATGTCGGCGGCGGGCACGTGGCCTTCGACGATGTAGCCCTCGATCTCCGCTGTATGGCAGGAGACCATGCGCTGCGGCACGCCGTTGTCGAGCTTGTAACGGACGAGCAGCCCGGCGAACATGTTCTCGTCCGTGGGCGCAAAGCCGCTCTCCTCAAGATGATCCATCCAAGCAAGACAGCAGCCGCAGCCATTGGTCTTGCGAACATGGATCGGGGTCGCCTCCGCCAGGGCCTGAGCTGCGGGCGCGAGGACGAGTGTGGCGGCCAGTAGCGCTGCAAACGGTTGCATGCGGTCAGATCCTTTCATTCGGTGGATTTGCCGGCCCGACGGCCAAGAGGTCCTGGAGGCGGGCGCGGGCCTCTTGCAGGCGGCGTCCCGCATCTTCGTCGTGCGCCGCGGTCTGTGCTGCTCCAGCGAGCCAGTCGTCAGAGAGGGGATCGGTCGGGCGGCCATCCATGAGGACCTCGTAGTGGAGGTTCGGCCCAGTGGCGGTGCCGGTCGCGCCGACATTCCCGATCAGGTCGCCGGCCGCGACCCGCTGGCCTGCGGCGAGGCCCTCCGGCACCGCGCTCAGATGCGCGTAGCGAGTCACCGTGTCCGAACCGTGGACGATTTCCACCGTGCGGCCGTAGCCGCTGCGCCAGCCTACATAAGCGATGCGGCCCGGCGCCGTGGCGTGGACCGGCGTGCCGCGTGCGGCGGCGAAATCGACGCCCGTGTGCATGCGGACATCACCGTAGACCGGGTGCCGACGGCGCCCGAAGACTGAGCTCAGCTGCGCGCCCTCAACCGGTTGGGCGAAGACGCGCATCACTTCTCCGTCACGATAAATCGTGGCGCGGCCCGACCCGTCCTCGGGCCAGATGACTTCATAGAGCACGTCGCCGAGATCGAGTGCCGCAAAGGTGATCTCGGGCTGGCCCACAATTTCGTCGTCCACGCGGGCTTCGCGCCAGAGCAAGCGCAGCGTCTCGCCCCCACTCAGGTCGCGCCGGAAGTCGACGTTGCCACCCAGCATCTGCGCCAGATCGACCGCGAAGCGTGCCGGAATATCTGCGCTGTCGAGTGCGGTGAAGAGCGAGGTCTCGATGACCGCCTCGCCGACTCGAGGCACGAGTTCGGGCTCGGGTGTGAGGACGCGGGTTGTCAGCCTTTCACCGAATACCGCTTCGATGACCACGCCGTCATCCACTTCCAGCAGCACACGACGAGGCACGCCGTCCGATGTGGTCACCACGGTGACGGCATGACCGGGCTGTAACCGCCGCAGGTCGTATTCCGCCCCGAGCGCCAACGCCACTTCGACGCGGTCGGATGTAGCGAGCCCGGCGTCGGCGAGCACCGCATCAAGCGTCTCACCAGAAGCGATATCCCGAGACCATGTGGTTAGTTGTCGTTCGGCCGACGGCGGGGGCGCACTGGACGTCACGGCAGTGGCAAGTTCCTGAGCTGCCACGAGCGGAGCCGGGCCTTGGCGCTGCTTAGACAGGCGTAGTCTGCGTGCATCGACTTGCACCGGCCGGGCAAAGAGGTCTGGTGTCCAAAGTGTGGTTTCGGCAAGACCGGGTGAGGCAGAATCCTGAGCAAGCGAACTGAATGCCGTGACAACTGTCACCGCAAGGCAACCCATCACCCCCGTACTTGCGAGCCGACACCTCAGCTTCATGAAGCCCCCCGAGCCTCTTCATTCATTGCGCGGCGGATTTTGGGCACCGCGATCTCCCTTGGTTCGTGATAGTCGATCGTGCTGACGAAGCGCCCGTCCGCGTCGAACAGGAACACGCTTGCCGTGTGATTCATCGTGTAGTCGCCGCCCTGGGTCGGCACCCGTTCATAGTGGGCGCGGAAACCTTCCGCCGCGCGGGCGATCTGTGCCTCCGGCCCGGTCCAGCCGCGGATCGCGGGGTGGAAATAGCCGACATACTCCGCCATAGCCTCCGCCGTATCGCGCTCCGGATCGACCGTGATGAAGACCACATTCAGCCGCTCCGCGTCCTCGCCCAATGCGTCGAGCCAGCCTGTGATGTCGGACAGCGTAGTGGGACAGACGTCAGGGCAGTAAGTGAAACCGAAGAACACCATGGAGGCTCTCCCGATCAGTGTCTCCGGCCCCACCGGTTGTCCGTCGTGGTCGGTCAGACGGAAATCCATCGACGGCAGTGCCAGGGGACGTTGCCCGATAGGTTCGGGCGCGCCGGGGCCATCCACCTGCCACCAGCCGGCGAAGAGCGTCAGGCCGAGCGCGCCCAGCCCCGCTGCGCCGTAGCCCAGAAGCGCGCGACGCCGCATCAACCCTCCGGCCCGCGCGCGCCCAGCCCCAGTATCGGCACCTCGACCACCACCTCGCCTCCGTCAGAGAAGGTGAGCGTCAGGGGGAACGACTCGCCTTCGTTCATCGGCTCTTGCAACCGCATCAGCATCGCGTGCAGGCCGCCGGGCGCCAGCGCGACGCTCTCGCCCGGCACGATTGTGATTTCGCCCGCCGGCGCCATGGTGCTGACGCCCTTATCGTTCGTAGCTGTGCGGTGGATCTCGGGCATCATGGCGATAGGCGTCGTGATGCCGGTCAACGTCACGGCCTCGTTACCCGTGTTGCGGAGCGTCATGTAAGCGGCACCGGGGCGGCTGGTGCCGATCGACGCGCGCGCCCATGCGCCTTCGACCACGACATCCTCAGATCCGGCAAACGCGGACCCGAGACCTCCGAGCGCGACGTTGAAAGCCGCCAGCGCAGCTAAAATCATTCGGTTCATCTCATATCCTCAGCCTTAGTGTTTTCGTCGCTCAGGATCCGGCTGCTGCGACCTCTTCGGCCACAAGTGTCCGCAGTTCGGCCTCGCCGAACGGGTCGAGGAGCCGACCGTTGACGAAGAACGTGGGCGTTCCGCGCACGCCCATGGTTTCGACGTCGGCGCGGTCCTGGTTAAGAATCGCCACGACATCAGGCGCGAGCATCTGCGTTCGCGCGGCCTCGACATCGAGCCCTGCGCTGCCGGCGATCTGAAGGATCCGCCCCGGTTCCGGCGCACCATGTGACGCCCACCGTGGCTGTTCGCGCAGAATGGCCTCGAGCACCGGCTCGTAGACGTCCTGCATACGCGCGGCCTCAAGAACCCTGATCGACTCTTCGGACGCCGCTCCATGGAACGGCGTGTAGCGGAGCACGACCCGCACCGCGTCGCCATGCTCGGCCATGATGTCCTTAACCACCGGGTAGAAGGCGCGGCACGCTTCGCAGGCCGGATCGAAGAACTCGACGATGGTCACGGGTGCCTCTTCCGGCCCCAAGATCGGCGAATAGGCCCGCACCAAAGCCTCCGCATGCTCCGGTGCAGCCGATGCGGTCGCGGTGACCGGCGCGGGACGGGTCACATACCAAGTCGCGACGGCGAAGACCGAGAGGCCGAGAGCGAGAAGGGAAAGGATGAGCGGTTTGCGAGTCATGATCGGATTTCCTTCAGGGATGCAGCCGACAAGGCCCCGACGAGCGCAAAGGCGATGACTGACAGAAGCGGAATCGGCACGCTGAAAATAACCTGATTGACGTCTGTACAGGAGGGGCCGGTGGCGGTGCAGGGCTGGATCGGTTCGGGGATGACGCCGACATAAAGTCCTAGATGCCAGAGAGCGACAGCGCCGCCGCCAAAGCTCAGCGCCACCCCGTAACGCCCCGCCCGCCGGTCCTGCCACCACAGGCCGAACCCGAGAACGATGACCAGCGGAAACATGAAGGCGCGTTGGTACCAGCACAGAATGCAGGGCTCCTGGCCTAGTACCTCACCGATGAAAAGCACCGAAAGCGACGAGGCCAGCGCGACAATCCATGCGGCGGCCAGCGCCATTTCTCCTGAAAGCCTGCCCATCATTCAGCAACCCACTCTCTCAGGTCAGCTAGAATTTCCTCGGCGCGCGTGCCGTATTGCCAAGAGGCTGCGTAGCCGCCCGACGGGTCGAAGAGGAAAAGCTGCGAGGAGTGGCCCATCGTGTACCCGTCTGGCGCCGCAGCCTCCTCTATTTTTTCGTAGTAAATGTGGAAGCTGTCCGCCGTTTGCCCGATTTGCTCCGGTGTGCCGGTTAGACCAATGATGCCTGCGTCGAAGCGTGGCACGAAATCCGCCAACGCCTCGGGCGTGTCGCGCTCGGGATCGATTGAGATGAAGAGCGGCTGGATCCGAGATGCGTTTTCGCCTAACCCGTCCATCACCGCAGCAACTTCTGCCAGCGTCGTCGGGCAGATGTCGGGACAGTTCGTGAAGCCGAAGAACACCAGCAGCCATCGGCCAGCGAAATCTTCGTCGGTCCGGACTGTGTCCTGATGATCGGTCAGCTCGAAATCGGCCCGGAAAGCGGGCTCCTGCGCCTGCCGCGTGGAATCGCCGCGGTAGTCGGCCCAGAGCAAAAGCGATCCGAATGCGATGGCTCCTGCGCCTGCCAGTGCCCAAAGGCCCTTCTGTAACAGGGTAAGTTTCAACGTGTGTGCCTGTAATGTGATCGTGTTTACTGGCGTGCTTACATCCTATAGCTACTGGAGGTTCAAGCCAATTTTCCGCCGTTCGGGTTCAGCGGCCCTGACCTGTGCACGATGTCGCAGTCTTGCCCTCCGGCTCCTAAAAACCTACAAAAGCTGTATGTTTCAGGAGGATCCATGCTGACGATCGGCACGCTAGCGCAGAAGACCGGAACCAAGGTTCAGACCGTCCGGTACTATGAACAGATCGGATTGATGCCGGACCCGGGCCGCACCGAAGGCGGACAGCGCCGCTATGGCGATGCCGATCTCGACCGGCTGTCCTTCATCCGGCATGCTCGGCAGTTGGGGTTCACGCTGGCGGCGATCCGCGAGCTTCTCGATCTGTCGGACCATCCGAACCGGCCATGCCATGAGGCCGACGCCATCGCCCGGCGGCAGTTGAAGCAGGTCGAGCAACGGCTTGCCCGATTGGAAGCACTGCGCGCCGAACTGAAACGTATGGTGCATGACTGCGCTGGCGGCCGAACGGCAGACTGCCGCGTGCTGGAGGTGCTGCGCGACCATTCCGAGTGCCTGACCGACCATAGCGAGATCGGCGCCTGAGGTGCCGGCCGCACTTGCCTATCCACTGGCCGCTCTGGCCGAGATCGCAGGATGCTTCGCCATCTGGGCCTGGTGGCGCCTCGGAGCATCGGCCCTGTGGCTCGCCCCCGGGCTCGTCTCGCTCGCGGCCTTCGGGTGGTTCCTCGCCCAAGTAGAGACAATCGTAGCGGGACGCGCATTCGCCGCATATGGCGGCGTGTATATTGCTGCTTCGGTTCTATGGATGTGGCTGGCCGAAGGGCAAAGGCCGGACAGGTGGGACCTGATCGGCATAGCTGTCTGCCTCCTTGGTGCGGCAATTATTCTAGCCGCTCCGCGGAGCGGCTGAGGCAAGGGGCTTGAACCTATTATCGCTGTAGCAATTACGCGGGTGCGTAACAGAAGCGTCGGAGACTATCTCATGCCTCATGACCATAGCCACGCCCATATAGACCCGCAATCAGGCGACCGACGCGTGTCGATTGCTATCTGGGCCAACGCTCTGTTGACTGTCGCCCAGATCATCGGCGGAATCCTGTCCGGCAGCCTCGCGCTGATCGCGGATGCGCTGCACAACTTGTCCGACATGGCGTCCCTCGTGATCGCTTTCGCGGCACGGAAGATTTCGCGGCGGCCGGCGGACGAAAGAATGACCTTCGGCTACGGCCGGACCGAGATCGTGGCCGCCCTGATTAATTACACCACGCTGATCCTTATCGGCTTCTACCTGATCTACGAGGGCGGTATGCGGATGATCGACCCGCCCGAGGTCGCCGGCTGGACGGTCGTCATACTGGGCGGCGTGGCGCTCCTTGTGGACACGCTGACGGCATTGCTGACGTATTCGATGCAGAAAGGCAGCGTGAACATTCGCGCGCTCTTTCTTCACAATCTGTCCGACGCGCTCGCTTCGGTTGCTGTAATCGTCGGCGGTGCGCTCATTATCCTCTACGATATGCGCTGGGTCGATCCGGCTATAACGATCGGGATCGCGCTCTACATTCTCTACCTTGCCTTCACCGAGATTGGCGGTCCGATCAGGACGCTGATGCTAGGTAGCCCGGCCGACATCAACAGCGACGCCGTCATCAACGCGATGCGGAACATCGACGGCGTCTGGGACGTTCATCACGTGCATCTCTGGCAGATGCAGGAGCACGAGGCAGCGCTCGACTGCCATGTGGTCGTCACGGCGGACGGCTGGACCCGGCTCGAGGAGATCAAGGTCGCGATCAAGGAGCGGCTGAAGAACGAATTCGGCATCGGCCATTCCAGCCTTGAGTTCGAGCACACCGATCACGCACATGAAAGTGCCGAACTCTACGGTCATGGCAGTTGCGCCGGAAAGGAGAGAGAGCGTGTTCATCGGGACACTGAGACCCGATGACATCGGTGTGGAGATTGTGTGAGACGGCAACCAGACAACCCGCTTAGAGGGGGGCCTCTCGGGCGCTTTGGCTCAGTTGGCGCTGCTACCGCTTCTATGAGATCAACGACACAGGACACAGGTGCATTCTCAGTGTCCGGCCCGAAAAGAATTGAGTGATTTCAGTCCGTTGTGATTCCGGTGTTGTGGGCAACAACCGATGGAGCCGCAAGATGTGGACCGAAATCCCTCGGCCGAAGTATGAGCGCAGCGACCTGCGCTACGCAACCGACGTGACCGATGCGGAGTGGGCGCTGATCGCGCCGCATCTGCCGGAGCCGCGCGCGCTGGGACGGCCGCGCGAGACCGAGCTGCGCGAGGTGGTCAATGCGATCTTTTACATGCTGCGGGCTGGCTGTGCGTGGCGGCTCATCCCGCGGGAGTTCCCGCCGCGCTCGACGGTGCAGCGCTACTTCTACGCCTGGCGCGACGATGGCACTTGGCAGACGATCAACCATCTTCTGGTCATGGCCGCACGACAGGCCGACGGCCGCGACGCCAGCCCGAGCACCGGCGTCATCGACAGCCAGTCGGTCAAGACTACCGAGAGTGGTGGTCTTCGGGGCTTCGATGCCGGCAAGAAGGTGAAGGGACGCAAGCGCCACATCCTCACCGACACTGGCGGGCTGCTGGTCGCCGGCGTCATCCACAGCGCCGGCGTCCAGGACCGCGACGGCGCACCCAACCTGCTCGCCGGCGTCCGAACCGCCTTCCCTTGGTTGCGTCATGTCTTTGCCGATGCTGCCTATGGCGGCGCCAAGCTGGCCGGCACACTCGATCGCCTCGGGCGATGGACACTCGAGATCGTCAGGCGCAGCGACACCGCAAACGGCTTCGAGGTTCTGCCCCGTCGATGGGTCGTCGAGCGCACGCTCGCCTGGCTCAACCGCAACCGCCGACTGGCAAAGGACTTCGAGAACGCCGTCACAACCGCCGAAGCATGGCTCTATCTCGCCAGCGTCCAACTCCTCGTCAGGCGGATCGCAAGAACCTGAAATCCCGCAAAACATTCCGAGTCAGACACTCAGAGAACGTTGGACCGTAGTCCCTCTCCCTCCGCCATGCACCCCCAACACCTGTCTCCGAACAGGGCGTTGGGCGGCAATCGCCCGGAACAGGGCGGCTATTTCGACCCAATCCTCTTCCGATGTCGTCTGCGGTTGTGCTGGGGGAGCGCGATCAGGCGAGCCTGTGAAGCGGGTCTCTGCCGGTCGGCGCGACGGGCATTGTCAGACTAAACAGCCTTGAGCGGGCAGGTGGGGTCTCCTAGCCTTTCGAGATGAAAAATCCCTTCCGGTATTTCAACAGTTCTCCTGAGGTTATCCGCCTGGCGGTGCTGATGTACGTCCGCTATCCGCTGTCACTGCGACAGGTTGAGGATATCCTGCATGAGCGTGGCATCGATATCTGCCATGAGACAGTGCGGTTCTGGTGGAACCGGTTCGGTCCGATGTTTGCCGCGGAGATCCGGAAACGGCCTATCCAGCACCGGAATTATTCGCAGTGGCGCTGGCACCTGGACGAAGTATTCGTGCGGATTAACGGCAAGACGCATTACCTCTGGCGCGCGGTTGATCAAGAAGGAGAGGTGCTTGAGGTTTTCGCGACGAAACGGCGGGATCGCAAGGCTGCGCTGCGGTTTCTGAAGCGTGCGATGAAGCGCTATGGCCGGCCACATGCGATCGTGACGGACCGGCTTCGGTCGTACCGGGCGGCGATGAGCGTGATCGGCAACGCCGCCGACCAGATCTGCGGCCGTTGGCTCAACAACAGAGCTGAAAATTCACACCAGCCATTCCGAAGACGGGAAGGGGCCATGTCCCGGTTCAGGGACATCAAGACCTTGCAGAAGTTCGCATCGGCCCACGCCTCTATCCACAATCACTTCAACCTGGACCGTCATCAGATCCGCCGTAGTACCTTCAGGAAGAACCGCAACCTAGCGGTGGCGGAATGGCGCCTGCTGGCGGCCTGATGCCGCCGGCGGTGGGCAATTCGCAGACCGGTTCGCATTAGACTAGCAGCACCTCCGCTTTAGCCTCGAACTCGGAAGTAAATTCGAATGGTCATTCAGGTCGATTCTTAGCCAAACTCTGCCGATTTTGAGTTCGATGCCAACTTTAGGCCTGACCAATGCGGACACTCGGTGTCGATAGACAGCTGCTCCGTTGAAGCATAGGGTCTCACTCTAACGAGTATCCCGGATGCGACAGTTTCCATGGTCGAAGAACGTGTTCAGCGTCGCCTTGCCGCGATCATCTCTGCCGATGTTGTCGGCTACTCGGCGATGATGGGGCGTGACGAGACGGGGACGCTGGCGCGCCTCAAAGCCCTGCGTACCAATTTCCTGCACCCAAAGATCGCTGAGTATGGCGGCCGCATCGTCAAGACGACGGGTGACGGTACGCTGATCGAGTTCAGCAGCGCCGTTGACGCCGTTTCGTACGCCGTAGACGTCCAGCGGGCCATGGCGGAGCGGAACGCAGGCGTGTCGGAGGACCGGCGAATGCGGTTGCGTCTTGGCATCAACCTCGGAGACGTCATTATCGACGGCGACGACATATTCGGGGACGGCGTGAACATCGCCGCTCGCCTTGAGGCACTGGCGGATCCCGACGGCATCTGCATCTCCGGAACCGTGTTCGAACATGTCCGCAACAAGCTCGATGCCGAGTTCGAGGATCTCGGCGAACAACAGGTCAAAAATATCGATAGGCCTGTCCGCACCTACAGGGTGCGGCTTGACGCTCCGGCCGATTTACCAGACACCAATGCGCTTAACGGAACGAAGCGGGCCATGCGGCCCGGAATCGCTGTCCTGTCGTTCTCCAATATGTCGGGCGATCCGAAGCAGGACTATTTCGCCGACGGCATGGTCGAGGAGATCATCACCAGCCTCGCGCGCATCCGCTGGTTGACAGTGATCGCGCGCAATTCGACGTTCGCTTACAAGGGAACTTTCCCCGACGTTCGCAAGGTGGGGCGGGATCTGAACGTGCGTTATGTGCTCGAAGGCAGTGTGCGCAAGGCCGGCGATCGCGTTCGGATCACTGCCCAGCTCATCGAGGCCGAAACCGGCGGACATCTCTGGGCGGACCGCTTCGACGGTACACTTGCCGACATATTTGATCTTCAGGATCAGATTACAGCCGGCGTTGTCGCGGCGATTGAGCCCTCGGTACAACAGGCGGAGATAGAGCGAGCGAAGCGGAAGCGCACGGACAACCTCGACGCGTACGACCTTTATCTGCGCGCGCTTGATCAGGCTTACACCTTCTCTCAAACCGGGCGAACGGAAGCTCTGGCGTTTCTCGACGCTGCGGTAGTACTTGATCCCGGGTACGCTGAAGCACATGGACTCGCCGCTTGGTGCTTGCAACAACGATACCTTTGGGGAGCCCGGGCCCCCGAAGATAAGGAAGGGGCTCTCCGCCACGCCGAAGCGGTCGCATCTGCCAGGACCGACGACGCAGCTGCGCTAGCGTTTGCCGCATTCGCGATCGGCGCGCTCGACGGTAGACATGACGCCGCGTTGCTAATGGTGAATCGGTCTCTGATGCAGAATCCGAGTTGCGTTGTCGCCCGCAACGTTGGAGCGGTCCTCGAAATGATGCATGGCAACCTAGAAGGCAGCGAAGGTCACGCCAGCCAATCCTTGCGACTCAGCCCGTTTGATCCATTACGCTACATCGCGAAGGGCGCCGCTGCCGCAGCGCGATTGTCGGCTGGCGACAATGAAGCGGCCCGCACGCAGGCGCGTCAGGCGCTAGAAGCGAACCCTAACTTTGGCCCTGCACTTGTCGTTCTGATCCTCTCTCTGGTCCGTCTGGGAAGTGACATAGAAGCGAGAGCGACGATGCGTGGATTGCTCAAGGTGGCCCCGGAAATCCGAGTTGCGACGCTACGAGAGCGATTTCTCTTTGCTGACGCTATCGGGTACGACCGCATTATCACGGATCTGCGCTCCGTCGGCTTGCCCGATTAGCATTGCCAACACCGAAATGAGGCCGCGAAGGATGTCGGTGGCCACGAATAGGTGGCGTTCAAGTTTTTCGAGGGTTAGCTCGGCCACTACAGCGGGCGGCGGACCCCTCGGCCGGTTCGCGCTTGCGTTTCTAGCTGCGTGAATGCCGCGTGTTGAAAGGCAAGTTCGACCGGATCGTTTCGGTTGGCATGTTCGAACACATTGGCGAGAAAAATTATGGCAAATTCCTCGACCACATTCGCGCTCTGCCAAGTGAAAACGGTATCGTGTTGATCCATACAGTTGCCTATTCCGATGTACCAGCACCGACTAATCCTTTCATTCGCAAGGGCGTTGTCAGACTAAATCGGCTTAAGCCTGACAGGGTCGTCGCGTAGCCTTGGCGGATGAGAAACCCCTTCCGCGATTTCGGCTTGTCGCCTGAGGTTCTCCGCCCGACGGTGATGCTGTACATCCGCTATCCTCTGTCATTGGGGCGGGTAAAGGATTTCCTGCATGAGCGTGGCATTGATATTTGTCATGAGACAGTGCGGTTCTGGTGGAGCAGGTTCGGCCCGATGTTCGCGGTGGAGATCCGGAAACAGCCATCCAGCACCGGAACCATTCAACCTAGCGCTGGCACCTTGATGAAGTATTTGTCCGGATAAACGGCATAGATCATTATCGCTGGCACACGGTCGACCACGAAGGCGAGGTGCTCGAGGTTTTCGCGACAAGACAGCGGGATTGCAGATCTGCGCTGCAGTTTCTGGAGCGTGCTTTGAAGCGCTATGACCGGCCACATGCGATCGTGACGGACCGGCTTCGGTCGTACCGGGCGGCGATGAATGTGATCAGGAATTTACGCATCCAAGTCTGCGTCCGTTGGTTCAACATCAGAGTCGAAAACTCGCACCAGCCGTTCCGAAGACGGGAGAGGGCCATGTCCCGGTTCCGGGACATCAAGACCTTGCAGAAGTTTGCTTTCGCCCACGCTTCGATCTTCAATCAATTCAAGCCCGACCGTCATCTCAACAGCGGTGAAACTTTCAAAAAGACCCGTTCAGCCGTCCTGGCGGAATGGCGTCAGCTGGCGGCTTGATGCCGCCGACGGTGGGCACTTCGGAGACCGGTTCGCATTAGACTGACAGCACCGCCATCCTGTTTCGCGCGTTAATCACGTGCTTTACTGCCAGCACACGCGACAGCGGGGCTGCGGGGTCCATACAGGCGCGAATACATGCGCCGATGCGGGACTCGTCGCCTACTTGTCCGGCGGCGGATACCGGTCGAACATCGGCAGTTCGTGGGCGTGTTCCATCCAGCGAATGCGCTCGGCCACCTGGATGTGAGCCCGGGCCGGTACCACGTCTGGATCGTCGTATGTTGCGCTTTGGACATCGATCATTCCGGGCAATATGACGGAATTGACGTAGAACAGACCGGTGCCGCAATCGCCGCAGAAATGTCGCCGTCCATCCTTCGAGGATCGGTAGACCTTCGCCGTGCCCTTCGTGACCTTGACCGAATCGGTTGGATACATTGTCCAACCGACCATCGGAGCCCCGGCGTGCCGACGGCAGTCCGTGCAATGGCAGAGGGCGTGGACGATGGCTTCGCCCTCGACCGCATATCGGATTGCGCCACAATGGCAACCACCGGTGATCGGCATAGCCCGGCTCATCGAAGAGGTTCATCGCTAGCGTAACTTGGGCGTAGGGTCGACACAAGGTGAGCGAGGCCCGACCGCCCGTTGGATTTGGTCTGCTCAGGGTAAGAGTGCTTCGCTTTATGTTTCCCGCCGAGCCATCGCCACCGGCCGCCGGAGCGTGAAGCTCCGGAGACCGTTGGCATTCTGGCTCTTTCCCTCCGCCACCCGGCGATACCGATCTGCAGAACCGGCCTAGGCCTGGCTCAGGTAGCGGGTCCGCAACGCGGCAACGTCCTTGACCTTGGGCATGGCGGCGAACCGCTCGGCCACGCGATCACCGAACACGTAATTCGGTGTGCGGTCATAGCTGAAGATAAGCACCATTCGCGGTTTCGTCGTCCGTCCGACCGGGGCAACGCGGTGCAGTGACAGGTTGCCATTGAAGAAGACAAAAGTCCCCGGCTCCGCCTCCGGGCGCTGGGCATAGGTCACGGGGTCACGCAGCACCTTGGCGACCTCGTCGAAGCGTTCGTCCTCCAGCGTACGGATATAGGGCGCGTACTCGAAATAGCCGCCTTCGTCCGGCTTTTGCAGCAACAGGGTGATCACCCCGTCATTGCCGTCATAGTGCCAGCCGTCCGTGTCGCCTTCGCCTTCCACCTTCATGGTCAGGCCGAGGTGTGGACACTGTGTGGGAAACATGGTCTCCGCGCCATAGACCTGGCGTACGAAGTCAATCTGACGGGACCACAGGAACAGCGCGCGGCTATAGCCCTGGTTGGGAAACAGATAGTTGACGAGTCGGGCATAGCGATTGGCATAGGTGACATTGCGCGGATGATCGGCCGGCAGAACTTCGTCCGTCTCCACCTGGAAATTGACCTTGCGCATATTGTCGGTGAACACCGCGTTGGGCATCAGCCCATTGGCTTCGTCTACCAGTTTCCGGAGTCCCTCCGGCCGCAGATATCCCGGCAGGGCGCAGAGCGCGCGTTCCCGAAGGTCCCGCTGGCAGCGCTCGACCAGTGCGCGGCCTGCCGGCGAATCCAGATCGTGGATCGGATAGCGGTCGGTATCGACAAGCGACATCGCCATTTCGGCGCTCGTACTCGGCATAGCCTCTCCCCCCAAAAGCAAAGCGCAGTGACTTGGCCGAAGAGTGATATAGCGGCGTAGCGGACGCAAGAGCCAGCGTTGACCGGTCGGCCGGCAGAGCCGCTCCCGCGGCGGACCGCAAGGCCCGGCGGCACCGCCGGATTCGGCTCCGGCTCCGGTCCGGAGCTGGCTCCGGCAAACGGAGGCGAGGCCTGTTTCGGACTGACAGGCTTCAACCTGCAAACGCTGCCTGATCGGGCGGTTCTTTTTGCACACCCGGGCGCTGAGGGGCGCTGCAGGGGCGGTGCAGGGGCGCTGTCGCTGTGCGGAGAAGACGACTGTGGTCCCCGCGCCCGGACGCCGTCGCGCCGCCCGCATCTGGTTGCGCGGCCGCCGGTCGGCGGACTAGATTGCCGACAGGAAATCCCACGGGTGCGGCGCAACGGCGCCGCTGTCCTCTTCGTCCCGGAACAGCGTCATATCAGGCTGCCAGAGCCATGTCTCACCCGCTCTCCGTGCTGGACATGATGCCCGAGACGTTCAGCGGACCTTCCGCCTGGCTGGGGCCGGACATGGCGCGCCAGCCGGACCGCTGGCTGGCCATCCTGTCCCCCGACATGGTTCGTGAGCTTGAAGGCGCGGCGTCGCAATTTCTGTCGCGGGACCGTGATATCGGCACTATAACGCGCGATGATTTTCCTCTGCCGCGCTTTGCAAACAAGCTGGCGCAGCTAAAGCAGGATTTGCTGCATGGGGTGGGCGTAAGGGTATTTCGCGGCCTGCCGATTGGGCGCTACGACCTGCGCACCACGGCGACGATCTTTTGTGGCATCGGCGCCCATCTGGGCCGCGCCCGGTCACAGAATGCCGCCGGGCATATTCTCGGGCACGTGCGCGACATTGGCGCCAAGGGGACAGACGCCAATACACGCATCTACCAGACCTCAGAGCGTCAGACTTTCCACACCGACAGCGCCGATGTGGTCGCGCTCCTGTGTCTGCAAGCCGCCCGCGAAGGCGGCCGCTCTTTGCTGGTGAGTGTGCAGTCGATCTACAACCGAATGCGTACGGAACGCCCGGATCTGCTTGCCCTTTTGTTCGAGCCCATCGCCACCGACCGCCGCGGCGAAGTGCCGGAGGGGGCGGCGCCATTCATGACCATTCCGGTTCTCAACTGGCACGCAGGACATCTGACCGTCTTCTACCAGCGCCAATACATCGAGAGCGCACAACGCTTTGCGGACGCCACGCGGCTGACTGAAAAACACATAGCGGCGCTGGATATGTTCGATGCGCTGGCCAATCATGAAGATCTCCATTTCGCCATGGACCTGCAACCCGGTGACATGCAGTTCGTGTACAATCACGGACAACTGCACGACCGGACCGGCTTTGTGGACTGGCCGGAGCCGGAGAACAGGCGTCACCTGCTTCGTCTTTGGCTCTCCGTCGCCGGGGACCGCCCGTTGCCCGACTGTTTCAGGCAGCGCTATGGGTCCATTGAGATCGGCAATCGCGGCGGCATCATTACCGCCCGGACGACAACACTGCACGCCCCGTTGGAGGGCTAGGGCAGGGGTCCGTCGCCGCAGCGCCGGGGCTGGGCAGGGGTCAGTCGTGCTTCGCCCTGGACCGCCCGCGCCGATCCACCGGCCTCTCGCTCATTCATTACCCTGCACACGTTGCAGATGCGCCGCGTCGGCTGACAGCAGGGCAATGGCGTCCTCTGTATCGATGGCGGTGCAGAACTCGCCGTGCAGGTTGGCGACGGACATGTCGTGGACGAGCTGCGGGTCATAGTCGGTGCCGTCCAGGCCGATCCGGTTCATGGTGGCGCAGGCGTCATGCACCAGATAGGTGTCGAAGCCCATGTTTCCCGCCGTGCGGACCGTCGTTTCCACACAGAAATTGGTGAAGAAGCCGGCGATGACCAGACGCTGGATGCGCGCCCGGCGCAGGCTCAGTTCAAGCGCGCTACCAATGAAGCCGCTGTTGGCGCTCTTGGTGACGGCGATATCGCCGTCACGGATGTCCATGCCGTCCAGTTGCGCGCCGGTGGCAAGGGCCAGCTTCAAGGGCGAGTTTTTTTCTACCGAGTCATGACGGGTAAAGGCTACGCGCCGCCCTTTGGTCCGCCACGCATTCAGCACCTGCCGCAGGTGATCCTTTGCAGCAGGGTTGTTCATGCGTCCGGTTGGCCCGCCATAATAGGCGGTGTCGTCAACCCCCTTCTGTACGTCGATCAGCAACAGGGCGGTCGACTCGTCAAACTGTGGAATCATTGTGCCTGCGGCTCCCTGCGGCGGTCTCGGCGGTCCGGGCCCATCCTGTCTTTGTCCTCGGCCTGGCGCTAGTCTTGTCCCATGCCGCCTGACTTTCTTCCCGCTGACCGATGCCCGTCATGACTGCGTCCGCGCGGGCCGTTCAGGACAGTGTGGCCTGGCTGATGCAGGGCGCGCCGGGTGTGGACCATCCCCAGGATGTTCTGCAGCGGCTGGCCGATGGCTTGCATGGCGGTGGCTTCCCGTTGCACCGCATGGCGGTGTTCGTCACCACTCTGCATCCGACCTTGTTCGGGCGGGCCTTTCTGTGGCGGCCTGGTCAGCCGGTGGAGGTGCTGGAGGCGCCGTCCGGTATCGTCCAGTCGGAGGAGTACCGTCGCAACCCCATCCCGCGCGTTCTGGAAACCCGTTCACCCATTCGCCGCCGTCTGTGCGACGGCGACTGTCCGCGCGATTTCCTCATCCTGGAAGAGATGGCCCGCGATGGCGTCACCGACTACTACATCCAGCCTCTGCTTTTCTCCGGCGGTCAGGTCCACGCCTTCAGCGCCACGACCCGCGCACCCGGTGGCTTCAGTCACGCGGACATTGCCGGGCTCGAGGGCCTGTGCGCGCCACTGGCCCGCGTCGCCGAGGCCTATGCCTATCGTCGCACCGCCGCCAATTTCCTCACTACCTATGTCGGGCGCAATGCCGCAGAGCGCATTCTCGGTGGCGGCATTCATCTGGGCCACAGCGAGACCATCCGCGCCGCGGTGATCGCCGCCGACCTGCGCGGCTTCTCCGCCTATGCCAACGTCCATGACGGCGCGCGGGTCCTGGCTCTTCTCAACCGCTTCTTCGATTGCCTGGTGCCGGCCATAGAGGCTCATGGCGGCGAGGTGCTCAAGTTCATGGGCGACGGGCTGATCGCCATCTTTCCCATGACCGGGCCCCAGGCCGGACCTCTGACCGGGGCAAGCGCGGAGGCAGAAGCCCTGGCCGGCGCCCATGACGCGGCGCTGGCGATTCGGGCCGCACTGGATGCGGCGCGCCCGGCGGTCAGGGCCGAACTGGATTTCGATCTGCGCTATGGCCTGGCCCTGCACTATGGCGACGTGCTGTTCGGCAATATCGGCGCCGGCAGCCGGCTAGACTTCACGGTTATCGGCCCGGTGGTCAATCTTGCGGCGCGGCTCGAATCCGTTGCCCGGGATCTGGCGCAGGATATTGTCCTGTCGGCCGACTTCGCCGCCGCCTGCCCACGCCCGACACGCGCCCTTGGCGCCGTGCCGGTCAGGGGTTTTGGCGAGGATGTGGCGGTCTATGCTCCCTCCCTTGAAACCTGATTGCTGAGGAATAGCCAATGCCGGTCATGCTGTCCGCGTTCCGCTGGGTACCTGAATTCGCCCAGGGCCATGTGAAGGACCTCCGCGTGCGCTGGGCCCTGGAAGAGGCCGGTGTGCCCTATGACGTGACGCTGATCGATCCGGCTATCCAGAAGTCCGCGGCCTATCGCGCGTGGCAGCCCTTCGGCCAGGTCCCGGCCTATCGCGACGACGATGTGGAAATGTTTGAGTCCGGCGCCATCGTGCTGCACATCGCGGCGGCCTCTGAGGCCCTGGCGCCAAAGAACGCGACGGGCCGGGCCAGGGTCGCCAGTTGGGTTTTCGCCGCCACCACCTCGCTGGAGCCCCACGTGCAGAACTACAATTTCCTGCCGGAAGGCGACAATGAGGAGCGCCGGGCGCAGATGAAGTCACGGCTGAAGGACCGTCTGGACGCCGTTTCCACATGGTTGGGTGACAGGGACTATCTTGAGGACCGCTTCTCCGCCGGCGATCTGGTGATGTCCACGGTTCTGCGTGACGCGGCCGCTTCGGGCCTGCTCAAGCAGCTCCCAAACCTCGACGCCTATCATCAGCGCTGCGAGGCGCGGCCTGCCTTCGGCCGCGCCCTGCAGGCGCAGATGCAGCCGTTCAGGGACAATGCCCCAGCCGGCTGATCCGCCCGCCTTCACATCGCTGATGGACTATGCCGCCCGTCGCAACAGTGTCGAGGTCTGGCAGGACTGTGTCGCGGCCATTCTGCGTCGTCATGGCTTGTTTGATCCGTCACATGAAATGACCGCTGGATTCAATGCCACCTGGCCGACCTTTCTGCACGGCGATGTGGTGGTCAAGCTGTTCGGCTATCTGCCGGCATGGCGTCTGGCCCATGGGGCCGAACAGGCCGCGCTGGCCTGTGTCGCGACTGACCCCGCCATAGGCGCGCCGCGACGCCTGGCTGAGGGGGTGCTGTCTGACGGGGCCGCCGCGCCGTGGCCCTATCTGATCACCGGCCGGGTCCCCGGCATGGCATCGTGGCGCGCCGGCCTGTCGCCGGCGCAACGGCTATCTCTGGCGCGCGATCTCGGCCGGCAGGTGAAGCGGCTCCATTCCATTGCACCGACCGGCCTCGCCAGCCATGGCGACTGGCCCGCAGTCAATGTGGCGCAGGCGGCGGCCGGAAGTTCTCTGCCGCCCCATCTGGCGGCACAGGCCGCCGACTGTGTGGCGCGACTGGGGCCACCGGACCCGGTCTTTGTCCATGGCGATCTGGTGGCCAATCATGTGTTTGTCGCCGACGGTTGCCTCAGCGGTGTCATCGACTGGGGCGATGCCATGGTCGCCGACCGGCACTATGAACTCATTCAGATTCACCGCGATCTGTTTGGCTGTGACAAGGAACTGCTGCGGGCATTCCTGCTGGCCAGCGACTGGCCAACGGGGAATGACTTTGCGCGTCTCGCTCTGGGCCAGGCTCTGTGCCGCCAGGCGGTGGGTATGGTGCAGCATCTGACCATCGATGTCTTCGAGCCGGTCGCCGCCCGGCTGCCGTTGGCTCACATGGCAACGCTAGACGAGTTGGCGGACGCGCTCTTCGCCATTTAGGGCGCCGGTGGCGCGTCACTTGTCCGGGGCGGGTCCGGGGCCTAAGTCCGAGGTGCTCCACCTCACAAGGATTCCTGCCATGGCCGATCCGTCATCGCACCCCGTGCCGGGCGTCGTTCGCCACATTGTCCGTGCCCGGTCCCGCGACCTCGGCGGCTTTGAGGTGCGTCGTGTCTTTCCCTCCGCTGACTGCCGCACCGTCGGCCCCTATGTGTTCTTCGATCAGATCGGTCCCAGCACCTTTCCCGCCGGCGCGGGTGTTGATGTGCGACCGCATCCGCACATCGGCCTGGCGACGCTGACCTATCTGTTTGACGGAGAAATTCTGCACCGGGACAGCCTTGGTAGCGAACAGGTGATCCGCCCTGGCGCGGTCAACTGGATGGTGGCCGGCCGTGGCATCGTCCATTCCCAGCGGACGCCGGACGCCGTGCGCCAGGCCGCCGCGCCTCTCTTCGGCGTTCAGGTATGGATTGCCCTGCCGCGGGCCGACGAGGAAACCCAGCCGGCCTTCCTGCACCATGCGGCAGGCGAATTGCCCCATGTGGAGGGGCCCGGCTACCGCATCCGGCTGATCGCCGGCGGCGCCTTCGGCCATACCGGTCCCGTGCCGGTGTTCAGCCCGACGCTCCTGTTTGAAGCGGAAGTGTCGGCGGGTGCCTCTGTGACCGTGCCGCCGGACTATGCCGAACGCGCCGTTCATGTGGCCGCCGGCGCCGCCGCGGTGGCCGGCCAGGCGGTGGCCGCCGGCAGCATGGCAATCCTGGCGCCCGGTCAGCCGGTGGCGGTTCGCGCCACCGCCGACAGCCGCCTTGTGGTGCTCGGCGGGGCACCTCTGGATGGTCCGCGCCATGTGTGGTGGAACCTGGTGTCATCCCGCCGGGAGCGCATAGAGCAGGCGAAGACCGACTGGCGTGAAGGCCGGTTCCCGCCGGTTCCCGGCGAAACGGAGTCCATTCCCCTGCCGGACCGCCCCGGTCCCTGAGCTGCGTCGCTATACGCTCCGGCCAGGCCCGCCATTCACTCTTGCGATAGCCGGGCGAAGCGGGCATGTGTGCGCCGCCTGCCACTGTCCTTGTCCGGAGATTCAATGGCCCGTTCCACGTCACTACGCCATCGCCGTCAGTCCACCTCTGGCCCGGCGCCCGTCCGCCAGGTGCCCTGGAAGCAGCCGGCCAATCCCTATCCGCCGATTCGCGTCCTGTCGGATGATCAGGTGGAGGCCATCCATCGCTCCTCCTTGCGTATTCTGCGCGATACGGGAATGGAGGTGATGCATGGCGGCGCGCGGGACCGTTTCCGCCAGGCCGGCGCCACCGTTGACGACTCCACCATGCGCGTACGCTTCGACCCGGCGCTTGTGGAGCAGCTCGTCTCCACGGTGCCGTCCGACTTCGTTCTGCGCAGCCGCACCGGCCGCAAAGATCTGCATGGTGGTGGCAACAACTTCTTCTTTGGCGCGGTCGGCGGCCCGGCATTCTATTCCACCCTGGATACGCCGCGCCGGCCGGGCACCTTCGAGGCGTTGCTGGATGGCATAAAGCTCTGTCAGCACATCAACGCCATCCATCTGGCCGGCGCACCGTTCGAGCCGGTGGATCTGCCGGCGGAAAGCCGCTACCTGGACGTTCTCAACGCGGTCATGACTCTGTCGGACAAGGCCTATTTCGGCAGCGCCATGGGCTCGATCCGCGCTAATGACGCCATCGACATGGCCTGTATCGCCTTTGGCGAGACGCGGCAGTCGATTGCCGCGGCGCCCGTCATCTACAGCGGCATCAACACCAACTCACCGCTGCGTCTCGACGTGCCCATGGCGACCGGCCTGATGGCCTTTGCCGAGGCGGCGCAGCCCATCTTCGTCACGCCGTTCACCCTGGCCGGGGCCATGAGCCCGGTGACGCTCGCCGGCTCTCTGGCCCAGCAGAATGCCGAGGCCCTGGCCGGCATTGCGCTGACCCAGATCGTCCGGCCCGGTACGCCGGCGGTCTATGGCGCCTTTACCACCAATGTGGACATGCGTTCCGGCGCCCCGGCCTTCGGCACGCCGGAATATATGCTGGCGGCTCATGCCTCAGGCCAGCTCGCCCGGCGCTACGGCTTTCCCTTCCGTTCGTCCGGCACCACCTGTTCCGTCCTGCCGGACGAGCAGTCGGTCTATGAGACCCTGTTTTCGCTGTGGGGTGCGGTAATGGGCGGCGCCAACATGATCTGGCATGCGGCCGGCTGGACCGATGGCGGGCTCACCTGTTCCTACGAGAAAATGATCATCGATGCCGAGATGCTGCAAACCATCATGGGTTATATGCAGCCAATCCAGGTTAACGATGAGACGCTGGCCGAGAAGGCCATCGCCGAAGTCGGGCCGGGCGGGCATTTCTTCGGTACACAGCACACCATCGACCGCTACGAGACCGCGTTCTATTCGCCGATGCTGTCGGACTGGCGCAACTATGAGAGCTGGGTGGAGGGCGGCAGCGTTGATACCCGCCACCGGGCCAACGCCATCTGGAAACAGATGCTGAAGGAGTTTGAGGCGCCGCCGCTTGATCCGGCCCGCAAGGAAGAACTGGACGCCTTTGTCATCAAGGCCAAGGAGCGTATTGACGCCGGGGCCCATCCCGACGCCGAACGTGATCTCTAGGCCGTGGACCAAACCCGCAGCGAGAGAGTAGACCGTCATGACCAAAATCACTGACCTCAAGGGCTTCTCCTATCCCACGCCGCGCGGCGTCTCGCCGCTGGTGGGCGGCCTGCCGTGGCATTTCGCCACCGAACGCATGTGCATCGCCTGGCGCAGCGATCCGGCTGCCGTTGCCGCCTATCTGCCGGAGCCACTGCAGGCGGCGGAGCCGGCCGCCACGGTGGTTGTTGATTTCGGCCGCTGGTACTGCCTGTGGGATGATCCGGATATGCCGGTGAAGAACCCGGAGCGCACCTGGTACGACGAGACGGTGCTGTGGATCGGCTGCAACTTTCAGGGCCAGAACGCCCGCTTCTGTGTGCAGACCTGGGTCAATCGTGACTTCAGCCTGTTGCGTGGCGTCATCATGGGCTTCAACAAGAAGATCGGTGATACCCATCGCACCACCTTCCAGCCGCTCAATCCCGGTTTCCCGAAGCTCGCGCCTGGCACCACCATGGCCGGTTATGTCACCAGCCACGGCGAACGGCTGATCGAAGGGCGCGTCAATCTGGAGCGGGAGATCGCCCCGCAGGAATTGCCGGCCATGCTCACCTGGCCGCAGATTAATCTGCGCTATTTCCCCAGCATGGAGGCGGGACAACCGCCATCGGTCTGCGAATTGCTGCAACTGGAGGCGAGCAATCTCAAATGGGGCCGCACTCTGGCCGGTTCGGCCGAGGTCAGGCTGCTGCCCAGTGCGCTGGAGGAGCATACGGATCTGGAGGTGCGCGAGGTGCTGGGCGGTTGCTATCTGGAGAACGGCTTTACTGTCACCAACGGCAAGGTGCTGCACCGCTGGACCTGACTTGTCCTTGCGCTTCGGCCGTGCGGCATGATCCAATTTGCCGGGGAGCCAGGGAGGGGATCATGGCCGGCAGTAGCGACTGGCGCGATATCAGCGCCCGGATTAAGCAGGCCTATTCCGGCTCTGGCCATGCCATGTATCGCCGCATCTGGGGCGCCAACATGCATATGGGCCTGTTCGACCATGCGGACGAGCCGTTGGATGCGGCCATGGAGCGTTCCAATGAGCGGCTGGCCGACGGTCTGCTGCTGACTGCCGATCACCGGGTGTTGGAAGTGGGCTGCGGTTTCGGTGGCGCGGCGCTCCACCTGGCGGAACGCTATGGCTGCCACGTGGTCGCGACTGACCTGTCCGATGACAATCTTCGCACCACCCGCGAACGGGCGGCGGCCGCTGGTCTGGCTGGCCTGATAGAGGTGCAGCCGGCCGACTTCCATGATCTGCCATTCGAAGATGGGTCTTTTGATCTGTGGTGGTCACAGGAAGCGCTGCTGGTTGCCGGTGACCGCCGGCTGGCCTTTGCCGAGGCGGCGCGGGTGCTGCGGCCGGGCGGCCACTTCGTCCTCAGCGACATTGTCATGGCTGACGCCACGCCCGATGACCGGCGGGCCGAGCTGCTGCACGAATCCGGGTGTACCGACATGTGGTCGCTTGATCGCTGGCGCAATGAGGTGGAAGGGCTGGGGCTCAGGGTTGAACACTGGCTCGACCTCACGCCCCACATGATCCTCAGCTATGACAAGGCGCGCCGCGCCATGCTCGACAACCGGCCGGAGATGGAGGCGCTCATGGGCGTCGACCGGCTGGCCCGGTCGGTTGATCGCAATCAGCGCTGGATTGATGGCGCGCGCCAGGGCTGGCTTGGCTGGGGCTGCCTGCGGGCGATAAAGGGCTAGGCCACGCCCGTCCCCTCTTGGCCGGCCGGCTCATCGGGCGCAGCATCCCCTTGCGCTGCTATTGGGCGCATTCATGACGGAGACTGGCATGACCGGTGCAACCCGGCCCGTGGTCGAAAGCACGCCGCTGTATTCTCGCACGCCCGTCGAGGCGGACAAAGGCGTCGTCGCCGGCGGTCATGAGGAGTCCGCCCGCGCCGGCGCCGCCATGCTGGCCCTTGGCGGCAGTGCGGTTGACGCTCTGGTCGCCGGCGCCTTCGCCGGGATGGTCGCCGAGCCGTCCTCATGTGGGCCGGGCGGCTGGGCGCAGATTTCGGTGTGGGACCCGGCCAGCGGCCGTTCGCTGACTTTCGATGGCTATATGACCGTGCCGGCGGCGGCGCGCCAGGACCTGTTTGAGATTGACCGGTCTCGACCGCCCACCTTCTATGGCTATCCTTGGACCGTCGGTCAGAAGTCGGAACAGGGAATCCTCTCGCCGGCGGTGCCGGGGGCGGTGTCCGCCTTTTGTGACGCCCACGCCATGTTCGGCAAGCTGCCCCTCAAAGTGGTGCTCGGACCGGCCATCGGACTGGCCGAAGCGGGCCAGCCCTTTGCCTGGTACGACAAGCTGCGGATTGCCGAGAACATTCGCCACATCGAGCGTGATCCTGACATGGCGGCGGTGCTGCTGCCGAACGGCAAGCCGCCGACGATACCGGTCATCTCGCCGGACGGTGACCGCATCGCCACGCCGGCGCTGGCGACCACACTCAAGCGTATTGCCATGCACGGGCGCGACGGCTTTTATCGCGGCCCGACGGCGATGGCGATTGATCGCTATATCCGCAAACGCGGCGGCATCCTGTCGGCCGATGATCTGGCCGCCTACCGCACACGCATCTTCGGCGAGCGGCCACGACGCTATCGTGGTCATGATTACACCACCGGCTTCGATCAGGTTTCGGTCCAGGCGCTGAGCATGCTGGACGGTTACGACCTGGCCGCCGCCGGGCCGGACAGCGTACGCTACCGCCATCTCATGGCTGAGGTTCTGGGTGTGGCCTATACCGACAGCGTGGTTCATTTCGGCGATCCCGATTTCGTCGAGGCGCCGGTCACCGGTCTCGGCAATCCTGACTATGGTGCGCGGCGGCGGCGCGATCTGCGCCTGTCGCGGGCGATGGCGCGGCCGATTCCGGCGGGCGATCCCTGGCCCTATGACGTTGCCGAATGGTCGCCGGAGCGGGTGACGCCAGCGCCGGACCGCCAACGGGTGACGCGGGCGGAGCTCGCTGCCACGGCTGGCCGGCGGACCACGGCGAGTTTCGATGGCACCAGTCAGGTGGTGGCCGCCGATAGCGACGGCATGATGGCGGCCACCATGTATTCCATCGGCTTCGGTTTCGGATTCGCCACCTATGTTCCGGAGGTCGGCGTCTTTCTCAACAACTCCATGAAGAACTTCGATCCGCGACCGGGCTATCCCAATTCAATCCGTCCCGGTCAGCGACCGCTGTTTGCCGCACCCGCCTTGGTCATGAGCCGGCGTGGTCGGCCGCGTTTCGCCGGTGCCGGCTCTGGCGGTTACCGGGTGGAGACTGGGGTTCTGCACGCCCTGGTCAACCATGTGGACCATGGCATGGCACTGCAGGCGGCGGTGGATCATCCACGGGTCCATTGTCAGGGCATGGAAACCTACGTGGATGCCCGTATCCCTGCTGCTGTGCGCCAGCGACTCGCCACCATGGGCCATGACGTGGTGGTGGTGCGTGAGATGCCCGGCACACTGAACTTCGGGCGGGTCGCCTGTCTCGCCTGGAATAGCCGGCGGCGGACGTGGAGCGCCGCCGCTGCGCCGGTCTGGCAGACCGGCGTCGCCGGGGTCGGCTGATGACTGTCATGCGAAGCACGTCCGAGACCCGCCGTCTGCCGGTTGCCGGGCGAAACGGCGCCGTCGCCGCGGGCAGTCAGGCTGCCGCCGATGCCGGGGCCGCCGTTCTCGCCGACGGTGGCAATGCGGTGGACGCCATCATCGCCGCCGCCCTTATGGCCTACGTAGTGGAGCCAGGTATGGCTGGTCTCGCCGGCCACGGGCGCATGGCGATCTATTGGGCCGCAACCGGTACGACCACGGCTATCGATCACTTCATCCGGGCGCCGGCGCTGGCCACGCCAGACCGCTACAGGGAGGCGCTGGAACGTGCGGGCGGCGATGTGCGCGCCATCCATCACGCCGGCGTCCTGTCAGTCGGCGTATTCGGCACGGCAGTCGGGCTGGCAGCGGCGCATGATCATTTTGCCACGCGCGACCTTGCGGCGCTGGCGGCGCCGGCTGTCGCGCGCGCGCGCGACGGCATTCCCGTTGATCTCGACGTGCAGCAGGGGATCATCGGCCGTCAGGCGGAGCTGGAGCACCATGCGCTGGCCCGTGACTTTCTTATGCCTGGCGGTCGCCTGCCGGCACTGTCTGACGGTCTGGGCGGCGGTGGTCGCCTGGACGGGCGTGATCTCGCGGGCACCCTGGAGCGATTTGGCAAGAACGGTGCCAGCGCTGTTCATGCCGGCGCTGTCGCCGACGCGATTGACCGGCTTATGCGGCGCGAAGGCGGACTGCTGCGAGCGGACGATCTCGCACGCTACACTCCGGCCATCGGCGAAGACCCGCGCTACCGGTTCGCCGGCGGCGAAATCTCCACCTGTGGCGATCTGATTGCGGTGGAGACACTCAACATCCTGTCGGCCCTGGACCTTGCGGGCCACGCCGCCGGGTCGGCCGGTGCACTCCACCTTTTCGCCGAGGCACAGGCACTGGCTTTTGCTGATTCCTACGCCCATGCGGGCGATCCGGCAGACGGTGCTACGCCGATGGCCGGGCTCACCAGCGCCGCCTATGGCCGCGAACGGGCGGCGCTGGTTCGCAACGACGCGGCACTTGGCCACTATGATCCGGGTGATCCTTGGGTCCATGAGGGGCGGCCACCGCCGGTCTTGCCGGAGAAGTCCGGCCGCCCGGCGGCGCTGGTTGGCACCACCCGGCTGTGCGCCGCGGATCGGGAGGGCAATGTGGTGACCTTTATCACCAGCTTGGGCTCATCCTTCGGCAGTCTGGTGCGGGTGCCGGGCACCGGGCTTTTTCCCGGCAATGCTATGAAATGGTTTGATCCGCGGCCCGGGCGAATTAACTCCGTCGCCCCCGGCCGCATGCCGGTCTATGGTGCGCCGGCGCTGATCGCCTATCGTGCGGGACGGGCATGCGGTGCCATCGCCGGCGCCGGCGGCTTTCGGATTCAGTCGGCTGTCCTCCAGACCTTGCTCAACCATGTGGTCCATGGCCAGGACCTGCAGGCGGCGGTGGAGTCGCCAAGAATCTTTCACGACGGTAGCCGGTTGGAGCTGGACGGCCGGGCCGGGCCGCATGTCGCCGCCGCTCTGGCCGCGCTCGGCCATGATCTGGTCGTGGTGCCGGAGGTGGTGGGTCGCCGTGCCTTCGCCCGGCCGGCGGCGGTGTGGCGCGACGATGATGGGTTGTTTCATGCGGCCAGCGATCCGGTCGCCGGCGGTGCGGCGGTCATCTGATGGCGGCCTCTGACGATCATCCGCCGGGGGCGCTGTCTCGCTACCGCGTCCTCGATCTGACGCGGGTCCGGGCCGGGCCGACTGCGATCAAGCAGCTTGCGGACTGGGGTGCAGATGTCCTGCAGATTGAGCCGCCCGCGGCAGTCGACAGCGCCGAGCCGATCGGCGGTCCGCGCCACGGATCTGACTTTCAGAATCTGCACCGCAACAAGCGGGCTATGACTCTCAATCTCAAGCATCCTGAGGGAAAGGCCATCCTGCTTCGTCTGGCGCGCGACGCAGATGTGGTAGTGGAAAACTATCGACCCGACGTAAAGCATCGTCTCGGCATCGACTATGACAGTCTGGCGGCGCTCAACCCGCGCCTGGTCTATGCCTCCATTTCGGGCTTCGGTCAGGACGGTCCCTATGCCGGGCGGCCTGGCGTTGACCAGGTTGCCCAGGGGATGGGCGGTATCATGTCCATTACCGGCAAGCCTGGCGACGGGCCAATGCGGGTCGGTGTGCCCCTGGCCGATCTGACGGCCGGCCTGCTGTGCGCCACGGGCATCCTCATCGCCCTGCTTGAACGGGAAAGCTCCGGTCGCGGCCAGTGGGTGCAGACCTCGCTGATCGAGGCGCAGATTCAGCTTCTCGATCTGCAGGCAGTCCGTTGGCTGATGGACGGAGTGGTGGCCAGCCAAAGTGGCAATGATCACCCGACCAGCATGCCGACGGGTCTGTATGAGACGAAGGACGGCCATATCAACATCGGCGGTTCGGGCGGTGGCATCTTCGCCCGCTTCGCTGAGGTGATCGGCATGGCCGATCTTGCTACCCGGCCAGAGTTCTCATCCGAGGCCCTCCGGTCGCGCAATCGCGTGGCCCTTAATGCGGTCATTGCACCGCGCATCCGTCAACGCACAAGTGCCGAGTGGATTGAAGGATTGAACGCTGCCGGGGTTCCGGCCGGGCCGGTCAATGACATGCGCCAGGTGTTCGAAGATCCTCAGGTGCGTCATCAGGGCATGGTGGCGGAAGTCGATCATCCGACACTGGGTCACCAGCGTCTCCTCGGCCAGGCGATCAGCATGAGCCGCACACCGTGGCGCGTCCGGCGCGCGACGCCGGAGCGTGGCGAGCATACCGACGAAATCCTGGCCGGGCTGGGTTATGATGGCGATGACAGGGACCGCCTGCGCCGCGACGGCGCCATCTAGGCGGCGAGAGGGACCGGGATGACACTGCCGGACTTGCCGCATACGCTCCGCGCCTGGAGAGACGGCGCCGTCGGCCGGATTGAGTTCGCCAATCCGGCGAAGCGCAATGCCATCTCACTCGCCATGTGGCGCGGGCTGGAACAGGCGGTCGCCGCCTTTGAAACCGACCCGGCAATTCGCCTGCTCATTCTGTCGGGTTCTGGCGAAAAGGCGTTTTCGGCTGGCGCTGACATTTCAGAGTTTGATCAGGTGCGGGCCGACCCGCCGGCGGTCGCCGCCTATGAGACAGCGGTGGTGGCGGCTGAAAAACGCCTCAAGACCTGCGCCAAGCCGACATTGGCCATGATTCGCGGCTATTGCGTCGGCGGTGGCCTGTCGGTCGCGCTGGAATGCGATCTGCGCTATGCCGATACGACCGCCGTATTCGCCATTCCGGCGGCGCGTCTTGGCCTCGCCTACGGGGCGAAAGGGCTGACCGACCTTCTGGCCGTTGTGGGCCCGGCAGCGGCCAAGGAAATCCTCTTTACCGGCCGACACTTTTCAGCGGCGGAGGCTGCCGCCATGGGACTGGTCAATCGGGTTGTCGAGCCGGATGCCTTGGCCACTTCCGTTGCCGATGTGGCTGCCGCCATAACCGCCAATGCGCCATTGACCATTGCGGCAGCAAAGCGGACGGTAAATGAGTTGCTGGCGCCCGAGTCAGAACGTGACATGGCGGCCTGTCGGCGGCTCATGGACAAGTGCTTCGCCAGCGCCGACTACACCGAAGGGCGCCGCGCCTTCGCCGAAAAGCGGTCGCCGCGCTTTACCGGCCGCTAAGCCGCTAGCCGCCAGAAGCCAATGCCGTCAGGTGCCGGCCCTGGTCTTAAGCTGCGCCGCCAGGAAGGCGTCGATCTTGCCCCAGGAATCCTCGCTCTGGGCCTTGCGAAAGCGTTCCGGGTTGGTGAAATCCTGAAAGCCATGGCCGGCGCCGTCATAGCGGTGAAAGAAGTGTGACACGCCGGCCGTGGTCAGAGCCTCGTCCAGAGCATCCACATCTTCCGGTGAGGGGTTCTGGTCCTCATTGCCAAAAATGCCCATGACCGGGCAGGGGATGCGTTTGGCCAGGGTGATCGGCGCCACGGCGCCGGCCGTCGTGGCGGGCCCCATGGGCTGGCGGATGCGGCCGCCATACAGCATCACCATGGCCTTGAGCTGTGGCAGGTGGCAGGCGCCGAGCCAGGCCACCCGGCCGCCCCAGCAGTGGCCTATCAAACCAATGCGGTCCGCGTCGCTGCCCGGATCGTTCTCCAGGAAACGCCACGCCGCCTGCAGATCGGCCACCGTGCGGTCGTCGCGGAATCCGTCACGTTTGACCGCGATGTCTTCGTCCTTCGGCCACCAGTGGAACAGGAAGGGGATCAGGCAGACATAACCGGCGGCGGCAAGGCGTTCACCGACCGCGATGGTGAACGGGTCCGTCTCCAGACCGGCATGGGCCACCGGCAGGTGTTGCGCCGCGATCACCGCCGGAAAGGGGCCTTCCCCGGCCGGGCGGAACACCAGCATCTCCATTTCGCTGCCTCCGACAGTGGTGGTGACGGTCTCCATGGCGGCATGGCCTCCTGTGTATTGCCACTGGCTCCGTATGATGGTCCGATTGCAGCCCTGTGGCGACCCTCTTTGCGATGGCACGGACCCATGACCCGTACAACTCTTTATCCACCGGTTGAGGCCTTCGACGTGCGCCGCGTTCCGGTGGACGACCTGCACACTTTGCATGTGGAGCAGTCGGGCAATCCGGACGGGGTTGCGGTGGTGCATCTGCATGGCGGGCCTGGTGGCTGCACCTCGCCGCATGTCCGTCGCTTTTTCGATCCCGACCATTATCGCCTGATCGTCTTTGATCAACGCGGGGCGTGCCGTTCGACCCCGCTTGGCGAGTTGCGTCAGAATAGGCCGGCCGATCTGGTCGCCGACATGGAACGGCTGCGCCGGCTCTTCTCCATCGACCGCTGGATCGTCTTCGGCGGCTCCTGGGGCTCGACCCTGGCTCTGGCTTATGCGCAGACGCACCCCGAGCGTTGTCTGGCGCTTGTGGTGCGCGGCATCAGCTTTGGTCGCTGCCTGGTGGACGGCTGGTATTTCCAGCACTCGCGGTGGATTCGCCCTGCCGCCTGGGCCCATCTGATGAATGCGCTGCCGGAAGACGAGCGCGAGCGCCCGGAAGAAGCGCTTGCCCGTCGCATTCGTGATCCCGACCCCGCCGTCGCCTTGCCCGCCATTAAAGCGTGGAATACTCACGCACGCATGTGCGGTGTCACCCGCCATCCCGATCCCGATGTGGCCGGTCTTGAGGAGTCGGAGGAAAACGAAGCCGCCGAGCTTGCTGCTGGCCGCCTCTCCATCCACTACATGGTGGACCACGTCTGGCAGCCACCGGACGATCTGCTGACCGGGGCCAACCGCCTGCGCGGCATGCCGGGGGCCATCGTCCATGGCGAGGAGGACTTCAACTGTCCGCCGTCCAATGCCTGGGATCTGGCAGAGGCCTGGCCCGACGCCACGCTCCACATGGTGCCTGACGCCGGCCATTCCTGTTTCGATTCCGGCAACCGCGCCGCGCTTGTGGCGGCCATGGAGCGGCTCAAGGACCTGCGCTGAGGTTTGGCCGGCGCCGCCCTCTCGCCCGGGGCCGCACCACGCCGGCCGGCCCTGCCTGACCGGTCGTTCCCCTGCCGTGCCGAACGCCGGGCTAGGCGGCGCGCAGCGGCGTAAAGTCCTTGCTGCCGAGGAAATCCGGCCGGAACTTGCCGGCGGCGAAGGGATGGTCGGCGGGTGTGTTCTCCACGCTGTTATAGACAAAGAACGCATTGGTTCTCGGCCACGGCGTGATGTTGTCGGTAGAGCCGTGCATGGTGTTGCCTTCGTGCAGCACCAGTGTGCCGGGACCGCCGGTGGCGCTGGCAATGCCGCGCTCCCTGGCCAGGGCCTGCAGGGCGGCCAGGGAGGGCACGCCAACATCCTGCTTACGCAAGCTGGTCTTGTGGTTCTCGTCAGGTGTTTCGCCGGCGCAACTGACGAAGGTCTTGTGCGATCCGGGAATGACGAACAGCGGGCCGTTGTGCGGCGTGTTGTCCGTCAGCATGATCCACGCCGACAGCACACGCATGGCCGGCAGGCCGTCTTCTGCGTGCCACGTCTCGAAGTCCGAATGCCATGGGAATGACTTGCCGATCAGCGCCTGTTTGATATTGACCCGGGCGTGGTGGATATAGACCTCGCTGGCCAGAATCTGGCGAATGATGTCGACGATGCGCGGGTCGCGGGATGCCCTGTCAAAGGCGTCGGAGAAGCGCTGCGGGCTGAAGATGGAGCGGGGCGCGGTGCTGCCGGGCTCGCGAATGAGCTCCTCTCGTGCGCGCAATTCCGGGGCGTTGGCCATACGGTCCACGTCCAGCAACAGATCGCTGCATTCCTCGCGGCTGAACACGTCCGGTACGACCAGATAGCCGTCGGCCGCATAGCGCTGCATCTGTTCGGACGTCAGGGAATAGTCGCCAACCGGCTGTCCGTCGCCGAAGATGACGGGCTCCCGGCGCGTGATCAGGCGTTCCCGGTCGCGGCGCGTCGGATAGGCGTCCTTCGGCCCGGCGCCGGCGGTGACGGCGGCGGTGGTTGTCGGAGCTTCGGCTGGTATCAGGGTATCGGTCATGGCTCTCTGTTGTGGGTGGTTGGGGGAAGGGGAAGGGAAAGGCGGTCTAGCGGTCGGCGGCCGCCATGGTTTTTGCGGCGCTATCTTCATCCATGAGCGGATAGGTGCCGTTTTCGTCATGCACTTCGCCGCCGGTCAGGGCCGGCGTAAAGACACAGATCACCCGCAGATCCGTTGTCGCCCGCAGCCAGTGCCTCTCATGGCCGTCCAGGGCATAAAGGGTGCCCGGACGCAGCTTGTGGACGCGCCCGCTGTCTACCTCTTCCAGCTCGCCTTCGCCCTCTATGCAGTACACCGCTTCCTTGTGGTTGGCGTACCAGATGTAGGTTTCGCTGCCGGCGTACAGCACGGTGTCGTGCATGGAAAATCCCATGCCGTCATCCTTCAGAAGAAAGCGCCGGCTGGAAAATGTCGGCGCCCGCACGTCGCGGTGGCCATTCTCGATCTCACTCAGTGTGCGATAGATCATTCTTCACCTGTCATTGTCTCGTGGTCGTCCGCCATGGTCAGTCGCCGGTCAGGCGACCCTGGCGTGGGCTGAACGTGCGTTCATGGCGACCGTGTCAACCGCTTCGGCGACGCGGCCAAGGCCGTCACTCAAAGCCTCCAGCGGAATGGTCAGCGGCGGCATGATCTTCGCCACCTCGCTGGCCGGCCCCGAGGTCTCCAGGATCACACCGCGGCGAAAGGCCTCATGCGATACCTGTTCCGCCAGCCCGTCGCCGTCGAGGGCGAGCCCCTGCATGAGGCCGCGCCCGCGTACTTCCGGCTTGAGCTCGGGGCACGACTGGGCCATGCGGTTCAGGGCCTCTGCGATGATGCCCGCGCGCTTGTGCGTTCCGCCGGCCAGGGCCCCATCGCGCCAGTGGTCCAGGGCGCAGGTGGCGGTGATGAAGGCCGGGTTGTGGCCCCGGAAAGTGCCGTTGTGTTCGCCAGGGTCGAACACGTCGTGCTCCGGTCTGACCAGCGTCACCGCCATAGGCAGGCCATAGCCGCTGATGGATTTCGACAGGCAGATGATATCCGGGTTGATGCCGGCTGGCTCAAAGCTGAAGAACGGCCCGGTCCGCCCGCAGCCCGCCTGCACGTCATCGACAATCAGCAACATGCCGCGGTCGCCACACAGGGTCTCAAGGTTTTTCAGCCAGTCGAAGCGGGCTGCGGCCAGACCGCCTTCGCCCTGAATGGTCTCGACGATGACCGCCGCCGGCAGGTCGACGCCACTACCCTGGTCGTCCAGCATTGTCGCCAGCCAGTTCAGGGTATCGTCATCCTCCCCGAAATACCCGTCATAGGGCATGACCGTGCCGTCGCTCAGCCCGACGCCGGCGCCGCCGCGCTTGAAGGCATTGCCGGTGACCGCCAGGGCCCCCAGGGTCATGCCGTGAAAGGCGTTGGTGAAGCTGATGATGCCGCTGCGGCCGGTCACCTTGCGGGCCAGCTTCAAGGCGCTTTCCACGCTGTTGGTGCCGGTCGGACCGGGGAACAGAAGTTTGTGGTCCATGTTGCGTGGCTGCAGGATCACTGACTGGAACGTCTCTATGAACGCGGCCTTTGCAGAGGTCGCCATGTCCAGGCTGTGGGTAATCCCGTCCCGTGTCAGATAGTCGATCAGGGCCCGCTTCATTGGCGGCGGGTTATGGCCGTAGTTCAGCGCGCCGGCACCGGCGAAGAAGTCTATGTAGCGGCGGCCGGCCTGATCGGTCAGCAGATGGCCCCTGGCGCTCTCGAAGACAGTGGGAAAAGAGCGGCAATAGGCCCGGACATTCGATTCATACTGATCGAATACGCGCATGGAGGGATTATCTGTGGTCAGTGAGTCGGGCATGGGTTTTCCTGATTGACGTGATGGAAAGGCCGCCGGACGGCGGCGTGGGGCTGATCGGGCGGCACCCTCGTCAGGCGGCGGCGCTGTCCGTTGATGGCCTGGCGACGCCGGGCACCGCGGCCTGTGGCCCCAGCCAGGTAGCGGGGTCGAGGATGACCACTTCGGTGGCGCTGTGGGCGTCGCACACCGCGTCGGCCGCCCGCATGGCGTCGGTCAGTCCGGAGAAGACCGGGTTCACCGGCTGGAAGGCCGGAACAATCGCATCGTCCAGGGCGGCAAACAGGCGATAGCCTTCGGCGCAGGGCTGCAGGTGGATTTTGTTCCTGGCGTGCCGGATCGGGCCAATGACGAACAGCCGCTCGGGTTTTGGATCGTCACCGGGGAAGAGGCTGTCCTTGTACACGGTGCGCTGCGAAATATTGGCGTGCAGGCTGCTGGCGCAGCGGCGGAAGAGGGCTTCCGACGCCACATTGCCCGGCGCGATGGTCGCCTCGATCCAGCGCACCGCCGCGCAATCCTCCCGCTGCAACAGATGATGCAACATGCCGGCGGCGACGCCGCGGCCACGAAAACGCGCATCGACGCTGACCTGCCATACGAACAGGCGGCGATCATCTTCCGGCAGGGGATAGGCCGTCAGCATGCCGGCCAGTTGGCCGTCGACCTCGGCGATGACGCTGGTCGCCGCAAAATTGCGACAGACCATGAAATAGGCGTATGCCGAATTACCGTCCATCGCAGCGGTATCATCCACCAGCTTCCAGACGGCGGCGCCATCGTCGATGGTCGGTGTGCGATAGGTCACGCCCGCACCCCGCAAACGCCGCGTGGGCGCCGCCATGGCGGCGCCGCCGGACGGCATTGCCGGGGGTGGGTCGTCAGAACCGGAAGAGTGGGATTCGGTGGAAGGGGGGATGGCGGAAATCGGGGCGGGGTCGGCCGGCTGGCCGTCGCGGGACGTCACGTTTTGGCTCCTTCATTTGGGCCGGACACCGGAGGGGGCAATCCCGCTCGGCGCGCCAAACAGGCCCGGGGCCGGTTGGTCGCACCAGTTCGATGTCCGTATTTTCAAATCAGTGTTTGTATAACAATAGGAACCAACGGTTGCCAGATTGTAAAGATATCTGCTATATGAGCATTGAAGTGGAGTAGCCTCTGTATAATATAATAATATTTTCCAAGTAATACAAAATTGTTATTTATAAGTATTAAAATACTGGTTTTTATACATGGTTTTATCTTGCAATGAGTTGAGTTTTATTTCTCTCTTGCCTGCCTGCCGTAAGACCTCGCAAGATACCGGCACAGTCTCCGCAAAGTAGCCGTGGCGGGATTGTTCGCTCCCGTGTCCGGACCGTCGGTGCTTGCCCACGGGGCACCGGTCCGGCGATTGCATGGCTCGTCACAATTCCGCTCCAATTTGGCCTGCAAATGGGCTTGCAACTTTTTGTGTCCGGGCGCTGTCTGGTGCAGGTGATGCGGCTGGCTTTCCGGCAAGGGAACAGGAAATGACGAGTTCAGACAAAGTTATGGGCCTACGCGTAGGGGTGGGAGCGGTCGCCCTGGCAGCGGCGTTGGCGGTTAGCCAGCCGGCCCTGTCGCAGGATGCGATGCTTTCGTCCACGGCGCCCTGGACCGGCTACTACTATGCCGCAAAGGGCGGAGCGCAGAGCCTGAACGACAGCCGCTTCGCCGGCGGCGCTGTCTCCGCCGGCGTTGACTATGACACGGGCGGGGTTCTGCTGGGCGTTCTCGGCTATCGCTTCGACAGCGGTACGGCGTTGGAGGCCGAAGCCGGCTGGCGCAGCAATGGCGTCGATGGTCTCAGCGGTACCGCCAGCGGCAGCGACGGCCATGTGCGGGCTCTCTCCCTCATGGTCAACGCGACCTACTCACCGCAATGGTCGGCTGAACGGGTGGGCCGTCTGCGGCCCTATATCGGCGCCGGTATCGGCATGGCTGACCTTGATTTCAACGGCATCGCCAATGCCGGCGCGCCGTTCATCAACGACTCCCACATGGTGCTCGCCTATCAGGGGTTTGCCGGCGTGGAGATGCCGCTTTCGGACCGTGCTTCGGCCAGTATGGAGTATCGCTATTTCGCCACCGCCGACGCGGATCTGACCACCGCCGGCGGTGTCGGGGTCGACGGCGAGTATGCAAGCCACGCCTTGCTGGTGGGCTTTACCATCGCTCTTAGCCGGCCCGTCCGGACCGCCGCCGCGCCTCAGGTTCAGCCCCAGGCCCAGGTCGTGCCGCAGGCGGTCGAACCGGTGGCTGAGGTAGTGCAGCCGGTCGTCGAGCCGGCGCCGCCGCCGGTGTTTCTGGTCTTCTTCGACTGGGATCAGGCGGTTCTGACCGCCGGTGCCGAGGCGGTTCTGGCCGACGCTCTTGATCTGGTGCAACAGGACTCCACGGTGCGCCTGGTGCTTGCCGGCCACGCCGACCGTTCCGGCACGGACATCTATAACCTGGCTCTGTCACAGCGCCGGGCCGAGGCGGTCGCCGCCTGGTTTGCCGCCCGTGGTGTCAGTCGTGAGGTCATGACCCTGCAGGCGCTGGGCGAGTCCAGCCCGCTGGTGGCGACGGCCGATGGCGTACGCGAGCCGCAGAACCGCCGGGTTGAAATCCTGTTTCAATAGGCCTGTTTCAATAGCCCTGTTTCAGTAGAATTGTTCACGGAAAACGGCGGCGCCCCCGGTCAGTGCGGGCGGGGGCGCTGCCGGATCCGTGCGGCCAGGCCTGTATGTGATTGGCGAGATCAGCCCCGCCCGGCGGTCTTACCCGGGTGGTGACGGATGATCGCCACTACTGACCGCGCAGCAGGGCGACCAGGGTCGGTGCCGTGCCGTATATATCAAAAGCGTGGTCCAGAATCTGCTGCGGCGCCATCTTCAGCAACGGGCTGAAGCGCGCGGCGGTTTGACCACAGGTTTCTCCGCGCCGGTTGAAACGCAGGGACGCCGCGTTGGCGATGCGGGTGGTCATGTTGTCAAGCATGACTCGCGCCTGGGCGGCGCTGGTCGTCGCGGCGAAATGGCCCTCCAGCGTTTGCGCCGACTTTGCCAGTAGCGGCTGAAAGCGCGTCACAAACTGGTTGTGAATGCCGACGACACCGGTTGTCTGATCATTACGGCAGATCAACGCGGCCACCATCAGGTCGCTGTGCAGGGCACGAAACGCTGCCGCCTCGGTGACGTCATGGGCCGGGCTGAGCTGCGCCGCCAGGGCAAAAGCCGGCGCCGTCAGGCCAAGCAGGATTGCCGCCACAAACAGGCCCCTGCGTCGGCTGCTCCCTGACCTCTGGATCATGCTTGCCCCAAGCATGGCCATTACACCCCCTGGCCCCCTTGACCGTGTGCGACCGCCGGCCCCTTTCGGGCTGGCGCTGCTCATACGTACGTATACGTAGGCCAACACTCGCTCGCGCCGTATGAAGAGAGTCTTAATCCTTCAGGGCCTGCCTGCAAAGCAGGATTCTGCCCTGCGGGCCGCCCGCCGCGGCGCTATACTGCCAGATCGCCGCATTCCTTATAGCCATGACCGGAAGCCAACATGCCGCAAGACAGCCAGCCATCGGCCACCCACTTGGCGGACTATACCCCGCCGCCCTTTGTGGTGGACGAGGTTGCCATGGACATGGACCTGGATCCGGACGACACGCGCGTCAAGGCCCGCCTGGCCGTGCGCCGGGGGGCGGGCGCGGCCGGCCTGCCTCTGCGTCTCGATGGCGAGAATATGGAACTTCTGTCCATAGCGATCGACGGTGCGCGCCTGGCTCCTGACGCCTACCGGACCGACGCCCGCGGCCTGACCATCGACCACGTGCCGGATCGCTTCATCCTGGAAACCGTTAGCCGCATCCGGCCCCGCGCCAACACCCGGCTGGAAGGCCTCTATATGTCCGGTGGCGGCTACGTCACCCAGTGCGAAGCGGAGGGCTTCCGTCACATCACCTGGTTTCCCGACCGGCCGGATGTGCTGGCGCGGTTTCAGGTGACGCTGCGCGCGCCGCGCGAGGCCTGTCCGGTCCTGCTGGCGAACGGCAATCCGTCGCCGCCACGTGATCTGCCGGACGGCCGCCACGAGATTGTCTGGACCGACCCGTTTCCGAAGCCGGCGTATCTCTTCGCCATCGTTGCCGGCCGGTTCGACCTGCTGCAGGACACCTTTCGTACACACTCCGGTCGCGACGTGTCGCTGCGCATCTATGTGGCGCCCGGCAAGGCCGAACGCGCCGGCCACGCCATGGAGTCTCTCAAGCGCGCCATGGCCTGGGACGAATCGGTCTATGGCCTGGAGTATGACCTGGACATCTTCATGATTGTTGCCGTGCCTGATTTCAACATGGGGGCCATGGAGAATAAGGGCCTCAACATCTTCAATGACAAGCTCATACTGGCCAGCCCCCAGACGGCGACGGATGCCGACTATCACCGCATCGAGGGGGTGGTCGCGCACGAGTATTTTCACAACTGGACCGGCAATCGCGTCACCTTGCGCGACTGGTTCCAGCTCAGCCTGAAAGAAGGTCTGACCGTCTTCCGTGACCAGTCCTATTCGGCCGATCAGGGCTCGGCCACGGTGCAGCGCATTGATGATGTGCGCCGCTTGCGGGCGTTGCAGTTTCCCGAAGACGCCGGCCCCCTGGCCCATCCGGTGCGCCCCGAAACCTATATCGAGATATCAAACTTCTATACGCCGACCGTCTATGAAAAAGGCGCTGAAGTCATTCGCATGATCCACCGCCTTTTGGGGCCGGATCAGTTCCGGGCAGGGATGGATCTTTATTTCCGCCGGCACGACGGCCAGGCGGTCACCACCGAAGATTTTGTCGCCGCCATGGCCGATGCTTCGGGCGTGGATCTGTCGGCCATGCGCCGCTGGTATGGTCAGGCGGGCACGCCACGCGTGACCGCAAGCGGCGACTGGGATGCGCGCGCCGGCCGCTATACGCTGACCATCCGGCAGGAGACGCTGCCAGTGCTGGGCCGGCCGGGCCAGCCGGCCAATGCGCCGCTGCCTCTGCCGTGTGCCATGGGCCTGGTCGGGCCGGATGGTAATGACTTGCCTGTCCAGCTTGACGGCGAGAACGCCGCCCGAACCGACTGCCTGCTGACTCTCGATCAGGCAAGCCAGACCTTCACCTTTGTGAATTTGCCGGCACGCCCGGTCCCGTCCCTGTTTCGTGGATTTTCCGCTCCCGTGCAGCTCGATGCCGGATTGTCCGATGACGAACTGGCTTTCCTCATGGCCCATGACAGCGATGGCTTCAACCGGTGGGAGGCCGGCCGCACTTACATGATGCGGGTCCTGCTGGCGCTGGCGTCGGCCCATGGCGAGGAGTCGTCGGCCGGGCCGGCCGACGTGCCGCCGGCGCTGATCGATGCCTGCCGTCGGGCCCTGGCCGACAGTGGCGCCGACACGGCCTTTGCCGCCGAAGTCCTGACCATGCCCGGCGAGGTGGAGATTGGCGAGGCCATGGATCGGGTGGACCCGGTCGCGGCTTGGCACGCCCGCCAGGCCCTGCGTCAGCGTTTGGCCGCCGACCTGGCGCCGGAACTCGCCGCCGCATGGGCCGACCATGGCGGGCTTGCCGGACGCGACCCCGCCAGCGTCGGCCGTCGCGCGCTCGCCGTTGCTTGCCTTGATCTGCTGTCGGCCGACGACAGCCCGGCCATACGCCAGCGCTTGCTGCACGCCTTTGAAGCGGCTCCGACCATGACCGAGTCCGTGGCGGCTCTTACCCTGCTCGCCGCCCAGTCGGGAGAGGAGCGGCGGACGGCCCTGGAATCCTTTTACCGTCGCTGGCGCGACGATCCGCTGGTGCTAGACAAGTGGTTCACCGCTCAGGCCGTGTCGCCGCGTCCATCCGCACTGGACGAGGTCCGCTCCCTGACCGAGGACGCGGCCTTCGATCGCCGCAACCCGAACCGGGTGCGGGCCTTGATCGGCGCCTTCGCAGCGCGCAATCCGCTGCGCTTCCATGCTGGCGATGGTGACGGTTATGCCTTTCTGCTGGCGGAAATCCTGCGACTGGATCCGCAGAACCCGCAGGTTGCCGCGCGCCTGGCCGAACCTCTGACCCGCTGGCGGCGGCACCATCCGACCCGTGGCCGCATGATGGCGGCGGCGCTCGAGCGGTTGCGCGATTCGCCGGGCATCTCCGCCGATGTGTTCGAAGTGGCCAGCCGTGCCCTTCAGGATGATGGTCTGGCCGGCGGGCAGCCACACTGACGAGCCCGGCGGCTCCTTGCTAAGCTGATAAAAGCCCGGATTGGCCGGGAGGGGGGTAATCGTGAAACACAACCGGACGCTGGGCTTGGCCCTCATTATCATTGGCGTGGTGGCAAACAACTATGCCTTCTTCCACGACCTGCTGTGGCAGGACTATGGCGCGATCATCATGGGCTGGCGCACCTGGCTGCTGGCGCTGGCCGGTATCGCCACCACCCTGATCGGCCTGGCGATGATCGTCCGCGGCCGCCCGCCCACCGCCTGAGTCCGGTCCGGACTCAGGACCTGACTCAGGTCCTGCCGCCGCTGCAAAGGGCCCTGCAGAAGGTGGCCGGGTCCACATTGCCGCCTGAGCACACCACCACCACGGTGCGACCGTTGAGCGGGTAGGCGCCGCTCAGCACCGCGGCCAGGGCCACCGCACCGCCCGGCTCCACCACCAGCTTGGTATCCTCGAACAGGGCCAGCATGGCCTCCGCCACCGTATCGTCGCTGACACGGAGGCCGCCGGCCAGCAGCCGGGCATTCACTCCGAACGTCCTTTCGCCCGGCATGGGCGCCAGCAGCGCATCGCAAAAAGAGTGACCGCCGGCGGTCACCGCCAGGCGTTTGCCGCTGGCCAGCGAGCGGGCCGTGTCGTCATAAGCCGCCGGCTCCACCGCAAAGACGTCGCAGCCCGGCAGGCGGTCGCTGACGGCGATGGCGATGCCGGCGATCAGCCCGCCGCCGCCGCACGGCGCCAGCACCGCGTCGGGCTGCACCTCCAGCGCCGCCGCTTGTTCGGCGATCTCCAGGCCGACGGTGCCCTGGCCGGCCATGATCCAGGGGTGGTCATAGGGCGGCACCAGAACCGCTCCGGTTTCCGCAACGACTCCCTCTGCAATGGCCTGACGGTCATCCTTGTCGCGATCATAAGTGATGACTTTCGCGCCATAGAACTCGGTATTGCGACGTTTGATGGCCGGCGCGTCGGCCGGCATCACCATGGTCGCCGGAATGCCATGCTGTTGCGCCGCCGCCGCCACGCCCTGGGCGTGATTGCCCGATGAGAATGCGGTGACGCCGCGCCGCCGCCGCTCCGGGTCGATCTGACTGACGAAGTTATAGGCGCCGCGGAACTTGAAAGAGCCGGTCCGCTGCAGCATCTCCGCCTTGATCAGGATGCGGCCGCCGGCCCGTGCGTTGAGCAGGGGCGACTCCACCAGCGGCGTTCGCACCGCCGCCGGGGCGATCCGCCGCGCCGCGCCCTCTATGTCGCCGATATTCGGGTCGGGCAGGTCGGCGGCGGCGTTTGGCCCTGTGGGTGTCATGGTCCTGACCTCATGGTGCGTGGAGCGCTGCGGCGGCATCGCCCAGTGTAGCGCACCTCTTTTCTGGCGATACCGGGCGGCACCGGCGATACGCTGGCTGCGAGCCATCAGCCTTGATGGCTTGCGGGACGGGGGCTAATGTTCGCCGGCGGCGGCGCGCCGGCCACAGGGGCGGGTGCCGGGCGCTGCGGGAGCAGACCGATGGCCAATCCGATGTTCAGGGGCGCACTGACCGCGCTGATTACACCCTTCGCCAATGGTGCGGTGGACGAGACGGCGTTCCAGTCGCTGGTCCAGTGGCAGATTGACGAGGGCACCGAGGGCCTGGTGCCCTGCGGCACCACCGGTGAATCGCCGACCCTGTCCCACGTGGAGCACAAGCGGGTGACGGAGCTGTGCATCGAAGTGGCGACCGGCCGAGTGCCGGTGATCGCCGGTTCGGGCTCCAATTCCACCGAGGAGGCCATTGACCTGACGCGTCATGCTCAGGTGGCGGGCGCCGACGCCGCCCTGCTTGTCACGCCTTACTACAACAAGCCCACGCAGGAGGGTCTCTACGCCCATTTCAAGGCCATCCATGATGCGGTTGATCTGCCCATAATCATCTACAACATCCCCGGCCGTTCGGTGGTGGACATGAGTGTCGCCACCATGGCGCGTCTGGCGGAACTGCCCAATATCGTCGGTGTAAAGGATGCCACGGCCGACCTGACCCGGCCGGCCTTCACCCGTCTGGCGATCGGCGAGGATTTTTGCCAGCTCACCGGGGAAGACGGATCCGTTCTGCCATTCATGGCCATGGGCGGCCATGGCTGCATCTCGGTCAGCGGCAATGTGGCGCCGCGCCTGGTGGCTCAGTTCCATGCCGCCTGGCGGGCGGGCGATGTGGCCCTGGCTCAGGAGATCAATGACCGCCTCATGCCGCTGCACAAGGCGCTCTTTGTGGAGACCAGCCCGGGTCCGGTCAAATATGCCGCCAGCCTGCTTGGCCGCTCGAGCCCCCGGCTTCGCCTGCCCATGGTGGAGCCGGGCGAAGCCACCAGGGCGCAGGTCAAATCGGCTATGGTGAGCGTCGGGCTGATCAACTAGCCCGCAGCCGGCCGGCCCCTTGTGGTCGCCGGCGCCCGCCAAAGGCCCGTCGACCGTCATGAGCGAACCTCCCGATTTCAGACCTGTCGCCCGCAATCGCCGGGCGCGCTACGACTATGCCATCGATGACGTATTCGAGTGCGGCATCATGCTGCTCGGATCGGAGGTCAAGTCGTTGCGCGGCGGCCGGGTCAGCATCAATGAATCCTTCGCCGTCATTCGTGAGGGTGAGGCGTGGCTGCTCAATGCCGACATTCCGGAATACGCCGCGTCGTTGCGCTCACACGGGCCGCGTCGTCCGCGCAAACTGTTGCTCAAGCGGCGCGAGCTGGACCGTCTGCAGGCGGCGGTCAGCGGGCCGGGTATGACCCTGGTGCCGATGGCGATCTACTTCAACCGTCAGGGCATTGCCAAGCTGCGGCTCGGCCTGGGTAAGGGTAAGCGACAGGCGGATAAGCGCGATACGATCCGTGATCGCGATTGGCAGCGTCAACGCCAGCGGTTGCTTGGTCGCGGCTAGTCTGCGGCGGGCATTTCAGGCGGTTGGGTCTTGAGCCAGGCAGCGATGTCGCCGATCACGGCGGCGAACATCTCCTCCGTCAGGCGGCCGGTGTTGGTGTTGTAGCGTGAGCAGTGATAGCTCGCCCATAATCTGACGGGCCGGCTCCCGGCCGTCACATCGCACGCTATGTCATGCCAGACGCCGTGGCGGAACGGGACGGCGGATTGGGTGTGGCCAAGCGCCGCCAGCGCCGCCCCGTGCGCGACGCGGCCCAGCGCCAGAATGGCGCGCAGCCGTGGCAGCCCGGCGATCTCGGCACGGAGAAAGCGGCGACAGGCGGCGGCCTCGCCACCGGTCGGCTTGTTCTGCGGCGGCACGCAGCGGACCGCGTTGGTAATCCGGCATCCCACCAGCTGCAGCCCGTCGTCGGCCCTGGCGTCATAAGTCCCGCTTGCCAGATGGTGCCGCAGCAGTGTCGGGTAGAGCAGGTCACCGGCGGCGTCGCCGGTAAACGGCCGTCCCGTGCGGTTGGCGCCACGCAGTCCTGGCGCCAGCCCGACAATCAGGAGCGCCGCCGTGGCCGGACCGAAGGGCGGCACCGGCCCGTTGAACCAGTCGGGATGGGCCGCCCGGCTATCGTGGCGATAGCGCTGCAGGCGCGGGCACAGAGCACAATCTGCATCGGGGCCGACTTCTGGGCCGAGATCCGAGCCGACGTCATGGCCGTGTCCGGCACCAGCTATGGCTGTCGTCGGTCGTAGCACTATCGGTTCCGGCCTGACGCTCAGCTCTTTGGCGTTGCGGGGCGTCGGCCGCGTCTGACCGGCGCCGGCGCATCATCCTCGCCGTCATCGTCATCATCATCCTCGCCGGATTCATCGGCCTCGCCTTCGTCGTCCCCGTCCTCGTCCTCGTCGTCATATTCGTCGTCATAATCATCGTCTTCGAAGTCGTCGTCTTCGTCGTCGTTTTCGAAGTCATCATCGGGTTTGCCGTTGCCCGGGCCGGCGGGAGATGCGGCCCGTCGTGGCCGTTCGCCCGGCGCCCGACTGATGTCGCCCTTGATATCGGCAAGTTCAATGAAGACATCGGCCTGGCGGCGCAGGTCGTCGGAGATCATCGGCGGCTGCGAGCGGAAGCTGGAGACCACGGTCACACGCACACCGCGGTTTTGAATGGCTTCGACCGCCCGGCGGAAGTCGCCGTCGCCCGAAAACAGGACGATGTGCTGGGCGAAGGCTGTTGCTTCCATCATGTCCACAGCGACCTCCACATCCATGTCGCCGCGGAAGCGGCGGCGGCCGGTGGCGTCGGTGAATTCCTTGGCTGGCTTGGTCACCATGGCGTAGCCGTTATAGGCCAGCCAGTCGACCAGCGGGCGCAGCGGGGAATAGTCCTGATCTTCCTGCAGGGTGGTGTAGTAATAGGCGCGGACCAGATGGCACTCGGCGCGCAGCTTGTGAAGCAGGCGTCGATAGTCGATATCGAAGTCAAGGGAACGGGCTGCGGAGTACAGGCTGACGCCGTCGATGAAGACAACCACCCGTTCACCGGGATAAAACTGAAACATGGGAATATCCGTTTCTGATTGAAATGAAACGCCCTCAGGCGTCGGCGCGCGACCATAGCGGCTGCGGTCCATTACCGGCAAGGCGGGGCAGGCGGCGCAAGGCGGCACACGGATGAAGACGGCGATGAATATGGTCCCCACCCCGGGCGCGATTTATGTGGGCATCGGCGCCAATCTGGCGGGCCCGTGGGGCGGTCCGGCAGACGGCTGCCGTCTCGCGCTCTCGTATCTCGATAGCGGCGCCGTCCGGGTGTGGCGGGTGTCGCCCCTGTATGAGAGCGCGCCGGTGCCGCCCGACCCCACTCAACCATGGTACGTCAATGCGGTGGCGGAGGTGCGTAGCGCCCTGACCCCGGCGGCGCTGCTGGCCCGCCTGCATGAGATCGAACGGGCCATGGGGCGCCAGCGGCGGCGGCGCAATGAGGCGCGGCCGATAGACCTGGACCTGCTGGACTATGGCGGCCGTGTTCACTCAGGCGAGCCGCGATTGCCCCATCCGCGACTGCACCAGCGGGCCTTCGTCCTGCTGCCGCTGGCTGATCTGCAGCCGGCCTGGCGCCACCCGCAGAGCGGCCGCCGCCTGCCGGCGCTGATTGCCGCCCTGCCGCCAGGCCAGCCGCTGCGCCGCGTTCGCCGGACTGAGCCGCCCGGGACCGCCGGCCGGGGCCAGCGGTGCGCCCGGCCCGGCGGCGCGGAAACCGCCTGAAACCCGCCCTTTACTTGCCCTCAGGCGGCCAGGCGCCTATAGTTCGTCGGCAATCATCTGGATCGGCGTTTGGCCGGACCACAGGCCAGGACAGCCTAGGGCCGTCGAGGCGGCCCAGGACGGCGGAGTCTTATGGCTCTGCTTCTGGAGTCTGTCGGCCGACGGGCTTGCTGGCAGATGGTTCGGTTCGTTGCGCCGTTCCCACTCTGAGGATCAGACCATCATGGCTCGCGTTACCGTTGAAGACTGCGTCGATAAGGTTCCCAACCGTTTTGAGCTGGTGTTGCTGGCGGCGCAGCGTGCCCGAGACATCTCCTCCGGGGCGGTCCTGACGGTGGATGCGGACAATGACAAGAACCCGGTCATCGCCTTGCGCGAGGTGGCCGACCAGACGGTCCCGTTGCAGGACATGAAGGATTCGGTCATTCGCGCTCTTCGCCGCAGCGTTGAAGTGGAAGAGCCCGAGGTCGAGGAAGATGGCGTCGAACTGCTGGAGCAGGAACTGGCCGACCTGGCCCGTCAGGCCCTGGCGGAGACCGGCGGACCGGACGCTCTGGAGGCCATGCCGGACTTCGCGTCCGATGATGTGGGCGATGAAGATGGCGACGACGCGCCTGCCAAGCCCCCGGCTGCGGTTGCGGCCGCGGCCACGGAAGAGGACGCCGACGACGCGGCCAGTTAGCCGTTGGCCGGCGCTGCCTGACGGTTTGCCGCGCCACACGCCGGCCTGGTCGCCACGCCGGGAGGGCCGCCGCCCATGATGCGGCAGTATGAACTGGTCGAAACGGTGCGTGGCTATGATCCCGGAGCCGACGAGGATCTGCTCAACCGGGCCTATGTCTTTACCGTAAAAGCACACGGCGCCCAGACCCGCGAGTCGGGCGATCCCTATTTCTCCCACCCTGTGGAAGTGGCCGGCATCCTGGCCGGGATGCGGCTGGACTCCGCCTCCATCGTCACCGGGTTGTTGCACGACACGGTGGAAGACACCGTCGCCACCATGGACGACATCGAGGCGCAGTTTGGCCCGGAGGTCGCCCGCCTGGTGGATGGCGTGACAAAACTGTCGCGGCTGCGGCTGGGCTCCACCGGGTCGGAGCAGGCGGAGAATTTCCGCAAGCTGCTGCTGGCCATGTCGCAGGACATTCGTGTCCTGCTGGTCAAGCTGGCGGACCGTCTGCACAACATGCGGACGCTGCAGTTCATTCCCAAAGAGGCCAAGCGCCAGCGCATTGCCCGCGAGACCCTGGACATCTATGCGCCCCTGGCCGAGCGCATCGGCATCCGCGACTGGAAGGATGAGCTGGAAGACCTTGCCTTCGCCACGCTGCACCCGGAAATCCGCACCTCCATCGTCCGCCGGCTGGAGTTTCTGCGGGCCCGCGGTACGGAGACCGTGGGTAAAGTCATTGCCGACCTGCAGCGCGCGCTGGCCGCGGCCGCGCTTACCGCCGAAGTGACCGGCCGCGAGAAGACGCCTCACTCCATCTGGCAGAAGATGCAGCGGCGCAATGTGGGGTTTGAGCAACTGGCCGACATCATGGCCTTTCGGGTGGTCGTCGACACGGAGGCCGATTGCTACAATGCCCTGGGCGCGATCCATGGTGCCTGGCGGGTCGTGCCCGGTCGCTTCAAGGATTATATCTCCAGCCCTAAGCGCAATGCCTACCGCTCGATCCACACCGGCGTCGTCGGTCCTGGCGGACAGCGTATCGAAGTGCAGATCCGCACCCACGAGATGCACCGCATTGCCGAGTATGGCGTCGCCGCCCACTGGTCCTACAAGGCCGGCGAGATTACCAGCGACGCCAGCGGCTATCGCTGGCTGCGTGAGCTGCTGGACATTCTGGAGCACACCACCGACCCGGACGAGTTTCTGGAGCACACCAAGCTGGAGATGTTCCAGGATCAGGTGTTCGTCTTCACGCCAAAGGGCGAGGTCATAGCCCTGCCGCGCGGCGCCACGCCGGTTGATTTCGCCTATGCGGTCCACTCGGAAGTGGGCAATACCTGCGTCGGCGCGAAGGTCAACGGGCGCATGATGCCGTTGCGCACGGCGCTGCAGAATGGCGATCAGGTGGAGATTCTCACCTCCCGCGCCCAGACGCCGTCACCCACCTGGGAGCGCATCGCCGTCACCGGCCGGGCGCGGGCGCACATCCGCCGCTTCATTCGCCAGCGTCAACGCTCCGAGTACATCCACCTCGGACGCGAGATCACGGCTCGCGCGTTCCGCCAGATGGGCTATGACGTCACCGGCAAGGCGCTGGAAGAAGCCCGCGCTCGCATGTCCATGGCGACGGTGGATGACCTCCATGCGACGGTGGGGCAGGGGCTGCACACCGGGCGCGAGGTGGTGATGGCGGTCTATCCGGGGGCGGCCGACCGTCAGGCGCAGGATGGCAAGAGCGCGCCGGCCGGTCGCGCGCGCCCCGCCGGCGCCCGGTCGCGCCGGGCGTCCGCCGGCCGGGTCAATGGCCATGCGGTGTCCTTGCGCGGCCTGATTCCGGGCATGGCGGTGCATTTCGCCGGCTGCTGCCATCCACTGCCTGGCGACCGCATCGTCGGCATCGTCACCACCGGCAAGGGCGTCACGGTTCACACCATCGATTGTGAAACCCTGGAAAGCTATGCCGACATGCCGGAGCGCTGGCTCGATGTGGCGTGGAACATGGATGATGATACCGCGGGCGGCCATGTGGGGCGGCTGCGGGTGGTGCTGCTCAATTCGCCCGGCAGTCTCGGCCAGTTGTCCAACACCGTGGCGCGCGACGAAGGCAATATTACCAACCTGCGGATCATTTCCCGCTCCGCCGACTTCTTTGAAATCCTGATCGATGTGGAAGTGCGCGATGTCCGCCACCTGCAGAACATCATGGCCGCCCTGCGCGCTGATACCGCCATCAGCGACGTCAGCCGGACCCGCGCCTGATGGTTTTCCGGCGGCGCGCGCGGCGGCCGGTCGGCACTCGTCTGGTGGAAATCCTCTGGCCCAGCATGGGCTGGGGCCGCACACTCAGCTATCTGTGGCACCGCATCCGTCGCCTGCCGGGAACGCCGGAGTCCATCGCTGTCGGCCTCGCCTGCGGCGCGGCCATTTCCTTCACACCGCTGGTCGGTGCCCATTTCGTTCTGGCCGCGCTGACCGCCTGGGCCTTGGGCGGCAGCTTTGTCGCCTCGGCCATCGGCACGCTGGTCGGCAATCCCTGGACCTTTCCCGGCATCTGGTATGGCGCCTACCGTCTCGGCCGGCTGATCCTGGGGGTCTCCGGCAATGGTGGTGACGCGCCGGACTTCGCCACCCTGTTCTCCGACATGGTCGAAGCGATCATCGAACGCGACATGGCCCGCCTGGTCCAGGATGTCTGGCCGGTGTGGGCGCCGACCATGGTCGGCGGTGTGCCCCTGGCCATCCTCGCCTTCTGGATCACCTACAAACTGGCGCGGCCGGCCATCGCCAGCTATCAGAACCACCGCCGCCTCAGGCGCGAGCTGGGCGGGCGGTTGCGTCGCGTCATCACCAGCCGTCCGTCAAAAGACAGGGGAAGCAAGCCATGACCGCCGAAACCGCCTATCTCCGTCTGGGTGTCAATATTGACCATGTGGCGACCATTCGAAACGCCCGCGGCATTGCCCATCCCGATCCCGTACGGGCGGCGCTTCTGGCGGAGGCCGCCGGCGCCGACGGAATCACCGCCCACCTGCGCGAGGACCGCCGGCACATATCCGACGATGACATTGTCCGTCTGATGGACCGCCTGAGCCTGCCGCTCAATCTGGAGATGGCGGCCAGTGACGAAATGCTGGATATCGCCTTGCGCCATCGGCCGCACGCGGTCTGCCTGGTGCCGGAGAACCGGGCGGAGATCACCACCGAGGGCGGTCTTGACGTGGCCGGCGGGCACAACCATCTGGCCCGCTTCGTGCGCCAGCTTGCCGCCGCCGGCAGCCGGGTATCGCTGTTCATTGATCCCGACCCCCATCAGGTCCGGGCCAGTCGTGATATCGGCGCCCCGGTGGTGGAACTGCATACCGGCGCCTATTGTGATGCGCCGGATGCCGCGCGCCCAGGCGAGCTGGCACGCATTCAGGCGGCGGCGGCGGATGCTGCGGCGCTTGGCCTGGAATGCCATGCGGGCCATGGCCTGTCCTTCAATACGGTTGCGCCGATTGCTGCCATTCCTAATCTGCGGGAACTGAACATCGGCCATTTTCTCATTGGCGAGGCTGTCTTCTCGGGCCTCGACTCGGCGATCCGCCGTATGCGCTCTCTGATGGACCGGGCGCGGGCCGATGCCCATGGCCAGCGCAGCGCCTGATGGTCAGCGCCCCATGATTATCGGCCTCGGCAGCGATCTCATCGACATTCGCCGTATCGCCCGCACTCTGGAGCGTTTCGGTGATCGCTTTACGCTGCGCTGCTTTACCGAGGTGGAGCGCCGCAAATGCGACCGGCGGGCGCAGCGCGCGGCCAGTTATGCCAGGCGCTATGCGGCCAAGGAGGCCTGTTCAAAGGCGCTGGGCACCGGTTTCCGCCGCGGCGTTTTCTGGCGCGATCTGGCGGTGGTCAATCTGCCCTCGGGTCAGCCGACCATGCGCCTCACCGGCAATGCCCTGGCCCATCTGCAGGCCATGGTGCCGCCGGGCATGGCCGCCAAAATCGATGTCTCGCTGACCGACGACCCGCCCCTGGCCCAGGCCATTGTCATCATAACGGCGGTGCCTCTGGAGAGCGATGCGCCCGGCGGGCCCAGGAGCGGCGCTTGACCGGGGCCGTGGCAGCGTTCAGAACCCGGTGCTGGAGCCCGGCTGCGGCCGGGCCAGGCTGGCGGTCCACCACGACGGAGCAGGATGCATGAGTGCGGCGCGACGCAGGCCCGGCGGCTGGGCAGAGACCGCTCGCACGATTTTCTACGCCCTGCTGATCGCGCTGGTGGTCCGCACCTTCGCGTTCGAGCCGTTCAATATACCCTCCGGCTCCATGGTGCCGACGCTTCTGGTCGGCGACTATATGTTCGTCTCCAAATACGCCTACGGCTACAGCCGCCATTCGCTGCCCTGGGGCCTGCCGCTGTTCGATGGCCGGGTGTGGGCGGGCGACGGGCCGGAACGTGGCGATGTGGTGGTCTTCAAGCAGCCGGGCAACGAAAAAACTGACTTCGTCAAGCGGATCATCGGCCTGCCGGGCGACACCATTCAGGTGACCTCCGGCATATTGACGATCAACGGCCAGCCGGTGGAACGCCAGCGGATCGAGGACTATGTGACGGCCCGCGGCGGTATTTCGCGCAGCGTGCCGCAATACATCGAAACGCTGCCCAACGGCCGCAGTCATCCGATTCTGGAGTCCCGCGGCGATGACGGCTTCTATGACAACACACAGGAATATGTGGTGCCGCCGGCGCACTATTTTGCCATGGGGGATAATCGCGACAATTCCGATGACAGCCGCAATCTCTCCGCTGTCGGCTTTATTCCAGCCGATAATCTGGTGGGCCGCGCGGAAATCCTGTTCTTCTCCAGCGATGGCAGCGCCCGCCTGTGGCAGGTATGGCGCTGGCCCGTGGCTATTCGCTTTAGTCGTTTGTTTGATGCCATTTCCTGATCGGCTCGAGGGACGGGGCTATGGCCGACCGCTGGACTGAGCTGGAGACGGCCCTGAACTACAGCTTTCGCGACCGGCGTCATCTGGAATCGGCGCTCATCCATCCGTCGGCGGGCGGGGCGGCCATTGCCGGCGGGCAGGCGTTTGAGCGGCTGGAGTTTCTGGGCGACCGGGTTCTGGGTCTGGTGGCCGCCGATCTTCTGCTCGCCGGCTGGCCTGACGCCGACGAAGGGGAGTTGTCCCGCCGTCACGTTTCCCTGGTGCGCGGTGATGCGGTCGCCGCCATGGCCCGCGATATAGATATCGGCGCATGGCTGGTGGTCGATTCCGGCACCGACGAGTCCGGCGGCCGCGGCAGCGATTCAATCCTGGCCGATACTATGGAGGCGGTGATCGGTGCGCTCTATCTCGATGGTGGACTGGCCGCCGCGTCAGGATTTCTGACGCCGCGGCTGCGACGTCTGGCGCGGGAAACGCCGGTGGCCCGCCGCGATGCCAAGACCGCGTTGCAGGAATGGGCCCAGGCCCGTGGCCACGCCCTGCCGCGTTATGACATCGTGGAGCGCGACGGACCGCCCCATCGCCCCACATTCCGCGTGCGGGTCGTCGTGCCGGACATTGGCCCGGATACGAACACGCCGGGTGCGGCGGAAGGCGAGGGCGCGTCGCGCCGGGCGGCAGAGCAGGGGGCCGCCGCCCGCCTGCTCGAACAACTCCGGCGCTCGGACGGCGCCTCGTGACCGATTCCCGGGCGCCGTCACCCGCCGATCATCCTGCCGGTCGCCATTGTGGCTTTGTCGCACTGGTCGGCGCCCCCAATGTGGGCAAATCAACCCTGGTCAATCGCCTGGCCGGCGCCAGGGTGTCCATCGTGTCGCCCAAGGCCCAGACCACGCGGACGCGGGTGTTGGCCATCCGCATGGTGGAAGAGACGCAAATCGTCTTTGTCGACACCCCTGGCATTTTCCAATCGAGCCGGCGTTTTGAGCGCGCCATGGTGGATGCCGCGTGGCGCGGTGCCGCCGACGCCGATCTGGTGGTGTGCCTGCTGGATGCCCGCCACGGCCTCGATGCGGCGGCCCGGAATATCCTTGACCGACTGGCGGCGGCCGGGCGCACGGTCAGCGTTGCCATCAACAAGGTGGACCTGGTAAAGCCGGCGGCCCTGCTGCCTCTCACCGCCCGCCTGGCCGAACAGGGGTTGACGGATATCTGGATGATTTCCGCTCTGCACGGTGATGGCGTGGCGGAGATGGTGGCTGGCATCGCCGGGCGCATGCCGGCCGGCCCATGGCTCTATCCGCCGGATCAATTGACGGACATGACCGATCGTCTGACTGCTGCGGAAGTGACCCGTGAGAAAGTCTTTCATCTGCTGCACGATGAACTGCCCTACGCCATCGCCGTGGAGACCGAAACGTGGGAGGATTTCCGTGACGGCAGTGTGCGCATCGGCCAGATCATCTTCGTTGAGCGTGAAAACCAGCGCCCCATCGTCCTGGGCAAAGGCGGCCAGATGGTCCGTCGCATCCGCACCGCCGCCCAACGCGATCTGGAAGCCATGTTCGACCGCAGGGTGCATCTGTTTCTCCACATAAAGACCGCGCCGCGGTGGCGCGACGATCCCGACCGCTATCGCGACATGGGTCTCGATCTGCCTCCGCCTGAACCGCGGCAAGGCTGAATGCGCCATGCCTGACTGGAGTGATGAAGCCATTATTCTGTCGGCCCGACCGTTCGGTGAGGCCAATGCCATCGTCCAGGTGCTGACCCGCCGGCACGGCCGTCACGCCGGCCTGGTGCGCGGCGGCGCGTCGCGCCGTCTGCGCCCGGTGTTGCAGACCGGCAACCGGGTGCAGGCAGACTGGCGGGCGCGGCTGGCCGACCAGCTTGGTCAGATGAATGTCGAGCTGGAGCAAGCCAGCGCCGCCGGCGTTCTCGACAGCCGCGAGCGGCTGGCCGGTCTGTCCGCCGCCTGCGCCGTGGCCGAGGCGGCGCTGCCCGAGCGGGAACCGCATCCTGCGGTGTATGACGGGCTGGTGGCGCTGATCGACTCCCTGGTGGGATTGCCCGCCGACCCGGAACCGCTGTGGCTGGCTGTCCTGGTGCAGTGGGAGCTGGGCGTCCTGCGGGAACTGGGCTTCGCTTTGGTGCTGGACCGCTGCGCCCTGACCGGCGTGACCGACGATCTGGCCTGGGTTTCGCCGCGCAGTGGACGCGCCGTCAGTCAGGACGCCGCCGCGCCGTGGAGCGGCCGACTGCTGCCCTTGCCGCCGTTTCTGTGCGGCGGACCGGTTGACCGGACGGGACTGGCGGACGGGCTGGCGCTGACCGGCTATTTCCTGGAACGCCATGTGTTCGCCGCTGGCCATCGGCCGCTGCCGGCCGGCCGGGCCGGGCTGGCTGCGGTGCTAGGTCTGGACACAGGCGAACCGGAGCGCTCGGACGCCCCGGATTCCATGCCCGAACCGGCCGCGGCCAGCGGAGAGACAGGACCATGACCCCAGCAAGCCCATCGCCCCCGACCGGCGATGCAACGCGACGCCGCGTGATTGTCATCGGTGCCGGCGCCGTCGGCGTGGCCTCGGCCTGGGCCCTCAGGCGCCAGGGTCATGCGGTCACCCTGATAGAGCGTGACGAACCCGGTCGCGCCTGTTCTTTTGGCAATGCCGGCGTCATTTCCGAGTGTTCCGTCGTCCCTATGCCCGGACCTGAACTGCTCAGGCAGGTTCCGCGGTGGCTGCTCAATCCGCTCAATCCGCTGGCGGTCCGTCCCGCCTATCTGCCGCGCCTGACTCCATGGTTGTTACGGTTTCTTGCGGCCTGCCGCGGCAATCAGCAGACCATCGGCGCCCGCGCCATGGCGCCGCTGTGCCGCGATGCGGTGACCGCCTGGCGGGCCATGGCGGACGAGGCAGGTCTTGGCGATCTGTTGCAGACCCGTGGCTGGCTCCACCTCTATCTCAGCGACACCGCCTTTCAGCGTGGCCGGCGCCGGCGCGCGCTGGAGCGGGAGCTGGGCGTGCGCCTTGAAGAACTGGGTGGCAATGCGGTGCGCGATCTGGAGCCGGCACTGGCCACCACCGTGCGCCATGGCGTTCTCTATCCGGACTCCGGCCATGTGCTCAGCCCCTATCGTCTGGTCAGCGGCCTGGCCGAGCGCTTTGTCGCCAGCGGCGGCGTGTTGCTGCAGGGCGAGGCCGTGGATATCCGCAAGACGCCGGACGCCGCGGCGGCCTTGTCGGTGCATCTCGCCGATGGTTCGCGCCATGCGGCCGACACGGTAGTGCTGGCGGCCGGCGCCTGGTCCGGCGCCCTGGCCCGGCGGGTCGGCGCGCCGGTCCCTCTGGAAAGCGAACGTGGCTACCATCTGCACCTGCCTCGTCCCGCGGTCGCTCTCAATCGCGGCATCGTCCATGGGGAAGGCGGCTTCGCCGTGACGCCTATGATGGACGGTTTGCGCATCGCCGGTACGGCGGAGTTTGCCTCGCTCAGCGCGGCGCCCAACTGGAATCGCACGGCACCGCTTGCCGCCGGCGCGGCGGCGCTGTTGCCGGGACTGGACCTGTCCGACGCCAGCCGCTGGATGGGGCACCGCCCGTCCACGGCCGACTTCCTGCCGGTCATCGCGCCGTCGGCTCGTCTGCCGGGGCTGATCTTCAACTTCGGTCACCAGCATCTGGGCCTTACTCTGGCGGCGGTCAGCGCTGGTCTGGTTGCGGCACTGGTTGCCGGCACGCCGCCGACGGTTGATCTGAAGCCTTTTCGGCCGGAGCGCTTCGCCGCCGCCAGAGCCGCCTGACCACCGGACCTGACGCGGCGCCTCGCCCGGTGTCTGGTCCCAGTGTGATCCCCAGCGGTTGACGTCGGGCCCCTCGGCCACGCTATATGTGGGCACCACAGGCGCATCTGACACCAGCGCCGCAGTCAGCCCCCGGAGCCCATGGCCAAGCCGCCCGCCAATCCGCCTGCCAGCGCGCCCATCGCCGCCACCGTCAGGGACGAGCCGCTGGCCGACGCCCTGGGCGAGCGCTACCTGGCCTATGCCCTGTCCACCATCATGGGCCGCTCGCTGCCGGATGTGCGGGACGGGCTGAAGCCGGTCCACCGCCGTCTGCTCTATGCCATGCGCGAGCTGCGGCTGGCGCCCAACGCCGGCTACAAGAAATCGGCCCGCGTGGTTGGCGATGTCATGGGCAAGTTCCATCCGCACGGCGATCAGGCCATTTATGACACCCTGGTGCGCCTGGCCCAGGGGTTTACGGTTCGCTATCCGCTGATCGACGGACAGGGCAATTTTGGTTCGCAGGACGGCGATAATGCGGCGGCCATGCGCTACACCGAAGCGCGTCTTACGGTTATCGCCGAACTGCTGCTGGAGGGGCTGGACGAGGACGCGGCGGACTTCCGAGACACTTACGATGGTGAGGGGCAGGAACCGGCAGTCCTGCCGGCTCGCTTTCCGAACCTGCTGGCCAATGGGGCGTCGGGTATCGCCGTCGGCCTCGCCACCAGCATTCCACCGCACAACATTCTTGAACTTCTGGATGCGGCGCTGCACCTGATCAAGTCGCCCAACGCCCGCCTGGAGACCTTGCTGCGCTATGTGCGCGGGCCTGATTTCCCTACCGGTGGCCTCATCGCTGAGGCGCCCGAGGCCATCGCTGAGGCCTATGGCACAGGTCGCGGCAGTTTCCGCCTGCGTGCCCGTTGGCACAAAGAGGATATCGGGCGCGGCAGTTATGAGATCATCGTCACCGAACTGCCGGTCCATGTGTCGAAGAGCCGGCTGGTCAGCCGTATTGCGGACCTGCTGGACGCCCGCAAACTGCCGCTGCTGGAGGATGTTCGCGACGAGAGCGCCGATGACGTGCGCCTTGTGCTGCAACCGAAGAGCCGCAATGTGGATGGCGAGGTGCTGATGGAGCATCTCTTCCGCCAGAGCGATCTTGAGGTGCGTGTGCCGCTTAACATGAACGTGGTGGACGGTACGCAGACGCCGGTCACCATGAACCTGGCCCAGGCGTTGCAGGCATGGCTCGATCATCGTCATGACGTGCTGGTCCGTCGTACCACCCACCGCCTTGAAGCCATTGGCCTGCGTATAGAGATCCTCGAGGGGTTCCGCATCGCTTTTGCCAATCTCGACGCGGTCATAGCCATCATTCGCAAGGAGGATGAGCCCAAGCCGGTGTTGCGCCGACGCTTCAGGCTGAGTGATGTGCAGGCCGAAGCCATTCTCAACATGCGTTTGCGGTCGTTGCGCCGGCTGGAGGAAAAAGCCCTGGCCGGGGAGCTGGCCGAACTGCGTCGTGAGGAAAAGGCGCTGAAGGCTCTGCTGCGGGGCAAGGCGGCGCGCTGGGCGGCCATCGCCGCCGACATCACGGACCTGAAAAGCCTGTTCGGTGCCAGGGGCCGGTTGGCGGCACTGGGTGTCCGCCGTACGGAAATCAGCAGCGCGCCGTCGGTTGTCGCCTTGCCGGTGGAGGCGGAGGTGCCTCGTGAGCCGCTGACCATCATCTGCTCGGCCAAAGGCTGGGTGCGCACCGTGCGCGGCCACGCTGCCGCCGACGAGTTGCGCTACAAGGAAGGCGACCGTGGTTGCTTCGTCCTGCACGGCCACAGCACCGACAAGGTGCTGGTGCTGGCCACCAATGGTCGCATCTTCACACTCGACGCCCATGCGTTGTCCGGTGGCCGGGGACAGGGAGAGCCGGTGCGCCTGCTGCTGGGCCTGACCAATGATGCGGACGTGGCGACGATGTTGCTGCACCGGCCAGGCGGCGACCTGCTGGTGGCGTCCAGTGACGGCCGCGGCTTTCTGGTGGCGGCCGATGATGTGCTGGCCAGTACGCGGGCCGGCAAGCAAGTCCTCAACGTGACGGGGTCGGTGGAAGCGCGACTGGCCGCGCCGGCCGATGGCGACAGTGTTGCGGTGCTCGGCGACAATCGAAGACTGCTGATCTTTCCGCGTGATCAGTTGCCGGTCATGAGCCGAGGCCGCGGCAACATTCTGCAACGCTACCGCGACGGTGGTCTGGCCGACGCCTGTGTCTTTACCTATAAGGACGGCCTTACCTGGTCGGTCGGCGCCGGCCGCCGCCACGTGGAAAGCGATCTTCGCATCTGGCGGGGAGAGCGCGGCCAGGCCGGACGGGTCGTGCCACGAGGCTTTCCGCGCGCTAACCGCTTCGGCTAAACTGTGGCTTCACCGGTTCCAAAGGACAGATCATGACCGACCACGCCCCCACTGCCGCTGCCACAGCCATTGCCCGTCCGGGCGCGGCCGATCCGTGGATCGACCATGTATGGCCCGCCTCTGAGGTCACTCCGGTAATGCGCGCGGTTCGCGCCGCCTTGCTGGCGCTGGTCGGAGCCCAGTTGTTGTGGCTGTCGGCCAAGACCCAGGTGCCGTTCTGGCCGGTGCCGCTGACCATGCAGCCGCTGGCGGTCATGCTTCTGGGTCTGGCCTTCGGCTGGCGGCTGGCCGTCGCCACGGTCATCCTCTATCTGGCGCAGGGCGCTTTCGGCATGCCGGTGTTCGCCGGCACGCCGGCTCGCGGTATAGGCCTCGCCTATATGATGGGGCCGACCGGCGGCTATCTGCTGGGCTTCGCGCTTGCCGCCGCCGCTATCGGCGCCATCGTTGGCCGGGCCCGCGGCGCCACGTCCATGGCCTTTCACATAAGCGTGGTCCTGGCTCTGGTCGCCGGTATTCTGGCCATCTATGTGCCGGGCTATCTGTGGCTGGCCAATTTCGTTGGTTTTGCCAAGGCCTGGACGCTGGGGGTCTGGCCCTTCATCGTCGGCGATGTAATCAAGGCGGCCATTGCCGCCGCGCTCGCCTTCGCTGTCCACTTGCGCCTGCGTCGCACCTAGCCTGGCGCGCGCCGGCACCGGCCCGGGCCGGATCAGCGCGGGCCGATCTCCAGGGAGCTTTCGGTGGCGGCCGCCAGATCCCGTTCGTCACGCGGGCCGCTCATGGGCTGATTCAGCGCCGCTTCGTCAAACGGCCGCCAGCCATGTCGCGTCAACGCCTCCAGCGGCCGGTAGCGGCTCTTGTAGGCCATCTTCGCACTGGCCGCGATCCAATAGCCCAGATAGACGTGCGGCCGGCCTTCCTGCTGGGCCAGGTCGATCAGATTGACGATGACCTGACTGCCCAGGCTGCGCCTGGCCTGGCGCGGGTCGAAGAAACTGTAGACCGCGCTCAGCCCGTCGGCGATGCGGTCGGTCAGACCGACGGCGACCAGCGTCCGGTCATCGCCACGCAGAGTCACCATCAGCGTCTCCACCGGCGAATCCTCCACCATGGCGCGGTAGTCCTGGAAATCCATGCGCGCCATCTCGCTGTCGCCGTGCCGCGTATGCTGATAGCGCCGGAACAGGTCAAACTGCTCCGGCGTGGCCACGGCCGGCTCTATGCCGACGGTCAGATCGCTGTTGCGGGCCATCATGCGGCGCATGGTGCGCGACGGCTGGAAATGGTCGGCCAGAATGCGCACCGGCACACAGGCCTGACAGGCGTCACACACCGGCCGGTAGAGCAGTCCGTGGCTGCGGCGGAACCCGGCCACCGACAGGGTGTCAAACAGACGGCTGTTGTTGCGCGGCGCCAGAATGGTCACCAGATTGCGTTCCGTGCGGCCGGCCAGATAAGGGCACGGGCGCGGCCGGGTCTGGAGAAACGTTCTGAGATGGGATTCGCTGGCCGGGCTCATTCCTGCTCCATCACCAGCCCGTTGCGCGAGATCGAAGCGGGCGGGCAGACCTGGAGTCTAGCACAGGCCACGGCTGCGGAAAGACGCGGGCGCGACGCTAGTTGCCGTTGCCGGCCGGCTCGAACAGGCCGGGGGCCGCTCCCACCCGGAACGGAATGGGCTGCTGGCGTTGCAGCAATATGCTGATCCGGCGGTTGCGCGGCGAGGTCGGATCGTCCGCGACCAGCGGTTCCGTATTGGCTCGGCCGGTCACCTCGGCGATTCGGTCCGCCGCCAGTCCTGCATTCAACAATACGCGCCGCGCCGCGTTGGCCCGGTCACTGGACAGCTCCCAGTTGCCATAGTTGTCCTCACTGCCATAGGCGGTGCCATCCGTATGGCCGGTCAGGGCGATGGCGTTGGGCATGTTGCGTACGGCGTCCGCCACCAGCTTCAGCAGCCGCCGGGTATGCTCGTGCGGGGCGGCGCTGCCACTGGGGAACATGGCCATGCGCTGCTGGTCAATCAGCTGGATACGCAAGCCCTCGGCGGTCCGCTCCACGATCAGGCTGTCCTGCATCTGGGCCAGCTCGGGAATGTCCTCCAGTGCCTGGCGCAACTGAAACTCCGCGTCGATGAAGCGGGTCTCCTCGTTCTGAAAGGCCTGCGCGGCGGCTTCCGCCGCGGCGGACGATTCACTCAAAGGATCAAGCGGGCGATCCTCCTCGCCGGCATCATTGGTGCGGCCGGGGTCTATGGCCGGTGACGGTGGCAAGGGCACCACGGTTCCCACCGCGTCGCCGGCCGAGCGCAGATTGCCGTCGGAATCCAGCACCGTGCCGCCGAAGAATCCGCCGGCGCCGCTGTTGCTGCGTGAAAAGGAGTCCGGCGCAAAATAATTGGAGATACCCTGCAACTGCTCTTCGGTGGTGGCGTTGAGAAGCCAGAGCAGAAGGAAGAAGGCCATCATCGCGGTCACGAAGTCGGCATAGGCGACCTTCCACGCGCCGCCATGGTGGCCGCCGCCTTTCTTCTTGACGACCTTCTTGACGATGATGGCTTCGTTGGACATCAGGCGGCCGGCAGAGCCTGGGTCGCTTCTTCCACCTCGTAAAAGGTCGGGCGGTCGTTGGAATACAGCGACTTGCGGGCGAACTCGATGGCGATGGCCGGCGCATAGCCCTGCAGGAAGGCCATCATGCCGGCCTTCATACAGGCGAAGTAGCGGCTTTCGCCCTCATTGGCGGCGCGCACGGCGGCGGCGATGGGGCCGACCATGCCATAGGACATGAACACACCGGCAAAGGTGCCGACCAGCGCGCCGCCGATCAGCTTGCCCAGAACTTCCGGCGGTTCGGTGATCGAGCCCATGGTTTTAATGACGCCCAGCACGGCTGCAACGATGCCCAGTGCCGGCAGCGCATCGGCCATGGTCTGCAGGGCATGGGCGATGTGTTCATTCTCTTCCTCGACGACATCCAGCTCCTGTTCCACCAGGTTTTCGAACTCGTGGGCGTTTTCGGTGCCGAGGGTGATCAGGCGCAGATAGTCGCACAGAAACGTGACCGCCTTTTTGTTGGCGAAGAAGACCGGGAATTGCTGAAACAGCGGGCTGTCCTCTGGATTCTCCACATGGGTTTCCAGCGCCAGATTGCCCTTCGACTTGGCCAGCTTGAAAATCATGTACTGCAGGCTGAGCAGCTCGATATAGGCCTTCTTGTTGTACTTGGAGCCCTTCAGCAGGTTGATCACCGCCTTGCCGGATTTCTTCAGCACCGGCACCGGGTTGGCCATGATAAAGGCGCCGAGCGCCGCGCCGCCGATGATGACGAACTCGAAAGGCTGCCACAGCACGGCAACATGCCCGCCAAGAGCGGCATAGCCGCCCAGGACGCACAGGAATACGAAAGCGAGTCCCGCGATAACCAGCATGCCTGATCCACCTGATAGGGTCGGTGAACACCATGCCGTCTGCGGGTTAAGAAGGCGTTTAACCATATCGCCGCCGGCCCGCCGCTCTGGCCGCTGCGGTACCGGCCCAGGCCCCGGCTCGGGAAAAATCAAAGACCGCTCGGGGCTCTCCTCAGGGCGGATCCTGTGGCATCAGGAGCAGGCGACCCTGGTTGTCGGCGCGGAGCCGCTCCCGGTCACGGAACAGCATCAGGTAGTCACCGTCGCGCCAGCCGCTCAGCAGATTGCCGTAGCGCCGGCTCAGCGGGTTGCCCGACTGGCCGGTCGCCTGGCTGAACAGCGAGCGGGCCGGATTTCCCAGGTCATAGACCGCGCGATAGCCGGCGCCGTGAGCGGCGGCATAGGGGGCCTTGGGATTGCGCAGATTCGGGCTCGCCCGCAACAGGGTGCCGTTGCCGCCGGACATCGGAATGGCCAGTTCGGTCATGCCGCTGAGGCCCGGAATCCGGCTGAACAGCCCATTGGGGTGGCGCGCCTGATGGGCTTCGCCCCAGCGCCAGGCCAGCGGATCCCGTCCCTGGGCCAGTCGCAATTCGGCCACCGCCAGGCGCAGCGCCTCGGCGTTGCGCTCGGCGCAGCTCTCGCTCACCTCTGCCGTCGTCACATCGTCACACCAGCCGGTGGCTTCGCTCATGATGTGCTCGACCGCCAGCGGGTGCAGCGGGCCATAGCGCGCCGCTATATCCGCCAGCTCGTCGGCCCACAGCAGGGGACCGATGTGCCGCGCCCAGCTATAGAAGATAAGCGGTTCCGGCCGCTCGCGGTCCATGTGGCCGTTCCACTGCCGCAGCAGTTGCAGCGCCGACCGTCCGTCATCATCCGCCGGCTCGGCCGCCAGCAGCAGCGGCAGCAGACGCTGCGCCAGCAGCGACACGCTGTCATGCTGCCAGGCCGTGCTGGTCGCCAGTTCGTGGTCGTGCGATCCGCCGATCAGCACCGACAGGCGGGCGGCGCGAAAGCCGTCCTCCGGACTGAACCCGGTCAGATGGATGGCGGCGTCTGGCGGCAGGACCCGGTTGTTGGCGTTGTAGATATAGCCGCGCTCCGGGTTCCGTTCGCTTGGCCGCAGCCTCTCCGGCAGCCAGTCGAACCAGTCATCGCCCACTGCCGCCGCGTCGGCCGGCAGGAGCCCATCGCGGCCATTGCGGCGCAGCGGGATGCGTCCGGTGGTGACAAACCCGATATCGCCGTGGCGGTCGGCCAGCATGGCGTTCTGCGCCGGGCTGGCAAATCGCTCCAGCGCGGTCATGGCTTCGGCCACGCTGCGCGCCTCGGCCAGCGCGAACAGGGCGGCGGGGCTGTCATCGTCCGCGTCCAGGAAGGTGGCGCGCAGAGCGACCACCTGGCCGGCCCCGGCCAGCCGCCGTGTCGCCTCGTCCAGATCGCTGATGATCGGCCCCAGCGCCGTCTGCCGCACCGTCAGCCGCTCGGACTCTGCGCCGCGCACCCTGATGATCTCGTCGCGTCCGCTGATCGCCGCGCTGCCCGATGGTGTCACATAGAAGCCCGGGAAATCCGGCTGCTGCGGATCCAGGGTCAGGATGTAGAGGTCGGCCGCATCGGTGTTGCTGGTGGTAAAGCCCCAGGCGATGTCCCGGGTCTGCGCCAGGATCGGCGTCGGCACGCCGGCCACGGTGGCGCCGGCCCAGCCGCCCTCCGGCGTTTCCACATGGGCCAGATACCACAGGTTCGGTGCGCTGAACCCCAGATGCGGGTCGTTGGCCAGGATGGGTGCGCCCGGTTGGGTGCGTCCGCCGCCGATGACCCAGGCATTGGACGCCCCGCCCGTCGTTCCCGCCGGCAGGGCGGTGGCGACGGCGTTGGCCAGTGACGCCCACAATTGGGCCGTGCTGCCGGCTGCACCGGCCTTCGGCTGGCCTGCAGCGGAGGGCACCGTCGGCGCGGTTGCGGCGTGTGCGCGGTCGCCTCTGTAAGGACCGGGCGTATAGTGCCGCCGCAGGACGGCGGACCGGTCATTCACCAGGGTGGATGGCGCAGCGTCGTTCTCCGGCCACAGCACCGTTGCCGCGTCGCCGCCCAGGCGGCTGATAACCTCCTGGCGCAGCATCTCCGCCTGCCAGTTGTCGGTCAGCAGCAATCCCATGAGCTTGCCCCACACCAGGGAGTCCGCTGGCTGCCACGGTTCCGGGCGATAGCGCAGGACCACGAACTCCGGCGGCGGCGCCTTGCTCCAGCCGCTGTTCAGCTCGCCAATGACCTGGTTGACGCCCGCCGCATAGGACTCCGTCAGGGCCTGATGCTCCGGCGTCAGCCGGTCAAACTGCGCTTCGGCCAGGCGATAGACGCCAAGCGTCCGCATGAAGCGGTCCAGCGGCAGAGTCGCCGTGCCCACTACTTCCGACAGGCGGCCGGCACCCAGCCGGCGCATGAACTCCATCTGGAACAACCGGTCGCGGGCGTGCAGGACGCCCAGGGCGAAGGCCGCATCCCGCCGGTTGTCCGCATAAATGTGTGGCACCCCGTGGGCGTCCCGCAGGACCTCCACCGATGCGCTCAGCGCCGGCGAAACGATGATGCCATCGTCATCGGCGATGCCGCTTTGCAGCCACAGCCACCCGCCGGCCAGCACAACCGCAATCAGCCCGCCAAGCCCCAGGGCCAGGCGGCGGCCCCACCGCAGAACCGGGCGCAGAACCGGGCCCAGGATGGCGCGCAGGGCGGCCCCCCGGCCGCCGCTCGGTTCAGGCCGCCTCATGTCAGTGGTCCACCGGCGTTGCGCGCCGCCAGGCGGCCGCGGCGACCGTCATTCAGGCCCAAGGCGGCATTGGCCGTCAGGGCGGCAAAGACCACCAGACCGCCGGTGATGGTCGCCGCTGGCGGTTGCTCGCCCAGTGCTGCCCACACCAGCAACGGCCCGATCAGCACCTGGGACTGGATCACCAGCGCGCCCTCGGCCGCCGGCAGATAGCGAAAGGAGCGGGTATAGAACCACATGCCGGCGCCCAGTGATCCGCCACCGATGGCCAGCAGAATCAGCAGGTCGCCGCCGCCGATGGTGGATGGGGATGCCAGCGGCGCTACCAGTGCCGCCCCCAGCAAGCCGCCCAGAACATGCGACGGCATCAGATCGCGCAGGCGGCCGTCGCGTGTCGGGGCGGAGCGCAGGCAGATGATGTTGGCCGAATAGAGGATGCCGGCGGCCAGCGCCATAAGATCGCCGCGCCAGCTTCCCAGCACCAGCGAGTCACGGAACATGTAGGCGATACCGGCCATCGCCACCGCCATCAGGACAACCAGCCTTGGCCGCACCGGTTCGCGCAGCAGCACATAGGCCAGAACCGCCGCAAAGAACGGCTGCGACGACACCAGAACAAAGACATTGGCCACCGACGTGGCCTGGAAGGCGTGATAGAAAAAGACATTGCCGACGCCCAGCGTCAACGCCGCCAGAAGCCCCGGCCGGCCGATATCCCTGTAGGCCCGCACGGTGTTGCGGCCATAACGACTGACCGTCCACAGGCCGACGAAGAAGGCCATGGCCAGGTTGGCGCCCAGCGCCAGGGTCCAGCCGTCGATGGCGGTCAGACGGACCAGAAGGCCTTCGGTGCTCCACAGAAGGACCCCGCAGGTGATCAGCAACAGGCCCAGGCCGTGCTCCGACAGAATCAGTCCGCGGCCAGCCACCCGCGGCCTTCAGGCGCTCTGCATACGGCGCGCCACGTCACGCGCGGCATAGGTCAGGACGCCGGCGGCGCCGGCCCGGCGGAACGACAGCAGGGCCTCCAGCATGGCCCGTTCGCCATCCAGCCAGCCGCGTTCGGCGGCCCCCATGATCATGCTGTATTCGCCGCTGACCATATAGGCATAGGTCGGTGCGCCGAAGGTGTCGTGCACCCGCCGCACCACGTCCAGATAGGGCAGGCCCGGCTTGACCATCACCATGTCCGCCCCCTCCGCCAGATCCAGCGCCACCTCGCGCAGGGCCTCGTCGCTGTTGGCCGGGTCCATCTGGTAGGTTTTCTTGTCACCCCGCCCCAGCGATGCGGCGGACCCCAGGGCGTCACGGAAAGGGCCATAGAAGGCGGAGGCATATTTCGCCGCATAGGCCATGATCATCACCCGGTCGAAGCCGGACTGGTCCAGCGCCCGGCGAATGCGGCCGACGCGTCCGTCCATCATGTCCGACGGGGCGATGACGTCGGCGCCGGCCTCTGCCTGCACCACCGCCTGCCGGCACAGAATGTCCAGGGTCTGGTCATTGGCCACATAGCCGTCGCGGACAACGCCGTCATGGCCGTGGTCGGTATAGGGGTCAAGCGCCACATCGCACATGACGCCGATATCCGGCACCGCGTCCTTGATAGCGCGGGCCGCACGGTTGATCAGATTGTCCGGGTTTGTCGCTTCGCTGCCTTCCCCGTCCTTGCGGGCGGGGTCGATCACCGGGAACAGAGCGATCATGGGAATGCCCAGGTCGCACGCTTCGCGCGCTGCGGCCACGGCCCGGTCCACCGACAGGCGGTGGACGCCGGGCATGGCCGCCACCGGCTCCGACTCGCCATTGCCTGAACGGATAAACAGCGGCCAGATCAGGTTGTCCGGCGACAAGGTGCTCTCCGCCACCAGCCGTCGGGACCAGCCATGCCGCCGCGTACGGCGCATGCGGCTGGCCGGAAAGCCAGCCGACGGAAAGGCTGTGGGGTCGGGCATGGCGGGCTCCGCTCGGTCGGCGCCGCTGGTCAGGCGCGGCCGGAGTGTAGGAGGGGGGTGGTTTGAGGGCAATCTTCAACCACCCGCGAATCTTCACGGCCGGCGCCCGCCGCGCGCGGCAACAGCCGGTGGCTGACGCCTGCCACCGGCTGTGGCGAAAGAAATTGTTAACGCCATTCGGCGCACACTGGCTGCAACGAACGTGTGTCAGGGCTGCGGTGGCCCTGCCGCGCTGACCCGGTCCAAGCTCGACGGAGGCCATGGTGAAGCAGTCATATTTCGAAACCATCGTGTTGCTGGAGCGGCTGCACCGCCAGTTCCTCGACGTGGTGAAGATGGAAATTGAACGGCTGGGCATCCAGGACATCAACAGTGTCCAGGCACTGATCCTCTACAACATCGGCAAGGAGGAGCTGACCGTCGGCGAGCTGACCCATCGCGGCTATTATCTGGGCTCCAACGTTTCCTACAACGTGAAACGGATGGTGGAGAACGGCTATCTGGAACAGCAGCGCTCGCTGCATGACCGCCGCTCCATCCGTGTGCGCCTGTCGGAAAAGGGGCTGGAGCTTTATGGTCGTCTCGACGAGATGTACGAGCGTCACGTCGTCGGCCTGGATGCCACGCCGGTGGAAGGCGAGAATCTGGAAGAGGTGGTGGCCACGCTCAAGCGGTTGGAGCGCTACTGGGGCGGCATTGTCGCCGGCCACACCACCGCGACGCCCTTGTCCGCCCGTTCCGCCGCTTGATCTGACGTCGTTTCAGTCAGGTTTCGCTTCGGCCTGACTCCGTTTCACACCGCCGTCGCCTTATTCGGTCTCCCAGGCCGCCGTTCCGCCGGCCAGACTATAGGCGCGTGGCCAGCCATTGTGCCGCAGCCAGCGGGCCACCATTAGGCTGCGCTGGCCATGGGCGCAGACCACGACGATATCGCGCTCCGCCGGCAGGTCGTCCACCGCCTCGGCCAGTTTGTCCATGGGAATATGCCGATCACAGGCGAAGGGCGCCGCCGCCACTTCCCACCCCTGACGCACGTCCAGCAGCCACGGCCGGTGGTCATCGGTGGTTTCGGCCAGCCGCCGGCGCAAGCTCAGACCGTCAATTTCCAGCGTCTCTGTCATGGTCTCCGATCCGGCGCCGGCGCCATACGGGCGCGTCTGAACTACGGCGCCGTACGGCGGCGCCTGATCTAGTTGGAGAACAGCAGGCCGGATTCGCCGACCCGTGCGCCGAGATTTTCGCGCAACTTGTCCAGGGCCTTGGCTTCGATCTGCCGGATACGTTCCTTGCTGACGCCGAAATCATCGCCGATTTCTGCCAGCGTCGTCTTTTCCGGCCCCAGGAAGCGGCGAACAATGATTCGTCGCTCGCGCGGCGTCAGATGATCGAGGGCTTCATGCAGCCATGACACGCGCACTTTGTGATCATGGCTTTCGCCCACCAGTTCTTCGGGGTTGGGCATGTCGTCCATCAGGAACTCGATGCCTTCCGCGCCGTCCTCTTCGCCGCCCACCGGGGCATTGAGGGAATTGTCGGGGCCGCCCAGATGGGCCTCCATGGCCATGACATCCGATGGCTTGACCGACAGCGCCTCCGCCACTTTCTCCCGGTCGGCGTCGGTCATCGGCCCGCTGGGATTCTCGGCCAGGCGGGCGCGGGCGCGGCGCAGATTGAAGAACAGGCGGCGCTGCGTCGGTGTGGTGGCCACCCGGACGATGGAATTGGTTCGCAGAATATGGTCCTGAATTGCCGCCATGATCCACCACGACGCATACGTGGAAAAGCGTACACTACGCTCCGGGTCAAAGCGCGCCGCCGCTTCCATCAGCCCGATATTGCCTTCCTGCACCAGGTCCGCCACCGGCAGGCCATAGCCGCGGAACCCCCAGGCGATCCGAACCACAAAGCGGGCGTAGGCCTCAACCAGACGGTGCAGGGCGTCTTCGTCCTGATCATCGCGCCAGCGTCGCGCCAGGTCGAACTCCTCCTCCCGCTCCAGAACCGGCGCCTGCATGACCGACGCCATATAGCGGCGGCTGCCGGGGTCAACCCGTGATGTGGTGAAGGACGCCATGGCCTTCCTCCTGTACTGACGGCGCCGGCGGGGAAGTTGGGGGCCCGGCCGGCATCGCCCTATTATGGTTTCGACTCGATACTGTATTGTTTTGAACATAGCCATTGACCGACGCCGCTTCAAGGGTATTTTCGACTCCGAACCAGCGCGGGTTTCTGCTGTATCTGGTTCAGAAACTGTTGAGGGGTGCCCGCGTGGCGTCATCGTCCTCCGCTCTGCCCACATCCGGCCCGGGGCCTGCCCCGCACGGCGTGGGTCGCGCCCATGATAAAGAGGCGGAGCCCCCCTATGATGATGCCGGCGGTCGACTGGCCGATCTTCTGGACCGGCTGGCCCGGGTGGCGCGTGGGATGCAGTTTGCGGCCGGCCTCAACCCGGCGCAGTGGGAAGCGCTTCGTTTTGTCGCTCGCGCCAACCGCCAGTCACGCACTCCCGGCGCTTTGGCCGCCTATCTCTGTGTCACCAAGGGCACCGCCTCCCAGACTCTCAAGTCCCTGACGGACAAGGGCTATGTGGAATCCTGTCGCGATGGCGATGACGGCCGGGTCCGGACCCTGGCGATCAGCCCGGCCGGTCAGGACCTGTTGTCCCGCGACCCGTTAATGGCTCTGGCGGCGGCGGCCGGTACACTGGATGCGGGCCACTGCAACACCATTACCAACACGCTGGAAACCCTGTTGCAGGATGTGCAGCAGGCGCAGGGCTGGCGCGCATTTGGCGCCTGCACCCAGTGCGGCCATTTCGGCCGGGAGTGCGCCAGCGACGACGGCAAGCCGCATCTGTGTGGTCTTACCGGGGATGGTCTCGACAGCCAGGACATCCGTCGCCTGTGCGTGAATTTCCAAGCTTGAATCTGTTTAATATCAACAGTCTATAGGTCTAAGCTCCGGCATGACATAAGCGAAAGCTGCATTTGCCGGCTGTTTACCATCTGCGGTCTAGACTGCATCGTCGCGTCCGGTTTGCTGGCGGATGATCCGCCGGCCGGGATGCGGCGGCGGAGTCCGTGATGGCCACCCCCCGATCATTCCATGCTGAGCGCCTGGCGTCGGTGCCGCTCGAGGAGATAATCTTCGAGTATCAGGCGATCGGCCAGACCGTGCGGGTCAGCGCCACGGATCCGGCCAGCCTGACTGAAGTGACGGTGATAGCCCCGCGAACCGCCGGCGAAGCGACCTGGCGTCGTATCGCCGAGCAGAAGCTACGCTGGGTATTGGCGCGGCGACGCGATCACAGTCTGCCGGTTGGACTCTAAGTGCGGGCGAGCGGTCTACCGCCTCCGGTCTGCCCCGTTGCGAATCGGACTGTGAACAGGTCACAAACCAGAGTCAGTCTGGCGCGCTGCCCGGCCGCTTGCGCAGGGTGAGGGGACGTTTGTCCCGACCGAGGCCGATCTTCTTGGCCTGGGCGGATCGCCTGGCCGCATAGTTCGGCGCGACCATCGGATAACTGGCCGGCAGTCCCCATCGGGCGCGGTACTCGTCCGGCGTCAGGTTGTAGGCGGCGCGCAGATGCCGTTTGAGCATCTTGAGCCGCCGTCCGTCCTCCAGGCAAACCAGATACTCCGGCGTGACGGAGCGGCGCACCGGCACGGCCGGCCGCGGCGGCGCGTGATCGCCGGGCGGCGTCTGGCCGAGCCCGGCCAGCGACTGATGGACCGCCGCGATGGTCTGGGCCAGGCGGTCTGCCGACAACGGATTGTGCGCCACATAGGCGGCGACGATGTCGGACGTCAGAGTCAGCATGTCGTGTGCCGCTTCGCCCGCGGAGGTCTGCGCTTCAGGCCCCGGCGACTCTACCATGGGCGACTCCACCGTCGGCGAGTCCGACAGGGCGGGGGGCAGTGTATGGTCGGCCGGCGCGGACATGTGGCGGTTCCTGTATGGCGTAGGTGGCGGCAGGCCAGGCGTGTCTTGTGAAACGGTTTTCAGTGCCGATTGTTTGCTCTGCATTTGCCGAGTGCCGGTGAATGCTTGGCGAATACAGAATCGGCAAGGAAATCCGGTTCAGTCTGCATGGCCGGCCGGCCCTGTCAATTGATCAATCCATCACACTCGGGCGATTGGCCGGGCCGCGGCCGGGTGCGGCGGTGGCCTGGCGCGCCGTCCTCGACCCGGCCGCCGCCCTTCCGGTCATAGGGAATCGATGGCTGGTGCCTTGCTGACCAGCGACGGCAAGATGTGGTATAGCAGGGCAGGCTGGCGGCGGGAGCAGGCGGACTATGGGGCAGGGTGCGGCAAATGGCGCGGCGGCGCGGCGTGGCCCGGATGATCGATCCGGCGAACCGCCGGACGGTAAGCCAGAGGGTGGACCACAGGGCGGGCCAGGCGGCGTCATCGCCGTCGCCGCCGATCATGCGGGCTGGCCTTTGAAGGCCCTGCTGGCGGCCTGGCTTGCAGACGCCGGGCATACAATCCTCGATCTCGGTACCGACGGGCCGGCCAGCGTGGACTATCCCGACATGGCGGATCGTCTTGCCGCCGCGCTGGCCGATGGTCGGGCCGGTCGCGGCATCCTTGTCTGCGGCACTGGCATCGGCATCGCCATGGCGGCCAACCGTCATGCCCACATCCGCTGCGCGCCGGTGGGCTCGGTGACGGAAGCCCGCCTGGCGCGAGAACACAACGACGCCAATGTATTGGCCCTTGGTGAACGGTTGATCGGCGAGGCGGTGGCGAAAGACTGCGTGGCCGCATTTCTTTCGACACAGGCCTCGACCCAAGAGCGTCATCGCCGACGGGTGGCAAAATTGTCGGCCCCGTCGGCTCCTGCCGCCCCATCTTCTCCTGCCGCCCCATCTTCCCCTGCTGCCGCATCCGCGGCCGCTGCCCCCGGCGGACGCAGAAAGACGGATCATGCCTGATTGCGCGCTTGTCGCCCGTTTCGCGGTGACCGGTGCCTCGGTCGGGTGCAGGCCCTTGTCCGGCGTGCCGGACCGGGCTTTTCTCCTGTCGGTTTCATGGTTCTTTCGCCAATCGCTTTAGCCGACCGTTTTTCGCCAACCGTTTCAGTGACGGGAGTTAGTCATGTCCAAAGCCGCTGCCGTGTCTTTCTTCGCCACTCCGCTGGAGGAGGCCGACCCGGATGTGTTTGGCGCGATCCGCGATGAGCTGCATCGCCAGCAGAGCGAGATAGAGCTCATCGCGTCGGAGAACATCGTCTCGCGCGCGGTGCTGCAGGCGGCCGGCTCGGTGATGACCAACAAATATGCCGAAGGGTATCCGGGCCGGCGCTACTACGGCGGTTGCGACTATGTGGACGTGGCCGAGGAACTGGCGCGTGAACGAGCCAAGACCCTGTTCGACTGCGCCTGGGTCAATGTCCAGGCCCATTCCGGCAGCCAGGCCAATCAGGCGGTGCTGATGGCGCTGTGCAAGCCGGGCGACACGATCATGGGCCTGTCGCTTGCCGCCGGCGGGCATCTGACTCACGGCGCGCCGCCCAACCAGTCCGGCAAGTGGTTCAACGCCGTTCAATATGGCGTGGATCGGCAAACCCACCAGATCGACTTCGACGAGGTGGAGCGCCTGGCTCGCCAGCACAAGCCGCGCCTCATCATCGCCGGTGGTTCGGCCTATCCGCGGGTGATCGATTTCAAACGCTTCCGCGAGATTGCCGATTCCGTCGGCGCCCTGCTGCATGTGGATATGGCGCACTTCGCCGGTCTCGTTGCCGGCGGCGTCCACCCAAGCCCCATGCCTTACGCTCATGTGGTAACCACCACCACTCACAAGACCCTGCGGGGACCACGCGGCGGCATGGTTCTGTCCAATGACGAGGAGATCGGCAAGAAGATCAACTCGGCCATCTTCCCCGGCTTGCAGGGCGGCCCGCTCATGCACGTCATTGCCGCCAAGGCGGTCGCCTTCGGCGAGGCGTTGCGGCCGGAGTTCAAGGCCTATGCCCGCCAGGTGGTGGTCAATGCCAGGACCCTGGCCGCCAGCCTGCAGCAGAACGGCTGTGACATCGTCTCCGGCGGCACCGACACCCATCTCATGCTGGTTGATCTTCGGCCCAAGAAACTGACCGGCAAGGCGGCTGATGAAAGCCTCGGCCGCGCCCGCATCACCTGCAACAAGAACGGTGTGCCGTTCGATCCGGAGAAGCCGACCGTCACATCGGGTATCCGCCTTGGTTCACCGGCCGCCACCACCCGTGGCTTTGGCGAGGCGGAGTTCCGTGAGGTCGGAGACCTGATCAATCAGGTGCTGGACGGTCTGGTCAAGACACCGGACGACAATGGGGCTGTAGAGGCGGCTGTGGCGAAGCGCGTGCTGGCGTTGTGCGAGCGTTTTCCGATTTATCCGGATATGTCATAGCCGGCCGCCACCGGCGCGCATGATGGCTCGCCGGTTGCGGTGGGTCAGAGGGGAGAGCCGGGCGGAGACGCGCGGAGGGGAGATTAGGAAATGCGGTGCCCGTTCTGTGGTTCTGACGACACTCAGGTCAAGGATTCTCGGCCGACGGAGGATGGCGCGGCCATTCGCCGGCGTCGTGGTTGCCTTGGCTGCGGCATGCGCTTCACCACCCTGGAGCGGGTGCAGTTGCGGGAGCTCATCGTCGTCAAGAAGGGTGGTGTGCGAGAGCCGTTTGAACGCGACAAGCTGCACCGCTCCATTGCCATTGCCTGCCGCAAGCGGCCGGTGGAGCCGGAGCGGGTGGAGCGCGTGGTCAACACCATCGTCCGCAAGCTGGAGAGCACCGGCGAGGCGGAGATTCCCTCGGACCTTATCGGCACGTATGTCATGGACGCCCTGGCCACGCTGGACAAGGTGGCCTATGTGCGTTTTGCCAGCGTCTATCGCAATTTCCGCGAAGCCCGCGATTTTGAGGAGTTCCTCGGCACGCTGGATCCCGATGCCGGTGGCCGCCCGGACGACTGACCGGGCCATCGCCCGCCCGCCCACGTGTCCGCCCGCCCGCGTGTCCGCCCACCCGCCGGGACCGCTGATCGCGCCTGCGCCATGACCAACACCATGGACACCTCCTTTTCGTCGGCGGACCATCGCTGGATGGCGCTGGCCGTCAGCCGCGCCCGCCGCGGCCTGGGGCGGGTGTGGCCGCGGCCGGCCGTGGGCTGCGTTCTGGTCGGTGATGATAGCGCCGGCGGCCGCCGCCTCATCGCCGCCGGCCATACGGGCGAGGGCGCGCACCGCCATACGCCGGCGGGTGAGGGGGGGCGGCCCCATGCGGAGGCGGTTGCCCTTGATCGCGCCGGGCCGGCCGCGCGCGGCGCCACCGCCTATGTGACGCTGGAGCCCTGCGCCCATGCTGGCGATCCGCCCAAGACACCGTGCGCCGAGCGTCTGATCGCCGCCGGCGTCAGCCGCGTGGTCAGCGCCATGGCCGATCCTGATAGCCGCGTCGCCGGCCGCGGCCATAAGGCGCTGCGGGCCGCCGGCATCACCGTCGATAGCGGCTTGCTGGGCGAAGCGGCGGCGGCGCTCAATGCGGGGTTTTTGCAGCGCCTGACCAGCGGCCGGCCCTTCGTCACCCTCAAGCTGGCGAGCAGTCTCGACGGCCGTATCGCCACCGCCGGCGGCGAAAGCCGCTGGATCACCGGGCCCCAGTCCCGCGCCCACGCGCACGGCCTGCGGCTCAGCCACGATGCGGTCCTGGTCGGCATCGGCACCGCCCTTAGCGATGATCCGGCGCTGACCTGCCGCCTGCCGGGCATCGCCGCCGATGACCGCCTGGCCCAGCCGGTGCGCATCGTGGTTGACCCCCGTCTTGACCTGCCGCCCACCGCCCGTCTTCTGTCATCAGCGGCGGGCGCGGTCTGGCTGCTGGCGGATGAAGCCGCCGACGGCGCGCGCCGTCGCCGCCTGGAAGATCTCGGCGCGCGGATCCTGGCCCTGCCGTCCGGTGCGGACGGGCTGGCGCCGTCCGCCATGCTGCAGGCACTGGGCGCGGCCGGGCTGACCCGTGTTCTGGTAGAGGGCGGGGCCGGTGTGGCCGGTCGCCTGCTGGCCGCCGGCCTGGTGGATCAGCTCGTCTGGTACCGCGCGCCGCTGCTTGTGGGCGGTGACGGGGTGGCTGCTGTCGGCCACCTGAATCTGGCCCGCCTGGCGGATGCCCGACGCTTTCGCCGGCTCAGTCTCGATCATCTTGGCGCGGATGTGGTGGAAACCCTGCAGCCGGTCAGTTAGAGAAAGACCCATGTTTACCGGCATCATCACCGATGTGGGCCGTGTGCTCTCGGTCTCCACCGCGGGCGATACGCGTTTCGTCATCGCCACCCGCTATGACACGCCGGCGATCGCGCTTGGCGCCTCCATCGCTTGTTCCGGCGCGTGCCTGACGGTGGTTGATCGCGGCCGTGACGGTGCCGGCGATCTGGCGTGCTGGTTCGCCGTGGAGGCCTCGGCCGAAACGCTCGCCTGCACCACTCTGGGTGGCTGGCGGCCCGGTACGCCGGTCAATCTGGAACGGGCGCTGGCCATGGGAGACGAGCTGGGCGGCCATCTGGTGGCCGGCCATGTGGACGGGGTGGCCGAACTGCTGTCGGCGGAGCCCGACGGTGACAGCCGCAGACTGACAGTCGCCGTGCCGCCGGACCTGGCCGCCTATATCGCCGCCAAGGGATCGGTGACGCTGGATGGTGTCTCGCTGACGGTCAACCGCGTTGGTGACGGACGCTTTACCGTCAACATCATTCCGCACACTCAGAGCCAGACCACACTCGGCCGGTTGCGCCCCGGCGACCGTCTCAATCTGGAGGTGGATCTGCTGGCGCGTTATGTGGCGCGCCTGCTGGTCACCGCTGGCCACAAGGCGCCGGCGTCGTGAGCCGGCCCGCCGCCGCGCCGGCCGCGCCGCCGGTCCTTTCGGCGGCGGCGGCCATCGATGCGGCGCGCAATGGCCGCATCCTGGTGCTGGTTGACGACGAAGCGGCCGATGGATCGGCCGACCTGATGCTGCCGGCGCAGATGGCCACGCCCGACGCCATGGCCTTTATGACCGGCGGCAGCGGCGGCAGGGGCCCGCTGTGCCTGGCCTTGACCCGGCAGCGGGCGGAGCAGTTGGAGCTGCCGGTGCGCAGCGGCGGACACCTGGCCGATGGCCGTCTGGTGGGCGAGGCGGCTGATCGGGCGGAGCGCCCGGCGGCGGCCACCGCTCTTGCCATTCGCGCCCGCCACGCGGCGCCCGGCGAATCCCAGGCCGCCATGCCCGACGCGGCGCGCACCATTGCGGTGGCCATCGATCCCATGACGCGGCCGGCTGATCTGGTTTCGCCGGGCCATGTGCATCCGCTGACGGCCAGTGATGGCGGCGTCCTGGTGCGGGCCGGCCGGGCGGAGGCGGCAGTGGACATGGCCCGTCTCGCCGGCCTCAACCCGTCGGCGGTTCTTTGCCAGGTACTGGCCGGCGACGGTCGCCCGGCGCAGCGGGCCGATGTGCTCGCCTTCGCCGCCGCCAACGGTCTGGGCATCGCCACGATCGCCGGCTTGATCGCGCACCGCCGCCGCCACGACCGCATTGTGGAGCGGCGGTTGTCGGCCCCCTTCGACAGCGCCATCGGCGGTCGGTTCATGCTCCACCTCTACGTCAACACCGTCTCCTATGCCGAACATGTGGCGCTGGTGAAGGGCGATGTAGCGGGCGATGAGCCGGTTCTGGTGCGTATGCACGCGGTCAATGTCCTGTCGGACGTGCTGGGCGGCACGGCCGGCGGTCCGCCGATCCTGCACCAGGCCATGCGCCTGATCGCCGAGGCCGGGCGCGGCGTGGTGGTGCTCATCCGCGAAGCCCGACCGACCAGCCTGTCTGACCGTATCGCCCGTCTGCCGGGGCTGGCCGATGGCCATGGGACGGGCGAGGCGGCCGGCGCGGGCGCCAATGACAGCGCGGGCGATGCGGCGACACGGCCTGGCGCGGCGGAAGAGCTGCGCGATTATGGCGTGGGCGCGCAGGTTTTGCTCGATCTGGGTGTGCGCCATATGATCCTGCTGTCCAACCGGCCGCGCAGCTTTGTCGGTCTCGACGGCTATGGATTGACAGTTCACGAACAGCGACCGGTGCCGGCGGGCGCCGGCCCGTCATTCTGAGGGAGGCCGACCATGGCTGATACGCCGCATATCATGATTGTTGATTCCCGCTATCACACGGAGATCACCGACCAGTTGATCACTGGCGCCATGGCGGTGGTGGAAAAAGCCAACGCCACCTATGAACGGTTTTCCGTCCCCGGCGCCTTCGAACTGCCGGCGGCCATCCGCTTCGCCATCCGCTCCATGGACTTCAACAGCGTGCGCAACCGCTTCGACGGCTATGTGGCGCTTGGCTGCGTCATCCGTGGCGAGACCACGCACTACGATCATGTGTGCACCGAGGTCTCGCGCGCCCTGCAGCAACTGGCCGTGGACTACACTCTGGCGCTGGGCTTCGGCCTGCTCACCTGCGAGAACCGCGATCAGGCCATGGAGCGGGCCGACCCGGCCCGTCAGGACAAAGGCGGCCACGCGGTGACGGCCTGTCTGGCGCAGATTGAGCTCAAGCGCGCCTTTCGCCTCTATCCGCGATGAAGTCCACCATGCGGGCCCGCCATGAAGGATAGCCCGTGACCGTTGACCCGCCGGCCACCGCCCATGACGCCGAGCATCGTCGCGCCGCCCGTCTGGCCGCGGTGCAGGCGCTGTACCAGGCGGATGTCTCGGCCAGTCCGGCCGATCAGGTGGTCGCCGAGTTCCTGCGCCACCGGCTGGTCGGGCCGGATGCGGCGGAGGTCGGGGGGCGGGAGTCCGCGCCGGTAGTCGACCGGGCGTTTTTCGCCGCCACCGTGGAAGGCGCCGCCCGCGCCCACGACCGGCTCGACGCCGCGCTCAACCTCTGTCTGGACAAAGGCTGGCGCATGGAGCGGCTTGATCGGGTGCTGCGGGCGTTGCTGCGGGCGGCGGCATGGGAACTGGCCGACCGTGACGATATTCCCGTCGCCGTCACCATCGCCGAGTATGTGGCGATTGCCGATTCCTTCTTCACCGGACCGGAGCCGGCTCTGGCCAATGCGGTGCTTGACCGTTTCGCCCGCCAGGAACGCACCGCGGCAACGGCCGAGCCGACCTGAAACGTTTCTACCCTGGTCCAATGCCGGGATATTCCCATGGATGAGTTCGAAACCATTGCCCGTGTCTTTCGTCCGTTGGCGGCCCGCACACCGGAGGCGCTGGGCCTGGCCGATGACGCGGCGGTCTATACGCCGCCGGCCGGCCGCGACCTGGTGGTGACCACGGACCTGCTGGTGGCCGGCGTCCATTTCAGGCCCGACGACGCGCCCGACGCCATCGCCCGCAAGGCGGTGGGGGTCAATGTTTCCGATCTGTCGGCCATGGGCGCGACGGCGGCCGGCTTCACCCTGGCGCTGGCCCTGCCGGATGATCTGGCGGCCGGCTGGCTGGAGCGGTTCGCGGCCGGCCTGGCGGTGGAGCAAAGCAACATGTCCATTCGTCTGTGGGGCGGCGATCTCAGCCGTACACCGGGCCCGCTCACCCTGTCGGTCACGGCCATCGGCCATGTGCCGGCGGGTCGGGCGGTGCGCCGCAGCACCGCGGCGGTCGGCGATGAAGTGTGGGTGTCCGGTACCGTCGGCGACGGGGCGCTTGGTCTCGCCGTGCTCCAGGGGCGGCTGGCGGCTCTGCCGCGGGCGCGGCGCCAGGACCTGGTGACCCGCTACCATGTGCCGCCGTCGCGGGTCGAACTGGCGCCCTTCCTGCCGGACATGGCTACCGCCGCGATTGATCTGTCGGACGGACTGCTGGCCGATCTTGGCCATGTAGCGGAAGAATCCGCCGTGGCGGCGACCGTGGCGCTAGACCTTGTGCCGCGTTCGGTTGCCGTTCGTGCGGCGCTGGCGCTGGAACCGGACCTGCTCGATCTGTCGCTTACCGGCGGCGATGATTACGAACTGCTGTTTACGGTGCCGGCGGGCACCGATGTGGAGGCCCTGACACCCGGCCGTCTGTGCCGCGTCACCCGCATCGGCGCGATCACGGCCGGATCCGGTGTGACAATTTGCGATCAGGCCGGCCGGCCATTGGTCTTCGAGCGGCAGGGATGGCGCCATTCCTGGCCCGCCGGCACGGCGCGTTAACCGGTCCTGAACCGCTAGGGTGCGTAATAGGGCGTCGCCATCCCGCCGGTATATACGCGCCCATTAACAGCCGTCCGCATCGCCATGAGCCTCAAGAAAATCGGCATAGTCGCCGGCGCGCTTGTCATCGGTATCGGCGGCGGCCTCTTCCTGTGGCAGTATCTGACGCCACCGCCCCGGACCGAGATCGTGGACGCCGCTCTGGCCGAGCCTCGCGAGGTTCTGCTGGATACCTTTGTGCTGGCGCTGACCGGCGAACAGGCCGAAGTGCCGCGCGCCGCCATCTCCGTGTGGGTGACGGTGGCCATGGTGTCAGAGCAGGATCATGTGACCCATGCCTTGCCCAGACTGCGCCAGACGGTATTTCTGACCCTGACCGATGCAACGCGGCGGGGCGTCGTGCCGCCGCCGGTACAGCTCACCACATTGCTGGCCGGCGCCCTGACGGCCGACTTGCCGGCGTCCGTCGCCAGTACGGTGCGGGTCCACCGGCTGGCGCCCGGTGAGGAGGCGCCAGTGCCGGCGACGAAGGCCGAGCCTGCCACGGCCTCGTCCGGCGGTCATTGACCGGCGCGGCAGCGACTCGCGCACGGTCGCGACCCGCGCACCAAAGCCTGCGGCGCCAGGCCGCTACGGACCCGCTTCCGGCGGTGGGAACGAAGCTGTAATGTCCCGCGCCATGGCAACACCCCCTCTGGCCGACTCTCCCCTGGCGGAAGTCCGCGCCCACTCCCGTCTTACCATTTTGCTTCTGGCCATGGCCCAGGGCCTTGGCATGACCGGCCAGTCGATCATCGGCACCACCACCATACTGGTGGGCACATCGCTCGCCTGGTCGCCAAAACTCGGTACCCTGCCGCTGGCTCTGTCGTTTGTTGCGACCATGCTGGGGACCATGCCGGCGGCCCTGCTTATGCGCGCCATCGGTCGCCGGGCCGGGTTCATGATCGGCACCGTCATCGCCATGGTCGGGGCGGCGCTGTGCACATGGGCCATCTTCGAAGCCGATTTCATCATGCTGTGCGTCGGCATGTTCATCATCGGCATCTTCGCCGCCTTCATGCAGCAGTATCGTTTCGCCGCGGTTGAGGCGGCGGAAGACTCGTTCAAGCCCAAGGCGGTCTCCTACGTTCTGGCCGGTGGCGTGGTTGCCGGGCTTATCGGCCCGCAACTGGCCACCTCCGCCGCTGGCATGTTTGAACCCATTCTGTTCGCCGGCAGTTATCTGGTGATGATTGCCCTGCATCTTGCCGCCTTCTTCACGCTGATGTTTATCAAGGTGCCGCGCCTGACGGCAGCGGAGCGCAAGTCCGGCGGCCGGCCTCTGTCACAGATTATCCGCCAGCCCATGTTCATCGTCGCCGCCGTCGGTGCGGCCTTCGGCTTCGGCATCATGAATCTGGTGATGGTCTCCACCCCGCTGGCGATCACCGCCCACGATCATGCCTTGCCGGTGGTTGGCTGGGTCATCTCGGCTCACATCGTTGCCATGTTCGCCCCGTCCTTCATTACCGGCGCGCTGATCAAGAAGTTCGGCGTCCTGCAGGTGATGGCCGCCGGTGTGGCGCTCTACGCGGTGTGTATCGCCGTCAATCTCTCCGGCACCAATGTGGCCAATTTCTTCGGCGGCCTCATCGCCCTTGGGCTCGGCTGGAACTTCCTGTTCGTCGGCGGCACCACCCTGCTGACCGAGACCTATCATCCGACAGAGCGGGCCAAGACCCAGGGCTTCAACGATTTCCTGATCTTCGGCACGGTGGCCACCACCGCCCTGTCGTCGGCCATCCTCTATGACATCTTCGGCTGGCTGTCGCTCAATCTGGCGGTCATCATTCCCACCGCCTTGATCGGCCTGGCGCTGGCCTGGGGCATAGCCCTCAAGCGTCGCGCCGCGCGAATGGCGCCGGCGGAGTAGTCGGGAGACCCTATCTTTCAGCCAGACCGGCGCCGACGGCTCCGGTCGGGCCGGCCGGTTGCGCCGGTTTTCGCCTTCTGCCATTGTCCGCCGCCGTCGTCCGCCGGTCTTTGCCGGATGCGTTTGATGGCGACAGGCGCAGGTTTTCAGGGAAATACACCGGGTCGGGAGAGTCCAGCGATGCAGACCATCGAGTGGCTGATTGTTGCCAGCGGCGTGCTGGCCATTCTGTACGGCATTGTCACTAGCCGCAGCATCATCGCCGCCGCCGCCGGGAACGACCGGATGCAGGAGATCGCCGGCGCCATTCAGGAAGGCGCGCAGGCCTATCTCAGCCGGCAATACACCACCATCGGCATTGTCGGCGTGGTCTTGTGCGTTGGCCTGGGCGCGCTGCTCGGCCTGAAAGTGGCGATCGGTTTTGCCATTGGCGCGATCCTCTCCAGCGTCGCCGGCTTCATCGGCATGAACGTTTCGGTCCGCGCCAATGTGCGCACCACCGAGGCGGCCCGCAGCGGCGGCCTGGCGCCGGCCCTCAACATCGCCTTCAAGTCGGGCGCCGTCACCGGCATGCTGGTGGTTGGCCTCGGCTTGCTTGGCGTCGCTGGCTACTACTTCGTCCTCAAGGCGCTGGGGACCGATCTTCTCCACATGATCGAAGCCCTGGTTGCGCTCAGCTTCGGCGGCTCGCTCATTTCCATTTTTGCCCGTCTCGGCGGCGGTATCTTCACCAAGGGCGCCGATGTGGGCGGCGATATGGTGGGCAAGATCGAGGCCGGCATTCCCGAGGACGACCCGCGCAATCCGGCGGCCATTGCCGACTCCGTCGGCGACAATGTGGGCGACTGCGCCGGTATGGCGGCCGATTTGTTTGAGACCTACGCGGTGACCATCGTCGCCACCATGCTGCTGGCCTCCATCTTCTTCACCGGTGTTGATCTGGAGCAAATGCTGCTTTTCCCGCTGGTGATCGGCGGCGTCTGCATCATTGGCTCGCTGGTGGGCTCCTATTTCGTTCGTCTCGGCGCCTCCAACAACATCATGAACGCCCTCTACAAGGGCCTGGTGGTCACCGCCGTGCTGTCGGCCGTGCTCATCGCCGGCGCTATCTGGTGGTTGTGGGGCTTTGACCACACGGTCAGCCTGAACGGCGAGCCAATCAGTCTGCGTCTGCTGTATTACTGTGCGCTGGTCGGCCTCGCCGTCACCGGCCTGCTGGTGTGGATCACGGAGTATTACACCGCCACCCGCTATCGCCCGGTGCGCCAGATCGCTCAGGCGTCGGAAACCGGCCACGGCACCAATGTCATTCAGGGGCTTGCCGTCTCCATGGAAGCGACCGCGCTGCCGGTGATCGTCATCGCCGCCGGTATCGTCGCCTCGTTTCAGTTGGCGGGCCTGTTCGGCATTTCCGTCGCCGCCACGACCATGCTGGCTCTGGCCGGAATGGTGGTTGCGCTCGATGCCTATGGGCCGGTCACCGACAATGCCGGCGGTATCGCGGAAATGGCTGACCTGCCGCCGGAAGTGCGGCGGACCACCGATGCCCTGGACGCCGTGGGCAATACCACCAAGGCGGTGACCAAGGGCTATGCCATCGGCTCGGCCGGCCTCGCTGCCCTGGTGCTGTTTGCCGCCTATACAGAAGAACTGTCCCGGCTGTTCCCGGGCCTGGCCGGTGACGTCACCTTCCGGCTGCAGGATCCCTACGTGGTGGTCGGCCTCTTCATCGGCGGCTTGCTGCCGTATCTGTTCGGCTCCATGGCCATGATGGCGGTGGGCCGCGCCGGCCAGCAGGTGGTGCACGAGGTGCGCCGTCAGTTCCGCGAGATCAAGGGCATCATGGAAGGGACGGCGCGGCCGGAATACGGCCGGGCAGTCGACCTCCTGACCCGCGCGGCGATCCGCGAGATGATTCTGCCGTCGCTTCTGCCGATCCTGGCGCCAGTCGTGCTGTGGCTGGTGATTTGGACCGTTGCCGGCCAGTTGCAGGCCTTTATTGCGGTCGGCGCCATGCTGCTCGGCACCATTGTCACTGGTCTCTTCGTCGCCATTTCCATGACCAGCGGCGGCGGCGCCTGGGACAATGCCAAGAAGTATATTGAGGACGGCAACCACGGTGGCAAAGGCTCCGACGCTCACAAGGCGGCGGTGACCGGCGACACGGTGGGAGACCCCTACAAGGACACCGCCGGTCCGGCGATCAATCCGATGATCAAGATCACCAACATCGTCGCCTTGCTGATGCTGGTGATTCTCGCCGCATAACCGGCGGAACGACCGTCGCCGGCCGCACGTGCCGCACGGGCCGGGGACGAAAGCAGAGAAAAGGGCCGCACCGGTCGCGCGGCCCTTTTCATTGGTGGCGTCTATTGAGGTCGGCGGGCCCGGAAGCGGCCTGCTCTACTGCGTCGGAATATTGCCCGTCACCGGTCGTTCGGTGCCGGCAAACCGGCCAAAATTGCCGAATAATTGCTGCAACAGCGTCAGCTCGTTGCCCAGGGTCGGTGTCGTCCGTCCGACCGGCGTTACGGTCTTGCCATCCGCCATGGTGTATCGCCGCGTATCCTGCACCCGGCCACTGTCGTCAAACTCAACCAGGAAAATGTCGCGGGAGACGATTTCCGGCGTGAAGAACGCGACCTGCTTCTGGACCTGCGAGAAGTAGATCCAGACATTTCCATCGAATGGCGCGATGAAGGACGGCGAGCCCAGGGCCTCGGCCACCTGCGGCTGGGTCGCCTGGCTGGAGGCGATTTCCGCTTCCCGTTCGGCGTCGGGCACATGACCATGCAGACTGAGGGTTTCGGCGCAGGCGGCCAGCGAAAGGGTGAGGGCGGTCAGGCCGGCGCCAAGCACAAGCCGCAGCCCGCCGCGTCGCCGCCCGCCTGATCGGCGTGCGCCTGCCGGATGCGTCAGCGACGCAGGGGCTGGACGGGATTTTCTGGCTTGGCCATTTTTCACGCGCGGTATGCTCCTGGGGATGGGCTCCAACTGACGTGGGCTCCAACACTGTGGCGCAGCGTCGCCGCAATTGGCAGGGCCCTGCGCGACAAGCGGCCGGATACTTGGCACTCGCCCGGAAACCTGTCAATAACGCGGAACCGCACTGGCGGGCTTTCTCCGGTGCGGCCGCCGGTGCGGCGCCCCGGCTTTATGTTGCGGTATTGTCCCTGGTTTGCCTGGATGGTCTGGCTGATATGTTCCTGTCGCGCCTTCTGATATCGCCTGCCGGACGAGCTCGTCGCGCTGCGGCGGTCGCGCTTTACACTGCCGCCGTGGCGCAGGCTCGCCAGCCGGTGTTCTATCGTGCCGACGGCTTTGCCGTAGCCGATTCCGTGGATGGGCGATTTGACCTGATTGCGCTGCATGTGGGGCTGGTGTTGCTGCGCTGTCATGAGGAGGGGCCGGCCCTCGACGAACTGAGCCGGCGCGTGTCCGCCGCCTTCGTTGACGATATGGATATCAGCCTGCGCGAAATGGGGGCCGGTGATATGGGGGTGGCGCCGCGTATGCGGCGCATGGCCCGGGCCTTCTACGGCCGGCTCGACACCTATGGCGCACTGCTTCGTCAGTCGCCGCCGGGTCTGCCGTCGGCCGCCCTGGCCGATGCCTTGTGGCGCAATATCTGGCGCGGCGGCGACGGGGACCACGGACAGTTGCCGGCTGCCGCGGCGCTCGCCGCCTATGCGGTGGCGGCACGTGACGCGCTTCGCGCCTGGCCGGCGGCGCAGTTGGCGGCCGGAAAGCTGCGGCTACCGTCGCCTGACCCCTTTGTGCCGGCCCTGGCCCCGGTCGGAGCGGCGCAATGACGGCCGCGCCGCCTGCCGCGCCGCCGCCACCGGAAATGTCCCGGCCATTGCCGCTGGAAGCCCTGTCGGGCGGTCCCGTGGTGCGCCGCATCACGGCCAGCCCCCATGAGCAGACGGCGCTGGCCCGCCGGTTTGCCTTGCTGGCGCTTGACTCCCTGAGCGCCGAGCTGACGATTTCCCGACCGCGCCATGACGGGCCTGTGGCGGTGCGTGGCCGGCTCTGCGCAGAGATTGTCCAGCGCTGTGTGGCGACCCTCGAACCGGTCCCCGAACACATCGACGAAACATTCGAGGTGTTTTTCAGCGACGAGCCGCAACCAACTGAATATGAAGCGGAATCCTATGATCCGTATGCCGGGGATGTGGAACCGCTGCCGAGCGGGCCGCTGGATCTGGGAGAAGTTGTCGCCCAGCAACTGGGCCTGGCCATGAACCCGTGGCCACGCCACCGCGATGCACCGGAACCGGCGGCCGACAGCAGCGGCCGACAGCGGCCGCTGGCTGATCTGAAGGCGGCTTTGGCCCGGCGTCAGGCGAAAGGCAGCGGGGACCGCGGCTAGCCGGACGGCTGCGGTCACGGGCCGGGAGGTGCCCACCGGGTGCCGCCGGCCGGCTTGCACCGCGTGGCGCCACCATGCGGTCTGGGCGCCGTCTGCGGAGCTTCTGCTTGCCTCGTGTTGCGCCCGGTTGCTACCGGTTGTCGTCGCGCCGCTTGCCGCGTTCGGGCTTTTTGGCTACACAGACGCCTCTATTCCCGGTAGATACCTGCTGGCTTGGACCGGCCGGGGCTGGCTTGGACCGGCTGCTGGCCGGCGGCATGACGCACAAGGGTGCAAAGGAAGCACGACGATGGCTGTTCCAAAGCAAAAAAAGTCGCAATCGAAGCGCAATATGCGACGTTCCCATGATGCGCTGACGCCGGCTGCCAATATTGAGTGTCCCAACTGTGGCGAGCGCAAGCGACCGCACCATCTGTGCGCACAGTGCGGATATTATGACGGCCGCGAGGTCGTTGAGCAGGCGACGGCCTGACGGACCAGGCTGGTCCTGGCGCGCGGCCGGGCGAGGGTGCTGACGTGACTGCCTCCGGGACCGAGCCTCTGACGATTGCGCTGGACGCCATGGGCGGCGATCAGGCGCCGGAGATGGTCATCGCCGGGGCCGCTCTTGCCCGTGTTCGCTATCCGGAAGTGCGCTTTCTCCTTTTTGGCGACGAAGCCCGCATCGGCTCGCTGGCCGCCGCTCACCCGGCACTGGCCGAGGCGGCGCGCATCGTCCACACGCCGGACGCTGTCAGCAACGAGGAAAAACCGTCCATTGCCATTCGGCAGGGTCGCCAGAGCAGCATGTGGCTGGCCATACAGGCGGTGAAAGACGGCCAGGCCGATGGTGTCGTCTCCGCTGGCAATACCGGCGCGCTGATGGCCATGTCCAAGCTCATCCTGCGGACTCTGCCGGGCATAGACCGGCCGGCCATCGCCAGCATCTTTCCCACTGAGCGTGGCGAGAGCGTCATGCTCGATCTCGGCGCCAATGTGGAGTGCGATGCCCGTCACCTGGTACAGTTTGCGGTAATGGGGGAGGTTTTTGCCCGCTGTGTGCTGGGTATCGAGCGGCCGAGCGTTGCCCTGCTCAATATCGGCGAGGAAGACGTCAAGGGTCATGCGGAGATCCGTGCCGCTGCCGACACGCTGGACGACGCACAACTGCCCATCACCTTCACCGGCTTTGTGGAAGGTAATGATCTGCCGGCGGGAACCGTCGATGTGGTGGTGACCGATGGCTTTACCGGCAATGTGGCGCTCAAGGTGGCCGAGGGCACAGCCCGGCTTTACAGCCATTTCCTGCGCCGCGCCTTTGCCAACTCACTGCTGGCCCGCCTTGGCTATGTGCTGGCCCGCAACGTCCTGCGCCAGGTGTCGCAGCGGACTGACCCGCGGTATTACAACGGCGCCATGTTTCTGGGGCTCAACGGCGTGGTGGTGAAGAGCCACGGCGGTACCGACGCCATCGGCTTCGCCAACGCGGTTGGCGTGGCGGTGGATCTGCTGCGCCATGGCGCCAATGAGCAGATTGGCCGCGATTACGCCGCTCTGGGGTCGGCTCTCGACGCCGATAAGCGGGCCGCGGCGCAGTAATGGCGGTCGTCCTGATGGTGCCGCGGTCGCCGCGGGCGCGGCGGCCATGAACGGCGGCCCGTCCCCCGCCCTGTTGCGGGCGCGCATAACCGGCTGTGGCGCTGCCCTGCCGGCCCGCATTGTGGACAATGAAGAGCTGGCCCGCACGGTCGATACCTCCGACGCCTGGATCCGCGAGCGCACCGGCATCCACCAGCGTCACGTGGCGGCGGATGGCGAGATGACTTCCGACCTGGCGGTGGCGGCGGCGACGGCGGCGCTTGCCCACGCCGGGGTCGCGGCCGACCAGGTGGATGCGGTGATTCTGGCGACCACCACCCCTGACCAGACCTTTCCGGCGACGGCGACCACCGTTCAGGCCCGTCTCGGCATGACCCGCGGCTTCGCCTTTGATATCCAGGCGGTATGCGCCGGCTTCATCTTTGCCCTGGCCCAGGCCGACAATTTCATCCGTCTCGGCCAGGCCCGGACCGTGCTGGTCATCGGCGCCGAGACTTTCTCCCGTCTGGTTGACTGGAGCGACCGCGCCACCTGCGTCCTGTTCGGCGACGGGGCTGGCGCCGTGCTGCTGCAGGCCACCGCCGGCGATGGCGGCCTGGAGATGCCGGGTATTCACTCGGTCCACCTGCACACCGACGGCCGCCAGGCCGGCCTGCTGCACACCGATGGCGGTCCGTCTTCCACGGGCACCACCGGCCATGTGCGCATGAACGGGCGCGAGGTCTTTCGCCACGCCGTCAGAAACCTGGCCGATGCGGTGGACGAAACCCTGACCCACCATGGTCTGGCCCCATCGGCCATCGACTGGATCGTGCCGCACCAGGCCAATCGGCGGATTCTCGAAGGCACCGCCCAGCGTCTCAACCTGCCGCTGGAGCGGGTGGTGATGACCATTGACCACCACGCCAACACCTCCGCCGCGTCGGTGCCGCTGGCCCTGGCCGAGGCGGTGGCCGATGGTCGCATTCAGCCGGGCCATCTGCTGCTGCTGGAGGCCATGGGCGGCGGCTTCGCCTGGGGCTCGGCGCTGGTCCGCTGGTAGCTGCCCCGCCGACTTCCGCCAAAGTCCGGCGGCACCATTCAACGGCGCTTCAATCTCACCATTTATGCCATTGTAATTGACCGTTTAATTGGCATGCGCTAGCGTTCCTTCAAAGAAGGGGGGCCGGATGGCGCAGAACACCGTGACACGAGCACAACTGGCCGAAGTGCTGTTCCAGCAGGTCGGCCTGTCGCGCAATGAATCGGCAGCTCTTGTGGAGTCCGTTCTGGACGAGGTGGCGGATGCCTTGGCGCGTAATGAGCCGGTCAAGATTTCATCGTTTGGCAGTTTTGCCGTCCGCCATAAGGGTTCGCGCATTGGCCGCAACCCCAAGACCGGTGAGGAAGTGCCCATTCTGCCGCGTCAGGTTCTGGTATTTCGCGCCAGCCACGTGTTGAAGGACCGCATTAATGCGGAGATGTCGGCTGCTGAGGACGGCGCGGCCGACGCGGCGTCTGATGATGGTCAGCGGATGCCGGCGGGCGCTGCGCCTGATCGTGGCTGAGCCGCCTGCCGCCGGGGCGCCCCGCCGCCGGTCGGTGCCCGACAAATCGACTGCCGGCAAGTCGTCCGAGGCGTTCCGCACCATCAGCGAAGTGGCCGCCGATCTGGACGTGCCGCAGCACGTGCTGCGTTTCTGGGAAACCAAGTTCAGCCAGGTCCGGCCGCTCAAACGGGGCGGCGGTCGCCGCTACTATCGGCCGGAAGATGTGGCTCTGCTGCGCCGCATCCGTCATCTGCTTTACGCTGACGGCTTCACCATCAAGGGCGTGCAGAAGATCCTGCGCGGCCGGTCCGGCGGCCCGGCGGGCGCTTCCACCGGTGATGACGCCGCCGGCGTGGCCGCGGCGTCTGCCGACAGCGCCGGCCCGGCCGGCCCGGCGGCGGGCGACCCGTCGTCTGACGGCCCGGGCAGCGCCGCCGGCGGCGCAGCGGCTGCATCCTCTACCCTGGCCTCGGCCAGTCCGGCGGCGGCGGTTCCCGCGGCCGGCCTCAGACGTGAGCTGGAGATTGTCCGCCGCGAACTGGAGCGGGTGCGCAGCCTGCTGGCCGGGGTCCGCCGCAAGCCTGATTGACCGCCCGGTCGTCTCCGTCCGCTTAGCCGCCGTCCGCTTATGAGCCCTTGCCGCGGCGGCGGCGCGTTGCACCGCTGCCGGTCGCCTCTTATAGTCCCGCCGGCCGGGCGGCCGGCGGTATCAACGGAGCGTAGCGCAGCCTGGTAGCGCATCAGTCTGGGGGACTGAGGGTCGTGGGTTCAAATCCCGCCGCTCCGACCAGCCGCCGCCGGTCGGTGGCGCATCCCCCGCCTAAATAGCACTTTAGAGTTGGCAGTTAACCCATTGGTTTTCTGCTGATTTTCCTATCCGCGATTGCCGCCGTAGGCCTGGCTGAACAGAGCGCCGCTGCTGAACCGATCGTGGCCCAGGCCGGCGATGGCCGCATTCTCCGCCGGCTGCAGCAAAGACGTGGCAAGACCACGCGCCAGGGCCGGGGCGATCTTGAAGCCATGGCCGCTGCCGCCCCAGGCATCCGCATAACCGGCCAGGCCGTCGCGGACACCGCTCACCGGATACCAGTCGGGCGAGACGTCATAGAGCGCCGCATAGGTGTCGGCCAGGCGCATGCCCTTCATGCCGGCGAAGCGGTTTTCCACCCGCCGGCGCACGTCGGCGACGAAATCATCTTCCACCGCGTGCCGGTAATTGTCCGGGTCCACCGTCTCATAGTCCTTGGGAAAGCCGCGGCCGAGCGTATAGCGGCCATAGCCCATGGGCCGCAGATAGATGGCGTCCACCGCGTTGGAGATGGAGGTGGTCGGCACCGGCCGACCGGCCTCGCTGATCCAGATGGTGTCCAGTTCGCGGGTCACCGTCAGGCGCGTCTCGATGGCCGCGGTGCGGGCCAGGGATCCGGCCCACGGCCCGGCCGCATTGACCACCATGCCGGCGGCGATGTCGTCCGTATCGGTGACGACGCCGCTTACCCGGTCGCCCTGGCGGGTGAGCCGCCGCACCGCCGTCGCCAGCCGCACTTCGCCGCCCAGATCGGCAAAGGCTTTTACATAGGCGCGGGTTGAAAGGTGCGGGTCGGCGAAACCGCCATCGGGCTCGTAGGCAACGCCGGCCACGCCGTCGGGATTAAGGCCCGGAATGATGTCCCTGGCCGCCTCGGCACTCATCATGCGGGACTCGATGCCCAGCGCCTTCTGGCGCTCCAGGTTCTTCTTCGCGCCCGCCAGCACGTCTTTCGGCAGCAGCATGCACCAGCCGGTGCGCACATAGCCCATGGGGTAGCCGGTTTCCTCCGGCAGGGACTTGAAGATGGCCACGCTGTCGCGGGCCAGCGCCAGCAGAACATCGTTGGAGTAGTGCTGGCGGACGATGGCCGCGCTCTGGCCGGTGCCGCCGGCGGCGGGCTGGCCGCGGTCCAGCAGGACCACCCGGCCGGCTTTGGCCTTGGCCAGATAATAGGCCGTGGCGGCCCCGGTGATGCCGGCGCCGACAATGACGAAATCGGCCGTATTCGGCTTTGCCCCGCTCATGCTCTTCATCTCCCGCTGAATCGTGTCCCGCTGGCGCCGGACCGCCTGTGGTCGGCCAGCCGGCGGCGAGTGGAGGGCGTGTTTCCGCCGGATGCAAGGGCGCTCCCCGCCGCCGCGGCCGGCTGCCGCCCGGCCGCCATCGTCGGCAAATGTTCCTGTCGTTAATAGAGCGTTAACGACAGCTATCCGATGCTTCGTTCACGCCGCACTTTCTGCGCCTGGCGGATGATCGGGTCGACCGCTCGCCGCCGGGATTCAGGGGTAGGACAAAGTGGACGGGCGGTCCTGGGTCAGCGAGGCGGATCTATGCCCCTTGTGGTGATAGTTGACGACCGGATTACGAACCGACGCATTCTGTCGAAGCTCGCCACCACCCTGGAGGCGGGCACGACGGTGCGCGATTTCGCCGAGCCGCCCGCCGCCCTGGCCTGGCTCCGGCAGAACACGCCGGACCTGGTGGTCACCGACTTCAACATGCCCGGCATGAATGGCGCGGAGTTCACCCAGGCCATCCGTCGCGAGCCGTCCCTGGCCAATGTGCCGGTGGTGGTGGTCACCGCTTATGAAGACAAGTCCTACCGCTATCAAGCGCTGGAGGCCGGGGCCACGGACTTCCTGCTGAGCCCGGTGGACCATCATGAGTTTCGCAGCCGTTGCCGCAACCTTCTGACGCTCGAGCGGCAGCGTCGCCAGCTCAAGGAGCGGGCCGAACTGCTCGAACGCAAACTCATGCGTGACAGCGAGGCCCATGCCGCAGCCCTGCAGCAGAGCCACCAACGCCTGCTGCGGGTCATCGACGCGGTTCCGGCGATGATCTCGGCCACCGACAATGCCGGCCGCGTCGTGTTCATGAACAGCTTTGAGGCGCAACTGCTCGGCACCACGCCGGATGAGGCGGCGGGCCGCACACCGGCCGATATTGATCCGCATGGCTACGGCACGCGCTCGCTGGCGCTCGACCGGATGATCTTTGACCTGGGGGAGGCGCCTGCGCCGTTCGACGAAACGATCTCGTTCAACGGGGATGACCGGACCTTTCACCTGACCAAGATGGCGTTGCGGGACGGGGCCGGGCGGGTTGCCAATGTGGTGACAGTCGGCTTCGACATTACAGAGCGCAAGGCGGCGTCCAGAGCGCTGGAAGAGGCAAAGAACGCGGCGGAAACGGCGAATCGCCTGAAGACGGAGTTCCTCGCCAATATGAGCCACGAGCTGCGTACGCCGCTCAATGCCATCATCGGCTTCGCCAGCATGATGAACCAGCAGGTGCTGGGCCCCGTCGGCACGCCACGGTATGTGGACTATGCCCATGACATTGCCGGCAGCGCATCGCACCTGCTGGACATCATCAACGACATTCTGGACGTATCGCGCATCGAAGCCGGCGTTCTCGACCTGCATGACGAATGGGTGGAGATGGCCACGACGATCAATGACGCTGTTCGCGCGGTTAGCGAGGAGGCCAGCGGCCGGCGGGTTCAGATCGTCATCAATATGGAACCGGAACTGCCGCCCCTGCGCGCCGATTCGGCGCGTCTGCAGCAGGTTATCGTCAACCTTCTATCCAATGCCGTAAAGGCCTCCAGCGATGGCGGCGAGGTCTATGTGAACGCACTGGAGCGTGACGGATCGATCATCGTTGCTATCGCCGACCGTGGCTGCGGCATGGATTCGGCTGAAATCAGCACCGCCCTGTCGCGCTTTGGCTATCTGGAAAACGTCATGACCCGGCGTCATGCCGGCGCCGGTCTGGGCCTGCCCCTGGCCAATGACCTGGTGCGGCTGCATGGCGGCCGATTGGATGTGGAAAGCCGCAAGGGGCAGGGCACGACCATGACCGTCATCCTGCCGATCCGCCGGCCGGAGCCAGGGCACCAAGGCGCCGAACCCGTCGCCGGTCTCGATTCGCCCCTCTCCTCCCAGGGGTCCGTCTGACCATGGCGAATCTGGCCGAACCCAGAGTCGCACCGGACGGGTCGTCCCGGCCGGTGATCGACAATCAGCCTGCGCCGGCCCGTCGCCGGTCCCGCCGACGCGCCGCGCTGGTCGCCGGCCTGCTGGCGGTCGCCGCCGGTCTCGGCGTCGCGTCGGAGGCCATCGGCCTGGTTGCCACCGACCTGTGGCAGGGTCCACAGACGGCTTCCCTGCTGGTTCTGGGTGTGCTCGTGGCTTTGCCCCTGATCGCCGCGGTGCAGGTGGCCCGCCAGGGCCTGGCCACGGTCGCGCACACATGGGCGACCCGGCCCGACAGCGAGCATGAACAGGTCGTATTGCGGGTTCTTCTGGTATCGCTGATCGTCGGCTATCTGGTCCTGACCGTCGGCCACGACTCCGGCAATGCCGCGCGGCTTGCGCTCATCGGCATGACCATCGGTCTGGCCATAAGCTGGTTGTTCCTGATCCATATTCTGGCCCGTCCCGCGACCTCGGTCATCCGTCGTCATCTGGCCATGCTGGCGGAGAATGGCATCCTGACAGTGGCCCTTCACTTCGGCGGCGAAGTGATGACCGCGTGGTGGCTGATCTATCTGTGGATCACCTTTGGCTACGGTTTTCGCTACGGTGTGCGCTATCTGCTCACCTGCGCCGCCATGGCGGTCGCCGGGTTTACGTTTGTCGTTCTGAATACGCCGTACTGGCAGTCCAATCCGGTAATGGGCGGCGCCCTGATTGCCGCCCTGGTCCTGCTGCCGGCTTATGTCTCGACCTTGATCCGCTCGCTGACAGAAGCAAAGGCGGCGGCCGAGGAGGCCAACCGCGCCAAGAGCCGCTTTGTCGCCAATATGAGCCATGAGCTGCGTACGCCGCTCAACGCCATTATCGGATTGTCAAACCTGCTGGTGGGCACGCGCCTGGCGCGCGATCAGCGTGACATGGTCTCGACGGTGAACAGCTCCGGTCATGTCCTGCTGGACCTGATCAACGACATTCTGGACATATCGAAAATCGAAGCCGGCAAGTTCTCGATCTATTTCGAGGACTTCGATCTGCACGAGGTCGTCGCCAATGTCCGGCGAATCCTCCGCACCCAGGCGCGCGACAAGTCACTCTTCCTGTCGGCCCGCGTTGCGGCCGATGTGCCGTGGCGCTTGCGCGGTGACCCCAAGCATCTGCAACAGGTGCTGACCAACCTTGTCGCCAATGCGGTCAAGTTCACCGAAGAGGGCGGTGTGATCGTGGACGTGCGGTTGGAGCAAGTCACGCCCAGCGCCGCGACACTGGTGTTTGAGGTCAGGGACACCGGTATCGGTATTTCCGAGCAGGCGCTGGAGTCCATCTTCGCCAGTTTTGTCCAGGCCGACGACTCCATCAGCCGGCGTTATGGCGGCACCGGTCTGGGGCTCGCCATCTCCAAGCAGCTCGTAGAGGCGATGGGCGGCGAAATCAGTGTCGAATCCGCCATAGGTGTGGGCAGCTCGTTCCGCTTCAAAATCCCCTTTGTTCGCCAGGAGGGACAACTTGAATCACGGCTAGAGCCTGTCGGTCACGACGGTGTTCGCGTGCTGCTGGTCGGGCCGCGCAATGAAGAAGCCATGCGTCTTGAAGCCATGCTCACATCGTGGCAAATCGACGCCCAGCCGGTGGAGACCGTGCCGGCGCTGCGCAATGCCGTCGCCGGCTATTCCGTGGAGGATACGGCCCGGCTGGTCTTCATCCTGCAGGGCGAAGACAGAAGCTTCAACTGGCCCGCTCTCATTGGCGAGGTGAAAGACCACTTCGATCTGCTGGACCCGGCCTTTGTCTTGTTGGATGGGGCCTCCGCCGATAGTGAAGCCTCGGCCCTCAGCGGCGATATGGATTGCGTTCTCCGGGCCGGGTTCACGCCACTTCAACTCAATGCGGCTCTGCGTGCCCTGTGCATCCAGAGCGACGGCGATACGGTTGTCGGCCGACCCGTCGCCGACCTGCCCGACCTTAACGGTGTGCGGGTTCTGGTGGCGGAAGACAACAGCACCAACCGCCTTGTCATCGGCCGTATCCTGGATCGTGCGGGGATCGACCATCGTATCGTCGAAGACGGGGAATCAGCGCTCAATGCCCTGGACGAGGAAGAGTTCGATCTGGTGCTCATGGACATCAACATGCCGCGGATGAGCGGGGTCGAGGCCGTCAAGATGTACCGCTTCGCCCACACCGAAGAGCCGCACCTGCCAATCGTTGCCCTGACGGCGGACGCCACAACCGAGGCACAGGCCCTGTGTCTGGAAGCCGGCATGGACGGCTATGTCACCAAGCCCGTGGATGCGCCGACCCTGCTGCGTACCATCGCCGAGTTGCTTCCGGCGCGGAAGTCTCTCCAGGCCGTGCCGCTGCCTGCGCCCACGGACCAGACCGTAACGTCGCTTGCCAGCCATCCGCGATTTAGCTCCGGCGAGGACAGCGAAGACTATGACGAGCCCATCATTGACCGTAATGCCCTGGCAGAACTGCGGGCGCTGGATCCCGATCCGTCGTTCGTGGTCGAGGTGATCGATGATTACCTGCGTGATGCGACGACGGTGACGCGCGAGATGGATCGGGCGCTGGAGCGGCAGGATATCGCCGCTTTGCGTGACCACGCTCACTCGCTCAAGAGCTCTTCGGCCAATGTCGGCGCGCGCCGGCTGGCGAACGTCCTGCAAGGCTTCCGTACCATGACCGAGCGGGACTTGCGCGATGACGGACGTGAGCGGATCGCCAGGGTTCAGCGGGAGTTCGCCCGCGTCTCCAGCGAACTCAATGCCCAGGTGGCGACGGAGCGTGTGCGCCGCCGTGTCGGCGCGCCGGACTGATCACCGGCGGGCCCGGCCCGGACTTATCAAGCCGGGCTTAACTGGTCAGGGCGCTGGCCAGGGGGAGTCTGGCCGGATCGAATCAGGCCGATAATGGACTGACGAGCCCGGCCGCGGCCGCCCGCGCGCGCCGTTTGTCCTGCGCCGCCGCCAGTCGCTCCATCTTTGCCAGGTCACGTTCACTCAGCGTGAGAGCGGTATCCACCCACATGGTGGCGATATCCAGCATCTCATCACGGCTTATGGGGTGGTAGATCTGCCGTGCGCGATAGATCGCCCGATGGGCGTTGAAGCGGTCCCGGTTGCGGTCAACATGGTCGAGGAATCCCTCGACGCCCTTACCGGGTTCGGTCAGTACGTCGATTACGCCAACATCGTGCAACTCTTCAGCCGTATGGATTCGGCCGGAGAAGATCAACCGCTCGGCATAGGCGGCGCTGATGCGTCGGGCCAGGAAGCTGTAGGCGCCCATGCCGGGAAACAGGTTGAACAGCACTTCCGGCAGGCCGAACTTGGATCCTTTCTCGGCGACCAGAAGGTTGCTCGACAGGGCCGCTTCGAATCCACCGCCCAGCGCATCACCTTGAATCAGCGACACCGTGACAATCGGCAGATTGAGGTTGACGGCGTTGCGATAGCCTTCGCCGACCACTGCATGAGCATAGGTCAGAAGGCCATCGCGGTCCCGCCGGCGTATACGCTCGGCGAAATAGCGCAGATCACCGCCTAGGTTCCACACCCCCGGCATATCGGATGCCCACACCATATAGCGCAGCGGTCCTGTTTCGGGCGATCGGCCCGCCCCGGCATGAAGATCAACCACCGCACTCTGCACCCGGCTGATGTCGTCCAGCAGGGCCGGCGTAAAGCTGGGCCGCCCCGCAAAGGCAAACCGACACCACAGGATTCCCGCGCCGCGATCAATCGTCACGCGCATCTCTTTCAGCGGAAGGGCCTCGATCTCGTCGAGCGAAGTAATCCGCGCGGGTGGCTGTTTGCGGCCGGTCGTACGTACCGCGGGCTTCGCGTGTGGCCGGAGGTGGATGACCGGCGTACTGTCGTTCGTAGCGACCTCGCCCGAACGGGCGGGCGCGCTGAGCGGCGCCAGGCGACTGGTCTCCGGCAAGTCCGTCGGACTCTTGGTCATCGGCCATCTCCCCTGCTTCAGGCCAGCGCTAGAGCGGCCCCCGACCGCACCCGTTAACGATTATGGCCGGATTTTATCCACAATCGCAAGCCACTAGCCGTTATGGTTAAGACGTCAGCTAGGCCGTGACGTGGACCCGTCTGACGGCAAGGGCCAAAGCTGGCGGGCCACGCGTTACAGGCGCTGGCCTGTCTGCCCGGCGAATTCGCCACCGGGGACGCCCGACGGACACGGCAAGCTGTCGGCAGGCGGCATGTGTATGCGCGTGGCAGCGGTCCTGGCCCGCGACGCCGCTCCCGGTGCGGCTCCCTGCACGAATCCCGGCAATGTGAAGGAAAGACGCAGACTGCCCGTTGCGGGACGGGGCCGGCGAGCCTAGTTTGGCGTAGGAGCGTGAATCCGGAATGAACCGGTTCCGCCATCCTGCCCGTGGACACTTTAGGGAGGGGAAACCCTATGACGAAACAGTTGCGGAAAGAGGGTGAGCTTCACCCTTATGTTCCCGAACTGCAGCGCCAGCTTTCCGAAGGCCAGATCGGCCGGCGGGATTTTGTGCGGACGGCAACCATGCTTGGCATGTCGGCGACGGCGGCCTATGCCACCGCCGGCAAGATCACCGGCACGAAGGCTGTGCCACAGGCCAAGGCGGCGGAGATGCCGGCCGGCGGCACCGCTACGCTGGCGGCGCGCATTCAGGACTTCACCAACCCGCACGCCGATAGCTGGTCGAACGTGGGCATTCGCGCCAACTACGACTATCTGACCAAGACCCACGTGGACAATGTGACCCGGCCCATGCTGCTGGAGAGCTGGAGCGCCAGCGACGATCTCCGCACCTGGGAGATGAAGGTCCGTCCCGGCGTCAAGTTCCACAATGGCCGGCAGTTCACCGCC